>NZ_JBIWJF010000009.1:145459-318480 GCF_044764985.1 Kitasatospora sp. NPDC093550
GCGATACTGGGATTGAACCAGTGACCCCTACCGTGTCAAGGTAGTGCTCTCCCGCTGAGCTAATCGCGCCTGGTGTGGCGGTCCTGCAGCAGACCTCGAAGGGTCCGACGTGCGCGATACTGGGATTGAACCAGTGACCCCTACCGTGTCAAGGTAGTGCTCTCCCGCTGAGCTAATCGCGCCTGGTGTGGCGGTCCTGCAGCAGACCCCGGAGGGTCCGACGTGCGCGATACTGGGATTGAACCAGTGACCCCTACCGTGTCAAGGTAGTGCTCTCCCGCTGAGCTAATCGCGCGGGGAGGTCCCCCGGTGGAACCGGGTGATCCTCTTGGAGGTGGAGACGGGATTTGAACCCGTGTACACGGCTTTGCAGGCCGTTGCCTCGCCTCTCGGCCACTCCACCAGGCAACACACGAAGAACGATCTTACACTGTTCTCCATCGAGCGGACGACGAGATTCGAACTCGCGACCCTCACCTTGGCAAGGTGATGCTCTACCAACTGAGCCACGTCCGCCTGTCTCCCGGGGGCTTCACCGTTTTTCCCGGCTGCGCTCCCTGGCGACGTGTTGAACTCTAGCGGATTCCCGGGCCAGCTAAAAATCCGTTCCCGCAGCGTGCCGAGGGGATGCCCTCCGAGCGCCCTCCCGCCCGGGGCCGCGCCCCCGCTCGCGCGCGCCGTCGCACGCGCGCTCACCAGGGCCGCCTCCGCGCCCCCGACCTACACTTCAGGCACCGCCGCCCAGCACCGCGCAGGAGAACCGTGTCCGGCCACCCCGACCCCCGCACCCCGCTCGCCCGCTTCGGTGGCCGCCTGGCCACCGGACTGCGCGACGTCACTTCGGACCCGGCCGCCCTCGACTCCTCCGGCTACTGGGCCGTCGCCTACGACTTCGAGGGCCGGCTGACCTGCGCCCGCTTCGACGAGCTCCGCCCCGCCCCGGCCCCGCCCTCGGGCGCCGGCTGGCGCGGCCCGGACGCCGGCAGCTGGCACAGCTCCCTGGACCGCGCCGCCTACACCGCTGGCGTACGCCGCATCCGCGAGCACATAGCCGCCGGCGAGGTCTACCAGGCCAACCTCTGCCGAGTGCTGTCCGCGCCGCTGCCCGATCCGCACCTCAGCGACATCGACGCCCTCACCGGCCTGCTGGCCCACGGCAACCCCGCCCCCTATGCCGGCACCATCCGGCTGCCCGAGCACGGCGTCGAGATCGCCACCGCCTCGCCCGAGCTCTACCTGCGCCGCACAGGCCGCACCGTCTCCTCCGGACCGATCAAGGGCACCGGCCGTACCGAGGACGACCTCCTCGACAAGGACCACGCCGAGAACGTGATGATCGTGGACCTGGTCCGCAACGACCTCGGCCGCGTCTGCGACACCGGCAGCGTCACCGTCCCCGACCTCTGCGCCGTCGAGAAGCACCCCGGCCTGGTGCACCTGGTCTCCACCGTGCAGGGCACCCTGCGCGCGGACGCCGGCTGGCCCGAACTCCTCGCCGCCACCTTCCCGCCCGGTTCCGTCACCGGTGCCCCCAAGTCCAGCGCCCTGCGGATCATCGAGGCCCTGGAGACCGCCCCGCGCGGCCCGTACTGCGGAGCCGTCGGCTGGGTCGACGCCGACCGCGGCGAGGGCGAACTCGCCGTCGGCATCCGCACCTTCTGGCTCGACCGGACCGACCCCGGCGCGCCCGTCCTGCGCTTCGGCACCGGCGCCGGCATCACCTGGGGCTCCGACCCCGACCGCGAGTGGGCGGAAACCGAACTGAAGGCCGCCCGCCTGGTCGCGATAGCGTCGGGCAGCGAACCCGACCCGACCGGGGCCTGAACCCCGGGTCCTAGGAGCAGCCCCGATGCACACGAGCACCACGAGCTGGGTCAACGGCACCCTCGTCGACTCCGCCGACGCCGCGGTCTCCGTCCTCGACCACGGCCTCACCACCGGCGACGGCGTCTTCGAGACCATGAAGGCCGTCGACGGCCGCGCCTTCGCGGTCACCCGGCACCTCGACCGGCTCACCCGCTCCGCCCGAGGCCTCGGGCTGCCCGACCCCGACCACGACCTGGTCCGCGAGGCCTGCACCCAGGTCCTCGCCGCCAACCCCGCGCCGCTCGGCCGGCTGCGGGTGACCTACACCGGCGGCCAGGCCCCGCTCGGCTCCGAGCGCGGCACCACCGGCCCCACCCTGGTGGTCGCCTTCGGCGCCATCAACCGCCGTCCCGACGAGACCGCCGTCGCCGTCGTCCCCTGGCGCCGCAACGAGCACAGCGCCGTCGCCGGCCTCAAGACCACCTCGTACGCCGAGAACGTCGTCGCCCTGGCCGCCGCCCACCGCGTCGGCGCCTCCGAGGCCCTGTTCGCCAACACCGCCGGCCGGCTCTGCGAAGGCACCGGCTCCAACGTCTTCGTGGTCATCGGCGGGCGCCTGCTGACCCCCGTCCTCTCCTCCGGCTGCCTGGCCGGCATCACCCGGCAGCTCGTCGTCGACTGGTGCGGCGCGGAGGAGGCGGACCTCCCGCTCGACGCCCTCCGGGACGCCGAGGAGGTCTTCCTGACCTCCACCACCCGCGACGTCCAGG
This sequence comes from Kitasatospora sp. NPDC093550, assembly GCF_044764985.1. Classification (NCBI taxonomy): domain Bacteria; kingdom Bacillati; phylum Actinomycetota; class Actinomycetes; order Kitasatosporales; family Streptomycetaceae; genus Kitasatospora; species Kitasatospora sp. NPDC093550. The sequence goes on from NZ_JBIWJF010000009.1 coordinate 148,036, forward strand.
CCGTCACCCGCGTCGACGACCGTGAGCTGCCCGGCATCGGCCCGGTCACCGCCAAGGCCATGACCGTCTTCGCCGAGCGCAGCGGCGACGACCTCGACCCCTGATCCCCGTTCCCGGGCCACGGAACCGGCCGGGTGTTCAGCCCGTGGATAACCTCCCGAGCAAGGGGAAGGGACCACGACATGACCACCACGCTGCGCCCCGAGGGCCCGGAGACACCCACCGCGGCCGGCGGCCGCACCAGACGCTGGCGGATTCTGACGAACGGTCACCCGGTCGGCACGCTGCGCACCACCGCCACCCCCTACGGTGGCCAACTCTGGGGCGAAATATCCGAGTTGGAGGTGGCGGAAGGGCGCGGTCGGGGTCGCGGCACGTTCGGCGCGCTGGCCGCGGAGGAGGTGCTGCGCACCTGGGGCTGCGTACGGGTGGACGTGAAGATCCCCGGGTCGGCGCCGGTCGCCCGCGCCCTCGCCGCCACCCTCGGCTACACCGAGCGGATGCGGACGATGACCAAGCGGCTCGCCGGCGCCCCCGCCCTGCCCGCCGGACTGGTGGTGCGCCCGGTCGCCGCCGACGCGCTCCAGCCCTGGCTCGATCGGGGCGCGGAGCGTTTCGCCCGCTCGCTCGTGGCCTCCGGCCTCACCGAGGAGCAGGCGCGCGCCAAGTCGGGCGGCGGCCGGCAGAACCTGCTCCCCCAGGGCGTCGACACCCCGGGTGTCGTCCTCACCGCCCTGTACGGCGCGGACGGCGGGCCGGAGCCGTACGGCACCCTCTGGGTGGCCCTGCACCTGCGCGACCTGCCGGACGGCGAGCCGCTCGCCTGGGTGATGGTGGTCGAGGTGTCCCCGGCCCACCGGGGCCGGGGACACGGCCGCACCCTGATGCTGCTCGCCGAGCGGGAGTGCCTCGCCGCCGGGGTGCGCACCCTCGGCCTCAACGTCTTCACCGACAACGCGGTCGCCGTCCGGCTCTACGAGTCGCTCGGCTACCGCGTCACCGAACACCTCTACGGCAAAGCGCTCTGACGTGCCGTCAGGAAGCCGGCGCGGCCTCGATGATGTCCACGATCCGCTCCCGCAGACCGTCCTGGCTCTGCCCGCCGTCCAGGCGCTTGCCGCCGATCACGTACGTCGGCGTGCCGGTGACCCCGATCGCCTTCCCCTCGGCCTGGTCGGCGTCGACGGTCAGCATGTGCCGGCCGTCGATCAGCGCGGTGTCGACCTCCTCGACGTCCGCCCCGACCTCGCGGGCGACGTCCAGCAGCACCTGCTGCCCGCGGGCGTCCAGGTCCTCGACCCGGGCCAGCAGCGCCTCGACGAACGGCCAGCCGTGCCCCTGGGCGAACGCCTCCTCGGCCGCCTCCGCGGCGGCGTAGGCGTGCTTGTGCTTCTCCAACGGGAAGTGCCGCAGCTCCACGGTCAGCGCGTCGCCGTACTGCGCGCGCAGCGCCCGTACGTCGGCCAGCGCGGTACGGCAGTCCGGGCACTGGAGGTCGCACCAGAACTCGAGGCGGGGGAGGGAACCATCGATCATTCCCCCAGTGTTCCACTAGTGGGCGTCCGCTCCGGCCGGCGGTGCGCCCCAGGGCGGACCGAGAGGGAGGCACCGATGACCAGGACGACCGGACGCGAAGAGGTGGCCCCGTGCTGAGTGCGGCGATCAGCTTCCTGCTCACGGCGGGTGGGGTGGCCGTCGCGGGCCTGCGGGCCTACCGGCGGCGCTTCCTGTCGGCGACCCGCTGGTTCGCGGTCGCCCTGCTGCCCGCCGGGCTCTACCTGACCGGACTGTTCCCGCTGGCGAGCACCATCGGCCGGGCGTTCGGAGACTGGGCGGCCAAGCTGGTCCTCGACCCCCGGGTGTGGACCGGCATCGTGCTGCTCGGCGTCTCCGCGGCCCTGCTGGTCACCACCCGCTGGGTGGGCCGCCGCGGCACCGCGGTGGAGAGCGCGCCGGAGCGCCCCGCCGCAGCGGGCCCGGCGCCCGAGCGCCCGGCCGTGGCGCCGGCCCCCAAGGCCGCGAAGAAGCCGGCCGGAGGCAAGCGCGACGACGGCCTCGGCGACTTCGCCGACATCGAGGAGATCCTCCGCAAGCGCGGGATCTGACCCGCGGCGCGGCGCTCAGACGGAGGGGACGGCCTCCGCCGAGCGCTGCCGCGCCCGGTAGGCGGCGACGTGAAGCCGGTTGCCGCAGGTGCGGCTGTCGCAGTAGCGCCGCGAGCGGTTCCGGGAGAGGTCCACGAAGACCCGCGCGCAGTCCGGCGCCTCGCACCGGCGCAGCCGCTCCCGCTCGCCCGCCATGAGGATGAAGGCCAGCGCCATGCCCAGCTCGGCCGCCAGGTGGTCACCGAGCGCGGCGTGCGGGGCGAAGTAGTGGATGTGCCAGTCGTGGCCGTCGTGGTCGGTGAGCCGGGGCGTCGTCCCGGCGGCGGCGACGATCGCGTTGACCAGCTCGGCGGCCTCCGCGGTGGATTCCGTCCCGAACACCTCGCGCAGCCGGGTGCGCAGCTCGTGCACCCGCCGCAGGTCGTCCTCGGTCAGCGAGTCGATCTCGCTGATCTCCTGGCGGACCACGAAGGCGTCGAGCGAGGCGACGTCCGGCAGTCGCTCGGCGCCGCACACCTCGGGTGCGGTGTTGAGCAGCTCCACGAGGATGCTCAGCGCGCACTCGGTGTCATGGGTGATCAGCACGTTGGGGGCTCCTCGCGCAGGGGGACTCCGATACCCCGCGTCCACGGTTACCCCAGACCATACCGGGCCTTGTGCCCCAAGGGGTGGCCCGTTGTTTCGAAGGCGCGTACGGATCCCGTCAGAGCATCCGAAACCGGGCGCTCCTCGTCGCGCAGGCCGGGAGGCGCGCCCCGGAAAGACGGCGGCGCCCGGCACCGAGGCCGGCCACCCGTGTGGGTGACCGGCCTCGATGCCGGGCGCCTGCGGTGCTGCGGGCCCGCTCCGGTGGGAGCGGGCCGTCCACCGGCCCCGAGACCGCGTCGTGCGCGGTTGAGTCCGCTGCCGTGCCCCCGAGTAGGACGGCTGCGTTGACGGCAGGGGCCGCGGCCCCGCCGATGGCGGGGCGTGACCGCCTCCGGTCGGGGTCAGCTTTCGGCGAGGATGTGGGACAGCTCCCGGTCGAGGTCGAAGTGACGGTGTTCGGTGCCGGGCGGCACCGCGGCGTCCGTCCGCTTGAGGAACGACTCAAGCGCCCGGGCCGGGGCCTCCAGCAGGGCTTCTCCTTCCGGAGAGCTCAGTGCGATGCAGACCACCCCTTGCCCGTGGCTGCGCGACGGCCACACCCGGACGTCGCCGGTACCGGTGGGTCGGTGCAGCCCCTCCGCGAGGAGATCTCGGGCGAACACCCACTCCACGGTCTCGTCGGCGCCCGTGTGGAACGTGGCGTGCACGGCGTAGGGGTCGGCGGTGTCGTAGCGCAGGCCCGCGGGGACGGGCAGTGAGGACTCGCTGGACACGATGAGGCGCAGGTGCAGCTCGCAGCTGACCGTGGTGTTCATAAGCGCCATGGCCTTTCGCTCAGTGTGCGCTCGGGGAATCGCACGTCGGCGAACGGACCATCCCACCCCCAAGACCGATGTAAACCCCTCTGTCCCGATTCGGGCGCGAGTCGTACCCCTTACGGCGCATTGCGGAATCGCCGCGGAGCGGCCGGGTCGGGCATTAACGAGGCACTTCTTGGTTAGTTTCCTGGCATGACTGTGCGAAACGACAAGACGGGCGGGAACACGAGAACGGGTGAAGCGGTCGAGCCGGATGGCGCGGCCGGCGGCGGCCGGGCGGTCGGCTCCCGGGCCCCGGCCTTCGTCCGCCGCTCCCGCACCCTGCACCGGGCGTGGCAGGTGGCGGTCTTCGTGGCCGGCCTCGCCGTGGTGGGGCTCGGGGTGGTCCTGCTGCCGCTGCCCGGACCCGGCTGGGTGGTGATCTTCCTGGGGATGGGGATCTGGGCCACCGAGTTCGTCTGGGCCCAGCTGGTGCTGCGCTGGACCCGCCGCAAGGTCGCGGAGGCCGCCCACCGGGCCCTGGACCCGAGGGTGCGCCGCCGCAACCTGACCCTCACCGCGATCGGGCTGGCCGTCGTCGTCGCGGCGGGCGGCTGGTACCTCGCCCGCTACGGCCTGGTCGCCCCCTGGGCGCTGGACGAGAGCTGAGCGGCCCGGGCCCGGAGGCGGGACCGGGGAGGGCGTTCGGACCACCCGTCCGGATGCGGTAATGTTTTCCCTGCACCCGGGCGATTAGCTCAGCGGGAGAGCACTTCGTTCACACCGAAGGGGTCACTGGTTCGATCCCAGTATCGCCCACCGGAATGCATTGTGATATGTGAGGCCCAGCCGATTATCGGCTGGGCCTCACGTGTATTTCCGGATTACGCCTGAAGGGCCGTCGGTAATCGGCTGAGGCTCAGTCACCTTCCGTGCGGAGCGCGAGTTCTGCGGGTGCGTCGGCGCACCCCCGGAAGGCCGAGTTGTACGACGACCCCCGAACGGTGCTACAGTTCATCTCGTTGCCCGGGCGATTAGCTCAGCGGGAGAGCACTTCGTTCACACCGAAGGGGTCACTGGTTCGATCCCAGTATCGCCCACCGGACAGCACGCAGGCCCTGACCAGGAAACCGGTCAGGGCCTGCGGCGCGTTCGGGCCCGATCCGCCGGGGCCGTCCGCTACGCCGCCGCCCGGCAGCCGTGCTCCGGCTCCAGCCGGCGCCCGCAGCCGCACCGGGCCGGCCGAAGCGGCCAGGACGGGTCCACCCGTTCCGTCGCGCCCGAGCGGTCGAACCAGCTCTGCAGCCCGCGCGCCTGCGCCGCGTGCCAGACCGCCTGCCGCAGGTGCAGTTCGCCCACCGTGAGCCCGCCGAGCGCCGCCGGGTAGCGGGCGCCTATGCGCCGGGTCAGCGTCAGCGCGGCCGTCGCGTCCGCCGCCGCGTCGTGCGCCCCGGCCAACTCGACCCCGTAGTGGGCGCACAGGTCGGTCAGCGTCCGGCGGCCCTTGCGGTAGCGGTCCACGTGCTTGTCCAGCACCCGTGGATCCAGCACCAGCAGCCCGGCCGCCGCCGGCCCGTCGGCCAGCGCCAGCCCGTGATGGCGGCGCAACTCCCGGTCCAGCAGGGTCAGGTCGTAGGGCGCGTTCATCACCACCACCGGGTGCCCGGCCCTGGCCTCGGCCGCCAGCGCGCGGGTGACCTCCGCCACCACCGCGCGGGCCGGACGGCCGTGCTGCCGGACGTGCTCGTCGGTGATGCCGTGCACCGCGCGGGCGCCGTCCGGGATCGGGATGCCCGGATCGGCGAGCCAGGTGGTGGTCCGCGCCGGTTCGCCCGGGGCGAGTTGGACGACCAGGGCGGCCGAGACGATGCGATCGTTCTCCACGTCCACGCCGGTGGTCTCGGTGTCGAAGGAGGCGAGTGGGCCGGTGTACCAGTGCTGCTGCATGACTGCCCCTCAGGCGTGCGTTCCGCGCCCGGGTGATACCCGGTTCTGACGGGTCTTCAACCCGTTTGGCCCAGGCCCGACCGGGGATCCTGCCCATGACCGTCCGTTCGAATCGACTGCCCCGTTCGAATCCGGACGGGCCCGGCGCCCGGGGGAGGTCACGGGTCGATGGCACTGACACAGCCGCAGCCCGACGAGGCGGCGGCCGTCCTGCGGGGGAACCTCGCCGTCACCGCGTGCATGGAGACGCTGCAGGTCGGCTATCTGCACGCGGTCGCCGCCGCGGCCGGGTGCTCGCTCTCCCAGCCGTTCCCGGACAACGGCATCGACTGGCAGGTCAACCACGGCTCCCGGGCGCACGCCGTGGACGACGAGGTCACCATCAAGATCCAGCTCAAGGCCACCCAGCAGATCGCGCCCGACCCGGCCGGGCGGTTCTTCAGCTTCACCCTGGACAACGACCACCTGCGCAAGCTCGCCCGGGCCCGGGTCGCCGTGCCCCGGATCCTGGTCGTGATGCTGCTGCCGAGCCGGGTCGACCAGTGGCTCCGCGCCCGCCCGGACGCCCTGGAGCTGCGGCACTGCTGCTACTGGGTCAACCTGGCCGGCCACCCCGTCACCGGGCAGCGGCGCACCAACGTCCGGGTGCCCACCGACAAGGTCTTCGACGACCGCGCGCTCTGCGACATCATGGCCCGGGTCGGCGCGGGCGGAAGCCCGTGACCGCCCGGCCCCGGCAGCGAGGAGCCGACCCCGTGACACCGCCGAACGGACCGGGCGACCCGGTCCGGCCCCTGCCCGACCCGGCCGCCGTCGACCCCGCGGTGCTGGCCACCCTGCTCGCCCGGCACGGCTGGGTCCGCCGCGGCGGACCGGCCGCCCGCTACGGCCGCTGGACCCCGCCGGACGGCGAACCCGGCACCAGCCTCCTCGTCCCGGCCGGGGACGGCTTCGACGACGCCGTCGACCTCCTCGCCGACGCCGTCACCGCGCTCTCCCGCTCCCGCACCCCCTCCGCCCGGTCGATCCTGCTCGCCCTCGCCGTGCCCGGCGACGAACTGCGCTGGCGCCGGGAGCCGCCGGGCCCCGCCGGGGCCACCTCCTGGGACGACGCCGAGCGCCTCCGGGGCGCGGCGCGCGGGATGCTCGCCGCCGGGGCGAAGGCGGCCCGGACCAGGGCCGCCTACTTCGGAGCCCGGCTGGACGGGCCCGCCGCGGACTTCCTGGACCGCGTCCTGGTGGTCGAACAGGGCGCCGTCCTCACCGCCTACACCCCCGCCCCGGAGGGCCGCGCCGCCGTCACCACCCTCGTCCGCGCCCTGGAGGCGCTGCGCGACGCGGTCGACTACCGCCGGGTCAGCGGCGGGCCCGAGGCCTTCGAGAACGCCGTCCGGGCCGGGGTCAGCCGGGAACTCGTCCGGTCCGTGGAGGAGCTCGTGCGCGGCACCACGGCGGCCCGGCTCACCGTCGCCTGGTCGGCCGCGGCCGGGACACCGGGCGGCTTCGGGGACCGCCGCGTCGTCCTCGACTTCTCGCCCGGCGACCTGCCCGCCCTCGCCGAGGCCGCCGAACTGCTGGAGCGCATCGAGCCCGCCGTCGCCGTCACCGTGGTCGGCGTGGTCACCAGGCTCAAGCGCGCCGACCCGGCCGGCCCCGGCTCGGTCCGGCTGCGGGTGCTCGCCGGCGCCGAGGTCCGCGACCTCAAGCTCCGGCTGCCCGACCCCGACTACCGGCTCGCCGTCGAGGCCCACCTCGCCGGGCTGCCGGTCCGGGTCTCCGGCCGGCTGGAGCGCGACGGCGGCTTCCGCCGGCTGACCCGGCCCCACGGGCTGGAGCTGTGCGGCTGGGAGGAAGGGGACCGCGAGCGGCTGCTGAAGTCGCTGGGGGAGGGGCCGGAAGAAGGGGGACAGGGGACGTAGGTGGACGGCGGGGGCGACGCTCTCGGTACCATCGTCACGCGCAGCGCTGTGTTGCGTCCTCTGAAATCCAGTACGTCAGGAGAGACCGGTGACGGACGTCCGGGTAATCATCAGCCGCGAACCCGATCGGGAAGAGCGCGTGGTGACCACGGGCACTACGGCCGCCGAGCTCTTCGCCGACGACCGCTCGATCATCGCCGCCCGCGTCGGCGGCCAGCTCAAGGACCTCGCCTACGCCGTCCAGGACGGCGACGAGGTCGAGCCGGTCGAGATCGGCAGCAAGGACGGCCTCGACATCCTGCGCCACTCCACCGCGCACGTGATGGCCCAGGCCGTGCAGCAGCTCTACCCCGAGGCCAAGCTCGGCATCGGCCCGCCGGTCAAGGACGGCTTCTACTACGACTTCGACGTCGAGAAGCCCTTCCACCCCGATGACCTCAAGGCCATCGAGAAGAAGATGCAGGAGATCATCAAGCGCGGGCAGAAGTTCTCCCGCCGCGTGGTCACCGACGAGTCCGCCCGCGAGGAGCTGGCCGCCGAGCCGTACAAGCTCGAACTGATCGGCCTCAAGGGCTCCGCCGCCACCGCCGGCGAGGGGGCCGACGTCGAGGTCGGCGCGGGCGAGCTCACCATCTACGACAACCTGGACGCCAAGACCGGCGAGCAGTGCTGGGGCGACCTCTGCCGCGGCCCGCATCTGCCCAGCACCCGGCACATCCCGGCGTTCAAGCTGATGCGCAACGCGGCCGCCTACTGGCGCGGCAGCGAGCGCAACCCGATGCTCCAGCGCATCTACGGCACCGCCTGGCCGACCAAGGACGAGCTGAAGGCCCACCTCGACTTCCTGGTCGAGGCCGAGAAGCGCGACCACCGCAAGCTCGGCAACGAGCTCGACCTCTTCTCCATCCCCGAGGAGATCGGCTCCGGCCTCGCCGTCTTCCACCCCAAGGGCGGCATCATCCGCCGCGCCATGGAGGACTACTCGCGTCGCCGGCACGAGGAAGAGGGCTACGAGTTCGTCTACACCCCGCACGCCACCAAGGGGAAGCTCTTCGAGAAGAGCGGCCACCTCGACTGGTACGCGGACGGTATGTACCCGCCCATGCAGCTCGACGAGGGCGTGGACTACTACCTCAAGCCGATGAACTGCCCGATGCACAACCTGATCTTCGACGCGCGCGGCCGCTCGTACCGTGAACTGCCGCTGCGCCTCTTCGAGTTCGGGACGGTGTACCGGTACGAGAAGTCCGGCGTCGTGCACGGCCTGACCCGGGCCCGCGGCTTCACGCAGGACGACGCGCACATCTACTGCACCCGCGAGCAGATGGCGGAGGAGCTCGACTCCACGCTGACCTTCGTGCTCAACCTCCTCCGTGACTACGGTCTGACCGACTTCTACCTGGAGCTGTCGACCAAGGACGAGGAGAAGTTCGTCGGCAGCGACGAGACCTGGGAGGAGGCCACCGCCGTCCTGGCGGCCGTGGCCGAGAAGCAGGGCCTGCCGCTGGTTCCGGACCCGGGCGGCGCGGCCTTCTACGGCCCGAAGATCTCGGTGCAGGCGAAGGACGCCATTGGCAGGACCTGGCAGATGAGCACCATCCAGCTGGACTTCAACCTGCCCGAGCGTTTCGACCTGGAGTACACCGCGGCGGACGGCTCGCGCCAGCGGCCGGTCATGATCCACCGGGCGCTGTTCGGCTCGATCGAGCGGTTCTTCGCGGTGCTGCTGGAGCACTACGCCGGTGCCATGCCGCCGTGGCTGGCCCCGGTCACCGTGACCGGCATCCCGATCACCGACGAGCACGTGCCGTACCTGCTGGAGGTCGCGGCCGAGCTGAAGAAGCACGGGATCCGGGTCGAGGTGGACACTTCGGACGACCGCATGCAGAAGAAGATCCGCAACGCGCAGAAGTCCAAGGTCCCGTTCATGCTGATCGCCGGCAACGACGACGTCGAGGCGGGCGCGGTCTCCTTCCGCTACCGCAACGGCGAGCAGAAGAACGGCGTCCCGGTCGCGGACGCCGTCGCCGAGATCGTGGACGCGGTGAAGAACCGCATCCAGGTGTGATCCGGTAGCACGACCGTCATGCGCGGGGCAGGCTCTCGATGAGTCTGCCCCGCGCGGCTTTGCAAGCACGGCCGGGCGAATATGCTGATCAGCATGACGACTGAGCCGGAACTGCAGCGGGGCGTCGGGGAGCCGGACGGCTTCCGCCGCCTGTGGACCCCCCATCGGATGGCGTACATCCAGGGTGAGAACAAGCCCACCGGCCCGGCTCCGGACGACGGTTGTCCGTTCTGCTCGATCCCGTCGCTGAGCGACGAGGACGGCCTGGTCATCGCCCGGGGGAGCGCCGTGTTCGCGGTGCTGAACCTGTACCCGTACAACGGTGGGCACCTGATGGTGGTCCCGTACCGGCACGTGGCCGACTACACCGACCTGGACGAGGCGGAGACGGCCGAGCTGGCGGACTTCACCAAGAAGGCGATGACCGCGCTGCGGGCGGCCTCCGGCGCGCACGGTTTCAACATCGGGATGAACCAGGGCGCGGCGGCCGGCGCCGGGATCGCGGCGCACCTGCACCAGCACGTGGTGCCGCGCTGGGGCGGGGACACCAACTTCATGCCGGTGGTCGGCCACACCAAGGTGCTGCCGCAGCTGCTGGCGGACACCCGGAAGATGCTGGCCGAGGTCTGGCCGCAGCGCTGACCCGGAGAGCCACCGGAAAGGGGCCCGTCACCGATTCCTCGGTGACGGGCCCCTTTCCGGTGTCCGCGGCTCGGCTCAGCCGGCGTTGAACGTGTCGACGTCGTACGGCCGGGGGCTCTGCGCCTCGGACTTGATGATCGAGGTGCGGTTCTTGAAGAAGCGGTCGGCGTCGAGGTCGTGCTCCTGCAGGAACTCCAGCGTGGCGGTGTGCACCGCGTTGAGCACCGGGACGGAGGCGTTCATCGCGTTGTCGACCATGGAGCGGTTGTCCCACGCGCGGCCGACCCAGATGTGCCGCAGGCCGAACGGCTCGGGCAGGCCGAGTCCGCCGCCGAGCCAGCCGAGCAGGCCGGGCATCCGGTAGAACGGGGCGCGGACGGCCTGGCGGACGACCTCGTCGTTGTCGATCAGGGGGAGCTTGACGGTGCGCTCCTCCCAGAACTTCACGGTCTTGGCGACCGACTTCTCCTTGTCCTTGGGCTTGTCGAAGAAGACGCCCTTGACCGGGCCGAGCGCGTAGCCGGCCACCGCGATGGTCAGCACGTCGGCGAGCAGCGTCACGGTGATCGTGAAGGTGAGGACCAGCTTGCCGTCGTGGGTGATGAACTGGGTGGCGAGGTAGTGCCGGGGGCCGCCGGAGAAGGTCTGCTTGTCGGCGATGCTCTGGACGGCGAAGTCGCGCATCCGGTCGCCGTCCATGTCGGCGTTGCCGGGGCGGCTGATCTCGTCGGCGCCCTCGCCGATGTCGAAGACCACCCACTGCTTGATGGAGACGTTGGGCATGCCGCTGTTGGCGACGTGGCTGATGCCGAGGCCCTTGAGGTGGGAGGAGATCCGGCGGACCAGGTCCCAGGGGTGGAAGGCGCGGAAGTCGACGTGGCCCGCCGCGGGGTGGAGGGTGTCGGCGAGGCGCCACTCGCCCCAGCGGCGGCCGGCGCCGAGGATGCCCTTGGGGCCGGCGTAGTGGTGGACGTTGGTCTCCTGCTCGGCGTCCAGGCGGCCGAGCTTGTCGCGCAGGTCGGCGGCCTTCTTGTCGAGGTCGTCGCGGGGGACGGCCTTGGCCACGGTGGCGGCCACGGCGGAGCCCTCGACCAGGGACTGCCAGCGGGCCCGCAGGTCCTTGGCGGAGCGCTCGACGATCCGGCGGGCGAGGTACCAGCCGATGACCGGGGCGAGCATCGTGACCCGCAGGTAGACGCCGAGGACGCCGGCGGCGGGCGGGCGCAGGACCAGGAAGACGGCGAGGGCGGCGGCCAGGGCGAGGGTGATGCCGCCGTAGACCCCGGCGTTCTTCGGGTTGTCCCGTTTGAGCCAGGCGCGCACCTGGAAGGCGGCGAGCCAGAGCAGGGTGCCGGGGAGGAAGAGGGCGCCGGTGACGAGGGTGACGGTGGTGAGCTGCCGGTCCCGGGTGTTGCGCAGTTCCTCGGCGGCCAGGCAGTGCTCGACGACCTGGCGGGTGTCGACGCCGAAGGCCGGGACGATCGGCTTGCGGTCGCCGCCGAGGGCGCGCGAGACCAGCGCCTTGCTGAAGGCCTCGCCGACGTTGGGGCGGAAGAGGGCGAAGCGGCCCTTCTTCGCGGTGGCGTCGGTCACGGCCGTGACGAAGTCGCCGATCTCGCCGTCGCGGTAGGCGGCCGAGGAGAGCGCCTGGGTGATGGCGGTCTGCGGGCCGGCGTCGGTCCGGGGTATCTGCGCACCCGGGGTCATGTCGAGTGTGGTCACGGTGGCGTCCCCTCCTCCCCTTGTCAGCGGCAGGTTACCGTGCCGTGGCACCCCGCGCGGATGATCGTCTGAAGTACCGTCACGATCGGGCCGTGCCGGGCCTGACGGGGATGATGCCCAGCTTCGGGCCGGTCGATACCCCGCCGGAGCGGGCCGGGCCGGGGTGGAGGAGCATGGTGGTGGAAGCGAGGAAAGGGGAGCCGCTGTGAAGGATCCGGTGCTGGTCTTCGACGGGGACTGCGCGTTCTGTTCGTCGTGCGTGCGGTGGGCGGAGCGGTACCTGCGGCAGACGCTGGCCTCGGGCGGGTGGGAGGCGGTGGCCTTCCAGTTCGCGGACCTCGCGGCGCTGGACGTGCTCGCGGGCGGCCGCGGCGAGGTGTCGGCCGAGCGGGCCGAGCGCGAGGTGCTCTGGGTCACGCCGACCGGGCGGGTGCACGGGGGCGCACAGGCGGTCGCGCGGTTGCTGATGCGCTCCGGGGGAGTGTGGGCGTACCTGGGCGCGGTGTTGACGGCGGCGCCGGTGCGTCCGGTGGCGGGCCTGGTGTACCGGTGGGTGGCGCGCAACCGGCACCGGATGCCGGGAGGTACGGCGGCGTGTGCGCTGCCGAACCGCGACGTCGCCCGGACGTGACGTCGTTCCGTCGTCACGTCCTCCGGCCGTGAGTCCGTAGGCCGTTCGACCGGCGGGCGGCTCAGTCGGTGTAGCGCTCGGCCAGGGCGGTGGGCATGGGTTCGTGGCGCAGGTAGGCGCGGGAGAACTCGGCGGTCCCGTGGGTGAGCGCGCGCAGGTCGACCGGGTAGCGGACGAGTTCGAGTTCGGGGACCTCGGCGCGCAGCAGGGTGAGGCCGGAGCCGCCGGTCTCGGTGCCGAGGACGCGGCCGCGCCGGGCGGAGAGGTCGCCGAGGACGGCGCCGAGGTAGTCGTCGGGCAGCAGGACGCTGACGGCGGCGACCGGTTCGAGCAGGCGGATGACGGCGTGCTCGGCGGCGTCGCGCAGGGCGAGGGCGGCGGCGTTCTGGAAGGACGCGTCGGAGGAGTCGACGGAGTGGGCCTTGCCGTCGGTGAGGGTGACCCGGACGTCGACGAGCGGGTACCCGGTGGCGACGCCCTTGGCGAGCTGGGCGCGGACGCCCTTCTCGACGGAGGGGATGAAGTGCTTGGGGACGGCGCCGCCGACGACGTGTTCCTGGAACTCGAAGCCCGAGCCGGCCGGCAGGGGTTCGACCTCGAGGTCGCAGATGGCGTACTGGCCGTGGCCGCCGGACTGCTTGACCAGGCGGCCGTGGCCGGCGGCGGCGGTGCCGAAGGTCTCGCGCAGGGCGACCTTGGGCTCGACGGTGTCGACGTGCACGCCGTGGCGGGTGCGCAGGCGGTCCAGGACGACCTCGGCGTGGGCCTCGCCGGTGCACCAGAGGACGAGCTGGTGGGTGTCCGGGTTCTGTTCCAGGCGCAGTGCCGGGTCCTCGGCGGTGAGGCGGGCGAGGGCCTGGGAGAGCTTGTCGTCGTCGGCCTTGCTGTGGGCTTCGACGGCGATCGGCAGCAGGGGTTCGGGGAGGGTCCAGCCGTCGAGTTCGACGGGGTGGCCGGGTTCGTGGACGGTGTCGCCGGCGCGGGCGGTGGTGAGTTTGGCGGCGCAGACGAGGTCGCCGGCCACGGCGTGCGGGACGGGGCGCTGGAGCTTGCCGAAGGGGCTGCTCAGGGCGGTGACGCGTTCGTCGCCGTCCTGGTCGGCGGTGTGGGCCGGGCCGACCAGGTGGATCTTGGTGTCGGGGCGCAGGGTGCCGGCGAAGACGCGCAGCAGGCTGATCCGGCCGACGTAGGCGTCGCCGGTGACCCGGATGACCTGGGCGGCGAGCGGGGCGTCGGGGTCGCAGGCCGGGCCGGGTCGGGTGCGTTCGGTGGGGTCGGGGAAGGTGTGCGCGATGAGGTCGAGGAGTTCGGCGGCGCCGAGCCCGTTGTCGCTGGTGGGAACGGCGGGGTGGAGGGTGCAGTCGAGGACTTCGCGGCGCAGGCCGGCTTCGAGGGAGTCGGTGTCGAGGGTGTCGCCGGAGAGGTAGCGCTCCATGAGGGTGTCGTCCTGGCCGGAGATGGCCTCGACGAGGCTGTCGTGGGCGGGGCCGGTGTCGGGGAGCGGGGCGGCGTCGCCGTAGGTGTCGCCGGTGAGCAGGTCGACGCTCCCGTCGGGGCGGCCGTCGTGGAGGACGGGCAGGAAGAGCGGGCGCAGGGTGTCCGGGCCGAGCCCGAAGGCGTCGTGGCAGGCGGTGAGGATGTCGTCGAAGCCGCTGCGGGCGAGGTCGAGCTTGGCGACGGCGATGGCGCGGGGGATGCCTTCGGCGGCGCACGCGCGCCACAGGGCGCGGGTGGGGGCGGTGACCGGGTCGGTGGCGGAGACGACGAAGACGGCGGCGTCGGCGGCGTGCAGGGCGGCGCGCAGGTCGGCGGTGAAGTCGGGGTGTCCGGGCGGGTCGATCAGGTTGATCTTGACGCCCTTCCATTCGAGCGGGAGCAGCGAGAGCTGGACGGAGCGCTGCTGGTGGTGCTCGATCTCCTCGTGGTCGGAGACGGTGGTGCCGTCGGTGACGCGGCCGACGCGGCCGGTGGCGCCGGCGGCGTGGGCGAGGGATTCGGCGAGGGTGGTCTTGCCCACACCACTGGAGCCGATGAGGACGACGTTGCGCAGGTCCCGGGGGCCGGTGACGGCGGGTGCCTGGCCGGCTCGTGCCGTGCTGCGGTCGGGCATCGGGGTCTCCTCCCGTGGCGCCGAGGCTGTCCTTGGCAGTCTAGGGCCGGTCTTCGGGCCCCCGCCTGCGGACGGCGGGGTTCGGGGAGCGGCCCCGGTGGGGCCCGGGTGGCGCGTGTCTTACGGCCGCTCGGTGATCGTGCGTGTGCGGGCCGTGGTGGGGGCGGCGTGCGGCGGTGCGTGCGGTGGAGCGTGTCGCGGGCCTGGCTACGATGGGTGCGCCGGGCGGGCTGATCCGTCCGGCCGTCTGCCGCGCGTGCTGCGCCAGGCGGGTATCTGGGAGATCGGAGCGGCTGAGAAGGCCATGCTCAACAAATACGCGCGTGCCTTCTTCACACGTGTCCTGACCCCGTTCGCCGCGTTCCTGATCCGGCTGGGCGTGAGCCCGGACGCCGTGACGCTGATCGGTACCGCCGGTTCGGTGGCCGGTGCACTGGTGTTCTTCCCGCGCGGGGAGTTCTTCTGGGGCACCATCACGATCACGCTCTTCATCTTCTCGGACCTGGTGGACGGGAACATGGCCCGCCAGTTGGGCCGGAGCACCAAGTGGGGGGCGTTCCTGGACTCCACGCTGGACCGGGTCGCGGACGCGGCGATCTTCGGCGGGCTGGCGATGTGGTACGCGGGCAAGGGTGACGACAACCTGCTGTGCGCGGTGGCGATCTTCTGCCTGGCGAGCGGTCTGGTGGTGTCGTACACCAAGGCGCGGGCGGAGAGCCAGGGCCTGCCGTGCGACGTGTCGGGGCTGGTGGAGCGGGCCGAGCGGCTGGTGGCCAGCCTGGTGGCGGCCGGGGTGGCCGGTCTGCACACGTTCGGTGTGCCGTACGTGGAGTGGCTGCTGCCGGTGGCGCTGTGGCTGGTGGCGGCGGGCAGCCTGGTGACGGTGTTCCAGCGGATGCTGACCGTGCGCCGGGAGGCGTTCGAGGCCGACCGAGCGGCGGCCGGGAGCTGATGGGGGGCGTCCTGCGGTGACGGACCGACTGGTGTACTGGGCGTACGCGCTGGGGTGGGGGCTGCTGAAGCACCTGCCGGAGTCGTGGGCACGGGGTCTGTTCGACCGGCTGGCGGACTACGCGTGGCGCAAGCGCGGCAAGCGGGTGCTGCAGCTGGAGGCGAACCTCCGCCGGGTCCGTCCGGGGCTGGACGAGGCGGCGATGCGTTCGCTGTCGCGGGCGGGGATGCGCTCGTACCTGCGGTACTGGATGGAGTCGTTCCGGCTGCCGGTGTGGAGCCGGGAGCGGGTGGCCCGCGATGTGCGGGTGGACGGCTTCGAGCACCTGCGGGCGCCGATGGAGGCCGGTCGGGGCGCGGTGATAGCGCTGCCGCACATGGGCAACTGGGACCTCGCGGGCACCTGGGTCGCGCAGCAGGGCTACCCGTTCACCACGGTCGCGGAGCGGTTGAAGCCGGAGCGGCTGTTCGACCGCTTCGTGGCGTTCCGGGAGGGCCAGGGCATGGAGGTCCTGGCGCTGACCGGCGGTTCGGTGAACGTGATCGGCACGCTGGCGCGGCGGCTGCGCGAGGGCCGGCTGGTGTGCCTGGTGGGGGACCGGGACCTGTCGGAGGCGGGGATCGAGGTGTCGTTCTTCGGTGAGGCGACCCGGATGCCGGCCGGTCCGGCGGCGCTGTGCCAGCGGACCGGGGCGGCGCTGCTGCCGGTGACGCTCTGGTACGAGGGCCCGGTGATGCGGGCGCGGATCCACCCCGAGGTGGTGGCGCCCGAGGAGGGCGACCGCAAGGAGCGCACGCGGGCGATGACCCAGGCGATGGCGGACGTGTGGGAGCGGGAGATCCGCGAGCACCCGCAGGACTGGCACATGCTGCAGAAGTTCTGGCTCTCCGACCTGCCGGTCCGTGGGACGGTGGAGGAGCCCGCCGCGGTGCCCGCGGAGGCGGCGCAGGAGCCCGCGGCCGAGGCCTCCGGGTCCTGAGCCCGGCCGGTACGGCCGTCCGCCGAGCACGACCGACCGAGCACGACCGACCGACCCGTACGACCGCCCGACCCGTACGACTGTCCGAAGGAGCTTGAGGAACCCGTGAAGATCGGCATCGTCTGCCCGTACGACTGGGACGTCCCCGGCGGGGTGCAGTTCCACATCCGGGACCTGGCCGAGCACCTGATCGGCCTGGGGCACGAGGTGTCGGTGCTGGCGCCGGCCGAGGACGACGAGGCGCTGCCGCCGTACGTGGTCTCGGCCGGCCGGGCGGTGGCGGTGCCGTACAACGGGTCGGTGGCCCGGCTGAGCTTCGGCATCCTGTCCGCGGCGCGGGTGCGGCGGTGGCTGCACGACGGGCGCTTCGACATCCTGCACGTGCACGAGCCGGCCTCGCCGAGCCTGTCGATGCTGGCGGCCTGGTCGGCGACCGGGCCGATGGTGGGGACCTTCCACACCTCCAACCCGCGCTCGCGGGCGATGATCGCGGCCTCGCCGATCCTGCAGCCGGGCCTGGAGAAGATGCGGGCCCGGATCGCGGTGTCGGAGTACGCCCGGCGCACGCTGGTGGAGCACCTCGGCGGGGACGCGGTGGTGATCCCGAACGGCGTGGACGTGGGCTTCTTCGCGGACGCCGAGCCGGACGAGCGGTGGCTCGGGCACGCGGCGAAGGGGGAGCCGGGCACGATCGGCTTCATCGGCCGGATCAACGAGCCGCGCAAGGGCCTGCCGACGCTGCTGGCGGCGCTGCCGAGGATCCTGGCCGAGCGGCCCGGGGTGCGGCTGCTGGTGGCGGGCAAGGGCGACGAGGAGGAGGCCGTCGCGGGCCTGGCGCCGGAGGTGCGCCGACAGGTCGAGTTCCTCGGCATGGTGAGCGACGAGGAGAAGGCCCGGCTGCTGCGCAGCGTGGACCTGTACGTGGCGCCGAACACCGGGGGCGAGAGCTTCGGGATCATCCTGGTCGAGGCGATGTCGGCGGGCGCCCCGGTGCTGGCCAGCGACCTGGACGCGTTCAAGCAGGTGCTGGACGGCGGGGACGCCGGCGAGCTGTTCCCGGTGGAGGACGCGGACGCGCTGGCCCGTACCGCGCTGCGGCTGCTGGGCGATCCGGCCCGGCTGGAGGAGCTGCGGAAGGCGGCCTCGCGGCACGTGCGGCGGTTCGACTGGTCGACCGTGGGCGCGGACATCCTGGCGGTCTACGAGACGGTGACGGCGGGGGCCGCCGCGGTGGTCGAGGAGGACGAGCGCAGCGGGCGGCGCGGCCGGTTCGGGCTGGCCCGGGATTAGGCACGGCGGGCCGGCCCGGGATTGGGCGCGGCGGGCCGGCCCGGGATTGGGCGCGGCGGGCCGGCCCGGGACGGATCGGCGGGTGCGGTGGCTGCGGTGGGGTCGACGCGGGCCCCGGTGTAGGTGGGGTTAGGGTCGGGCGACCGTACCGCTTGACCGCATGGGGGAACCGATGCCGCAGATCTCCGTCGACTACTCGGCCGGCCTGGCCGGCACCTTCGACCGCCGGGCGCTGGGCCTGGCGATCAACCGGCTGGCGGAGGAGACCATCGACGCCAAGCCGGAGTCCTGCAAGACGGTGTTCCGGCAGAGCGAGGAGCTGGTGGTCGGCACCGGCGGCGAGGCCGGGGACGTCCAGGTGTTCGTGGAGTTCCAGATCTTCCCGGGGCGCTCGCCGGAGGCGAAGGCGGCGCTGAGCGAGGGCGTGCTGAAGCTGGTGGCGGAGCACGTGCGGCCGCTGCCCGGTGCCCGGCTGTTCAGCGCGGTGGACGTCGCCGACATCGACCGGGACTGCTACCGGCACGCGGTCGCGGGGGGCTGACACCCGTCGGGCCGGCCGGTGACACCCGGTAACGTAGCGGCCCGTGACTACCTGGATCTGGGCCGGCGTGGCCGTGGTGCTCTTCGGCATGTACCTGAGTTGGACGGCCGGCCGCTTGGACCGGCTGCACGCCCGGATCGACGCCGCGCGGGCGGCGCTGGACGCGCAGCTGGTCCGCCGCGCTTCGGTGGCGATGGAGCTCGCGACGTCCTCGCTGCTGGACCCGGCGGCCTCGCTGCTGCTGCTGGACGCGGCGCACGCGGCCCGGCAGGCCGAGGACGAGCACCGCGAGGTCGCGGAGAGCCAGCTGAGCCTGGCGCTGCGGGCCGTGTTCGAGGAGCCGGAGCAGGTGGCGGTGCTGGTGGCCGAGCCGGGCGGCGAGGAGGCGGTTCGTGATCTGACGGCCGCGGTGCGCCGGGTGCCGATGGCCCGCCGGTTCCACAACGACGCGGTGCGGGCCGCACGCGCGGTCCGGGAGCACCGGCTGGTGCGGTACTTCCGGCTGGCCGGGAAGGCGCCGTTCCCGATGGCGTTCGAGATGGACGACGCTCCGCCGCCCGCCCTGACGCCCGAGGGCGCTCCTGCTTAGGGTGTCCACGGATACGGCCCGTTTGTCGTATCCCGTCGTCCTGGCTGGACTCGGTGGCACATGGATGGGCCACTTGTTCCGCCTACCATAGGGCGATAGCACTGGTTCATCTTCGAGTGAGGTCTCACGTGTCCACCACCCCCACCACCGCAGACCAGCCGCAGATCGGCACCGCCCGGGTCAAGCGCGGCATGGCCGAGCAGCTCAAGGGCGGTGTGATCATGGACGTGGTCAACGCCGAGCAGGCCAAGATCGCCGAGGACGCCGGCGCGGTGGCCGTCATGGCGCTGGAGCGGGTTCCGGCCGACATCCGCAAGGACGGCGGCGTGGCCCGCATGTCCGACCCGAACATGATCGAGGAGATCATCGGTGCGGTCTCCATCCCGGTGATGGCCAAGTCCCGCATCGGGCACTTCGTCGAGGCCCAGGTCCTGCAGTCGCTGGGTGTCGACTACATCGACGAGTCCGAGGTGCTGACCCCGGCCGACGAGGTCAACCACTCGGACAAGTGGGCCTTCACCACCCCCTTCGTCTGCGGTGCCACCAACCTGGGCGAGGCCCTGCGCCGCATCGCCGAGGGCGCGGCCATGATCCGCTCGAAGGGTGAGGCCGGCACCGGCAACGTCGTCGAGGCCGTCCGCCACCTGCGCCAGATCAAGAACGAGATCGGCCACCTGCGCGCCCTGGACCACAACGAGCTGTACGCCGCCGCCAAGGAGCTGCGCGCCCCGTACGAGCTGGTCAAGGAGGTCGCCGAGCTCGGCAAGCTGCCGGTGGTGCTGTTCTCCGCCGGTGGCGTGGCCACCCCGGCCGACGCCGCGCTGATGCGCCAGCTGGGCGCCGAGGGCGTCTTCGTCGGCTCCGGCATCTTCAAGTCGGGCGACCCGGCCAAGCGCGCCGCCGCCATCGTGAAGGCCACCACCTTCTTCGACGACCCGAAGATCATCGCGGACGCCTCCCGCAACCTCGGCGAGGCCATGGTCGGCATCAACTGCGACACCCTGCCGGAGACCGAGCGCTACGCCAACCGCGGCTGGTAATCGCCCCCGCAGGTTCCGAGGGCCCGGGCCCGCCGCAGCGTTCGGCGCTGCGGCGGGCCGCGCCACGTACTCAGTAGCAACGATCGATTGAGGTTGAAGACCGTGAGCACTCCAGTCATCGGCGTCCTCGCCCTGCAGGGCGACGTCCGCGAGCACCTGGTGGCGCTGGCCGAGGCCGACGCGCTCGCCCGTCCGGTGCGCCGTGCGGAGGAGCTGGCCGAGGTCGACGCGCTGGTGATCCCCGGCGGGGAGTCCACCACCATGTCCAAGCTGGCGCTGCTGTTCGGCGTGATGGACCCGGTGCGCGAGCGGGTCGCCGCCGGCATGCCGGTGTACGGCACCTGCGCGGGCATGATCATGCTGGCGGACAAGATCCTGGACGGCCGTGAGGACCAGGAGACGGTCGGCGGCATCGACATGACGGTGCGCCGCAACGCCTTCGGCCGCCAGAACGAGTCCTTCGAGTCCGGGATCGCCTTCAAGGGCATGGACGACGCGCCGGTGCACGGCGTCTTCATCCGCGCCCCCTGGGTCGAGTCGGTGGGCGCGGGCGTCGAGGTGCTGGCCGAGCTGCCGGCCGCGGACGGTCCGGACAGCCGGATCGTGGCCGTGCGCCAGGGCAACCTGCTGGCCACCTCCTTCCACCCCGAGCTGACCGGCGACCACCGGGTGCACGCGTACTTCGTGAAGATGGTCGAGGAGCATCTCGCGGCGGCCGCGAAGTAACGGCGGTCCTACCACCGGTGGCGACACCGGTAAGATCTCTTCTGTTCATTTCCCTTTGGCGACGTAAAGGAGCTGGCGATGTCCGGCCACTCTAAGTGGGCTACCACCAAGCACAAGAAGGCCGTGATCGACGCCAAGCGCGGCAAGCTCTTCGCCAAGATGATCAAGAACATCGAGGTGGCGGCGCGCACCGGCGGTCCCGACCCGGCGGGCAACCCGACCCTCTACGACGCCATCCAGAAGGCGAAGAAGAGCTCGGTCCCGATCGACAACATCAACCGCGCCGTCAAGCGCGGTGGCGGTCTGGAGGCCGGCGGCGCCGACTACCAGACCATCATGTACGAGGGCTACGGCCCGAACGGCGTCGCGGTCCTGATCGAGTGCCTCACCGACAACCGCAACCGCGCGGCCTCCGACGTCCGCGTCGCGATGACCCGCAACGGCGGCTCGATGGCCGACCCGGGCTCGGTGTCGTACCTGTTCACCCGCAAGGGTGTCGTCGTCGTCCCCAAGGCCGACGGCGTGGACGAGGACAAGCTCCTCGACATCGTGCTCGACCACGGCGCCGAGGAGGTCACCGACCTGGGCGAGGCCTTCGAGATCACCTCCGAGGCCGGTGACATGGTGGCCGTCCGCACCGCCCTGGTGGACGCCGGCGTCGACTACGACTCGGCCGAGGCCAACTTCGTGCCCAGCATGCAGGTCGAGCTGGACGTCGACGGCGCCCGCAAGATCCTCAAGCTGATCGACGCGCTGGAGGACAGCGACGACGTGCAGAACGTCTTCGCCAACTTCGACATCTCCGACGAGGTCGGTGCGCAGCTCGACGCCGAGTAACGGCACGAGTGACCGTTCCCACTGCCCGGCCCGGTGGTCCCAGGACCGCCGGGCCGGTGTCGTCGGTCGCGTTGTCGGACCCGGACGATAGCCTTCGCAGGTCGCGAGCGGTGGTGGAACGGAAGGCGGGGCCGGTGGTACGCGTACTGGGTGTCGACCCGGGACTGACCAGGTGCGGGGTCGGCGTGGTCGAGGGCGCGCCGGGCCGGCCCCTGCGGATGGCCGGGGTCGGCGTGGTGCGCACCCCCGCGGACGCCGAGATCGGGCAGCGGCTGCTCCAGGTGGAGCAGGGCATCGAGGCCTGGCTGGACGAGCACCGGCCCGACCTGGTCGCCGTCGAGCGGGTCTTCGCCCAGCACAACGTCCGCACCGTGATGGGCACCGCGCAGGCGAGTGCGGTCGCGATGCTCTGCGCGACGCGCCGCGGCATCCCCGTCACCCTGCACACCCCGAGCGAGGTCAAGGCGGCCGTCACGGGCTCCGGCCGGGCCGACAAGGCGCAGGTCACGGCCATGGTGCAGCGGCTGCTGCGGCTGGACGCCCCGCCCAAGCCCGCAGACGCCGCCGACGCGCTGGCGCTCGCCATCTGCCACATCTGGCGCGGCGGTGCGGCCAACCGGCTGGAGGCCGCCGTCCTGGCCGCCCGCGCCACCTCCCGCTCCACCCCCCTGAGAGCCAGCTCCACGTCGAAAGGCAGTATCCGGTGATCGCCTTCGTGCAAGGGCCCGTGGCGGCCATCTCCTCCGGGACGGCGGTGGTCGAGGTCGGCGGGGTCGGCATGGCCGTGCAGTGCACCCCGAACACCCTGGCCGGCCTGAGGCTGGGCGAGCCGGCCCGGCTGGCGACCTCGCTGGTGGTCCGGGAGGACTCGCTGACGCTCTTCGGCTTCGCGGACGACGACGAGCGGGCCGTCTTCGAGATCCTGCAGGCCGCGCCGGGCGTCGGCCCCAAGCTGGCGCAGGCGATCCTCGGGGTGCACAGCCCCGACGCGCTGCGCGCCGCGATCGCGAGCGGTGACGAGAAGGCGCTGGTCGCCGTGCCGGGCATCGGCAAGGCGAAGGCGGCCAAGCTGCTGCTGGAGTACAAGGACAAGCTGGGCGCCCCGCACGGCGCGGTGCCCGCGCAGAAGCCGATCGCGGCGGGCCCGGCACCGTGGAGCGAGCAGCTGCACTCCGCGCTGACCGGCCTCGGCTACGCCCCGCGCGAGGCTGACGAGGCGGTCGCGGCCGTCACCCCGGAGGCGGAGGCCCAGCAGACGCCGGACGTCGGCGCCCTGCTCCGGCTCGCGCTGCGCGGCCTGAACCGGGCCCGCTGACGCCGTCTGACGATCTGTCCGTTTGTCGACCCTGGAGACTCGGGAGCCCGCAACGATGTACGACCCGGAATCCGCCGACCGGCTGGTCACGGCCGCCGCCGACGGCGAGGACCAGGCGGTGGAGGCGGCGCTGCGCCCCAAGCTGCTGGACGAGTTCATCGGTCAGGAGCGGGTGCGCGAGCAGCTGTCCCTGGTGCTCCAGGCCGCCCGCAAGCGCGGCAGCGCGCCCGACCACGTGCTGCTGAGCGGGCCGCCCGGGCTGGGCAAGACCACGCTGTCGATGATCATCGCCGCTGAGCTGGGCGCCCCGATCCGGATCACCTCCGGCCCGGCCATCCAGCACGCGGGGGACCTCGCGGCGATCCTCTCCTCGCTCACCGAGGGGGAGGTGCTCTTCCTCGACGAGATCCACCGGATGTCCCGGCCCGCCGAGGAGATGCTCTACATGGCGATGGAGGACTTCCGGGTCGACGTGATCGTCGGCAAGGGCCCGGGCGCCACCGCCATCCCGCTGGAGCTGCCGCCCTTCACCCTCGTCGGTGCCACCACCCGGGCCGGTCTGCTGCCGCCCCCGCTGCGCGACCGCTTCGGTTTCACCGGCCACATGGAGTTCTACGCGCCGGCCGAGCTGCAGCGGGTGGTGCACCGCTCGGCCACGCTGCTGGACGTGGAGATAGACCCGGCCGGCGCCGCCGAGATCGCCGGGCGCTCGCGCGGCACCCCGCGCATCGCCAACCGGCTGCTGCGCCGGGTCCGCGACTACGCGCAGGTCCGGCACGACGGGCAGGTCACCGCGGAGATCGCCGCCCAGGCGCTGGACGTCTACGAGGTGGACGCCCGCGGCCTGGACCGGCTGGACCGCGCGGTGCTGGACGCGCTGCTCAGGCTGTTCGGCGGCGGACCGGTCGGCTTGTCGACCCTCGCGGTCGCGGTGGGGGAGGAGTCCGAGACGGTCGAGGAGGTCGCCGAGCCCTTCCTGGTCCGCGAGGGGCTGCTCGCCCGGACCCCGCGCGGGCGGATCGCCACCGCCGCGGCCTGGCAGCACCTCGGCCTGACCCCACCGGTCCAGACCCCGCCGGTCCAGACCACCCGCGGGGGCGTCCCGCCGCAGCCGGAGCTCTTCCCCGCCGACGGAAGTTGACCGTCATCGGCTGAACGGGTGAGCCGCGCGGGGTGACGGTCCCGGCCGGGGCCACCGGCGCGCGGTACGGGGGAGCCGCGAGCGGGGCCCGGGGAAACTGTGCAGGCGGAGGGTCGCCACTTTCGGCGGCAGGATGCGATGCTTGGCGTTGTCCGATCGATTCGGGGTTGCATAGACTCCGCCGGACCGCCCCTCTCACCCGACGGGCCGACCCATACCACACAGGCCGCCGGCCGGCGGCCCGTAAAGGACCCTGGCTGCAGTGAACCTCATCATCCTTCTCCTCCCGATCATCGCGATCGTGCTCATGTTCCGGTCGCAGAAGAAGCGCCAGCAGCAGATGCAGAGCATGCAGACCTCGCTGGAGCCCGGGGCGGGCGTGCGCACCATCGGCGGTCTGTACGCCCAGGTGAAGGCGGTCAACGAGGAGACCGTCGAGCTGGAGATCGCGCCCGGCGTGGTCACCCACTTCACCAAGAGCGCGATCGCGGCCGTCCTGGACCCCCAGGAGTACGACGCGATCATCAACGGTCGCCCCGCCGACGACGAGCTCCCCGAGCCGGAGGCCGAGGACGCCGACGCCGAGCCGGTCGAGGACAAGCCGCTGTCGCTCACCAAGGACAGCGCCGAGAAGGGCGACGTCGAGGGCGGGGCTCCCGCGAGCAAGTAGTACGGCCGGGCAACCCGCCCGGTCGCGCGGCACAGTGCCGCGAGCCCACAGGACCTCAGGGCCGCAGAACCACTCAGACCCCTGTCCAGCCACGAGCCGGACGGGGGTCCGGTCGGGGATGTGGCATGGACAGGGAGAAACGAGCAAGGTGGCAACACCCAAGTCGCGCCCGCGCGACGGCTACCCAGGGCGGGCGCTGGCCCTCATCCTGGTCGTCACCGTCGGACTGGTCGCCCTCATGTTCGGGACGGGCAACACCAAGCCCCGGCTCGGGATCGACCTCGCCGGTGGCACCAGCATCACGCTGACCGCGAAGTCGACCGACCCCAAGGCGATCAACAAGTCCAACATGGACATCGCCACCGGGATCATCGAGCGCCGCGTCAACGGTATGGGTGTCTCCGAGGCGGAGGTCCAGACCCAGGGCGACAGCACGATCATCGTGAACATCCCCAAGGGCGGCGACCGGCAGAACGCGGCGGACCAGGTCGGTACCACCGCGAAGCTGTTCTTCCGCCCGGTCCTGGCCGTCGCCCCGAGCGGCGTCACCGCCCCGGCTCCCAGCGGCACGCCGTCCGCCGGTGCCACCGGCACCCCGGCCGCGACCCCGTCCGCCGGTGCCGCCGGTACCCCGGGCGCGACCCCGTCGGCCGGTGCCACCCACGCGGCCACCGCCCCCGCCGCGACCGGTACGCCGTCCGCGACCGCGAGCGCCACCAAGCAGGGCCGCACCGTCGGTGAGGCGCTGGCCGCCGAGGGCGCCACCCCGTCCGCCGCCGCCACCGGCGCGGCCCCCTCCGCCACCGGCAGTGCGGCTCCGGCCGCCACCGGCACCCCGAGCGCCCCGGCCACCCCGCCGTCCGCCGCGGACCTGAGCGCCGCGATGACCCAGGGCACCGTGCCGCCGGAGCTGTCCGCCGCCTTCGCCGCCCTCGACTGCTCCAAGCCCGAGGTGCGCGCCGCCCAGACCGGCCCCGAGGACAAGGCCGTCGTCGCCTGCTCCCAGAAGGCCGAGAACGGCTACTACGAGAAGCTGGCCCTCGGCCCCGCGGCCGTGAAGGGCGCGGACGTCTCCAAGGCGCAGGCCACCATCGACACCCAGACCGGTGCCGGCTGGCAGGTGCAGCTGCAGTTCAACGGCACCGGCACCGACGCCTTCGCCAAGGTCACCGGCCAGCTGGCCACCCAGACCCCGCCGACCAACCAGTTCGCCATCGTGCTGGACAACCAGGTCGTCTCGCACCCGCAGGTCAACGGCCCGATCCCGGGTGGCAGCGCGGTCATCACCGGCCGCTTCACCCAGGCCGAGGCGCAGGACCTGTCCAACGTGCTGAGCTTCGGCGCCCTGCCGCTGGAGTTCACCAAGAGCGACATCACCACGGTGTCCCCGGCGCTGGGCAGTGACCAGCTCAAGGCCGGTCTGATCGCCGGCGCGATCGGCATGCTGCTGGTCGTCGTGTACTCGCTGGTCTACTACCGCGGCCTCGGCCTGGTCTCGATCGCCGGTCTGCTCGTCTCGGCGGCCCTGACCTACTCGATCATGAGCCTGCTCGGCGGCGGGATCGGCTTCGCGCTGAACCTGCCCGCGGTCTGCGGTGCGATCGTCGCGATCGGCATCACCGCAGACTCCTTCATCGTGTACTTCGAGCGCATCCGCGACGAGGTCCGCGAGGGCGCCCCGCTGCGCCCGGCGGTCCAGCGGGCCTGGCCGCGCGCCCGGCGCACCATCCTGGTCTCGGACTTCGTGTCCTTCCTCTGTGCCGCCGTGCTCTACGTGGTCTCGGTCGGCAAGGTCCAGGGCTTCGCGTTCACGCTGGGTCTGACCACCGCGCTCGACGTCGTGGTGATCTTCCTCTTCACCAAGCCGCTGATCACGCTGCTGGCCCGCCGCAAGTTCTTCCTCGACGGTCACCCGTGGTCCGGTCTGGACCCGAAGCGGCTGGGCGCCCGCCCGCCGCTGCGCAGCAGCCGTCGCCGTAGCTCCTCCTCTGCCGCCGTGAAGGAGGCCTGACACCGTGTCACGCTTCTCCAACCTGGGCCACCGGCTCTACCAGGGTGAAGTCAGCTTCGACTTCGTCGGTCGCCGCAAGCTCTGGTACTCCATCTCCGGCGTGATCGTGCTGGTCGCGGCGATCGGCCTGGCCATGGGCCTGCACCTGGGCATCGAGTTCAAGGGCGGCTCGGTCTACACCGTGGCCAAGCCCGGCCTGACCGTCTCGCAGGCGCAGGAGAAGGCCGACCAGGTCGTCTCCTCGCACCCGCTGGTGCAGTCGACCGACAACGGCAAGATCCGCATCCAGGTCAGCACCGAGGAGCCCAAGAGCTCCGACGAGGTGCGCTCGCAGCTCGCCGAGAAGATCGGCGTTCCGCTGGACACCGTCGAGGCCCAGGTGATCGGCCCCAGCTGGGGCAAGCAGATCTCCAACAAGGCCATCACGGGTCTGATCATCTTCATGATCCTGGTGACGGCGTACCTGGCGATCGCCTTCGAGTGGCGGATGGCGGTGGCCGCCCTGGTCGCCCTCATCCACGACCTCCTGATCACCATCGGGGTCTACGCCCTGGTGGGCTTCGAGGTCACCCCCGGTACGGTGATCGGCTTCCTGACGATCCTCGGGTACTCGCTGTACGACACGGTCGTCGTCTTCGACACCGTGAAGGAGAACACCAAGGGGCTCACCAAGCAGAACAAGCTCACCTACAGCGAGGCGGCCAACGCCGGCCTCAACCAGACCCTGGTGCGCTCGCTCAACACCACCGTGGTGGCGCTGCTGCCGGTCGCCGCGCTGCTGTTCATCGGTGGCGGCATCCTGGGCGCCGGCACGCTGAACGACATCTCGCTCGCGCTGTTCATCGGTCTCGCGGCCGGTGCCTACTCCTCGATCTGCGTCGCCACCCCGTTGCTGGCGCAGCTCAAGGAGGAGCAGCCGGACATGAAGGCGCTGCGTAAGCGCGTCCTGCAGCACCGGGCCGCGGCCGCCAAGGCCGAGGACGCGGTGCCCGGGGACGAGGGCGTGGACGAGGGCCAGCCTGCGGGTATGGTCGGTCAGCGTGGCCGCTCGGCCGGCACCCGTGCCAAGGGCCGTCCGTCCACCAAGCGCTGAGCCCCTACCCCTAAGGACCCCCCACCGTGACCACCGCCGACACCACCCTGGCCGAGCTGCTGAACAGCCGGATCCGGGACGTCCCGGACTACCCGAAGCCGGGCGTGCTGTTCAAGGACATCGCGCCGCTGCTCGCCGACGCCGAGGCCTTCGGCGCCCTCACCCGGGCGCTGGCGGACCGGGCGAAGGCGCTCGGGGCGACCAAGGTGGTGGGCCTGGAGGCGCGCGGCTTCGTGCTGGCGGCTCCGGCGGCCTTCGCGGCCGGGCTCGGCTTCGTGCCGATCCGCAAGCAGGGCAAGCTGCCCGGCGAGGTGTTCCGGCGCTCGTACGAGCTGGAGTACGGCTCGGCGACGCTGGAGGTGCAGTGCGACGCCTTCGCGCCCGGTGAGCGGGTGCTGGTGGTGGACGACGTGCTGGCCACCGGCGGGACCATCGGTGCCTCGCTGGACCTGGTGAAGGAGGCCGGCGCCGAGCTGGCGGGCGTCGTGGTGCTGATGGAGCTGGGCTTCCTGGACGGCCGCGAGCGGCTGGCCGGGCACCTGGGCGGCGCTCCGCTGGAGACGCTGGTCACGGTCTGAGGAACCCGCGCGAAGGGCGGCGGTCGGAACATCCGACCGCCGCCCTTCCGTTTCCGGGCCCGGCCGGATGAACACCCGGCCGCCCGGCTCGGTACCATGAAGATTCATCCCCTCCCGGTTGTGTCCGTGCGTTCGGGCCACGGCAGGGGTCGGCCCGGTGCCCCGAGGAGTTGTCCTTGCCCGACGAGGTTGTGCCCACGGCCGCAGCGGCCGCCCCCGAAAACCGTCCCACGCCCTCGGGGGCCACCCCGGCACGCCCGGCGCCGACCTCCTCGCGTTCGCTCGCCCCCTCGGGCCGTGGCTCCACCGGCGGCATGCGCGCCCGGCTGGCCCGCCTCGGCGGTCAGCGCTCCAGCGTGCTCAACCCCGTCCTGGAGCCGCTGTTCCGGTCGATCCGGGCGAACGACCCCAAGGCCGACCCGGCGCTGCTGCGCGACATCGAGCGCGCCTACGCGGTGGCCGAGAAGTGGCACCGCGGGCAGAAGCGCAAGAGCGGCGACCCGTACATCACCCACCCGCTGGCCGTCGCGACGATCCTCGCCGAGCTCGGCATGGACGCCCCGACCCTGATGGCCGGGCTGCTGCACGACACCGTCGAGGACACCGACTACGGCCTGGAGACCCTGCGCAAGGACTTCGGCGACTCGGTGGCCCTGCTGGTGGACGGCGTCACCAAGCTGGACCGGGTCAAGTTCGGTGAGGCCGCGCAGGCCGAGACCGTCCGCAAGATGGTCGTCGCGATGGCCAAGGACCCGCGGGTCCTGGTGATCAAGCTCGCCGACCGCCTGCACAACATGCGCACGATGCGCTACCTCAAGCGGGAGAAGCAGGAGAAGAAGGCCCGCGAGACGCTGGAGATCTACGCCCCGCTGGCGCACCGGCTGGGCATGAACACCATCAAGTGGGAGCTGGAGGACCTCGCCTTCGCGATCCTCTACCCCAAGATGTACGACGAGATCGTCCGGCTGGTCGCCGAGCGCGCCCCCAAGCGGGACGAGTACCTGGCGACCGTCATCGACCAGGTCCAGGCGGACCTGCGGGGCGCCCGCATCACCGCCTCCGTCACCGGTCGGCCGAAGCACTACTACTCGGTCTACCAGAAGATGATCGTCCGGGGCCGGGACTTCGCGGAGATCTACGACCTGGTGGGCATCCGGGTCCTGGTCGACACCGTCCGCGACTGCTACGCGGCGCTGGGCACCATCCACGCGCGGTGGAACCCGGTGCCGGGGCGGTTCAAGGACTACATCGCGATGCCCAAGTTCAACATGTACCAGTCGCTGCACACGACGGTGATCGGTCCCGGCGGGAAGCCCGTCGAGCTGCAGATCCGCACCTTCGACATGCACCGGCGGGCCGAGTACGGCATCGCCGCGCACTGGAAGTACAAGCAGCGCGCCGTGGCCGGGGCGTCCAAGGTCCGCACCGACACCCCGACCCAGACCCGCAAGGACGACAAGGCCGGCGCCGTCAACGAGATGGCCTGGCTGCGGCAGCTGCTGGACTGGCAGAAGGAGACCGCCGACCCGGGCGAGTTCCTGGAGTCGCTCCGCTTCGACCTGGCCAGCAACGAGGTCTTCGTCTTCACGCCCAAGGGCGACGTGATAGCCCTGCCGGCCGGTGCGACCCCGGTCGACTTCGCCTTCGCGGTGCACACCGAGGTCGGCTACCGGACGATAGGCGCCCGGGTGAACGGGCGGCTGGTGCCGCTCGAGTCGACCCTGGAGAACGGCGACACCGTCGAGGTGTTCACCTCCAAGGCGGAGAACGCCGGCCCCTCCCGGGACTGGCTGGGCTTCGTCAAGTCGCCGCGCGCCCGCAACAAGATCCGCGCCTGGTTCTCCAAGGAGCGTCGCGAGGAGGCGATCGAGCACGGCAAGGAGGCGATCGTCCGGGCGATGCGCAAGCAGGGCCTGCCGATCCAGCGGATCCTGACCGGCGACTCGCTGGTCACCCTGGCCCACGAGATGCGCTACCCCGACATCTCCTCGCTCTACGCCGCGATCGGCGAGGGCCACGTCGCCGCGCAGAACATCGTGCAGAAGCTGGTCCAGGCGCTCGGCGGCGAGGAGGGTGCCACCGAGGACCTGGCGGAGACCGCCACGCCGACGCACGACACCCGCCGCGCGGCGCGCCGCCGGGCCAAGGGCGACCCGGGCGTGATCGTCAAGGGCGTCGAGGACGTCTGGGTCAAGCTCTCCCGCTGCTGCACCCCGGTGCCGGGCGACCCGATCGTCGGCTTCGTGACCCGTGGCAACGGCGTCTCGGTGCACCGCGCCGACTGCGTCAACGTGGAGGCGCTGAGCCAGCAGCCGGAGCGCATGATCGACGTCGAGTGGGCGGCCACCCAGTCCTCGGTCTTCCTGGTGGCCATCCAGGTCGAGGCGCTGGACCGCTCGCGCCTGCTGTCGGACGTCACCCGGGTGCTCTCCGACCAGCACGTCAACATCCTGTCGGCGGCGGTCCAGACCTCCCGCGACCGGGTGGCGATGAGCCGCTTCACCTTCGAGATGGGCGACCCGAAGCACCTCGGGCACGTGCTCAAGGCGGTGCGCGGCGTCGAGGGCGTGTACGACGTCTACCGCGTCACCTCCGCCCGCAAGTAGCGGGTGCGACGAAGGCCCCCGGGACGCTCCCCGGGGGCCTTCGTCGTGTGCACCGTTCAGAGGTCCACCCGTTCAGCGGGTGGATCAGCCGCTGAACTCCTCCTGGCTCTTGTGCGCCTGCTCCAGCAGGGTCTGCACGCCGGCCAGCTCGGACTCCAGCTTGGCGGCCTTGGCGGAGTTACCCGCCGCGCGGGCCTTGTCCAGGTCGGCCTGGAGCTTGTCGGCCTTGGCCTGGAAGAGGCCCACCATGCCGGCCGCGCGGGCCTTGGCCTCCGGGTTGGAGC
This sequence comes from Kitasatospora sp. NPDC093550, assembly GCF_044764985.1. Taxonomy (NCBI): domain Bacteria; kingdom Bacillati; phylum Actinomycetota; class Actinomycetes; order Kitasatosporales; family Streptomycetaceae; genus Kitasatospora; species Kitasatospora sp. NPDC093550. The sequence continues at coordinate 179,217 of NZ_JBIWJF010000009.1, forward strand.
GCTTCCACTCGGCCTCCTCGGCCTCGCGGATGGCGCGCTCGACCGCGTTCAGCCGGCCGTCCAGCTTCGGACGGACCTCGCGCGGCACGTGCCCGATCGCCTCCCAGCGCTCGTTGATCTCGCGCAGCGCGGCCTTGGCGGCCTTCAGGTCGGTGATCGGCAGGATCGCCTCGGCCTCGGTGGCCAGCGCCTCCTTGAGCTTCTGGTTCTCCACCTGCTCGGCGTCGCGCTCGCTGAACACCGCGGAGCGGGCCTGGAAGAACACGTCCTGCGCGCCGCGGAACCGCGCCCACAGCTCGTCCTCGATGTCCCGCTGGGCCCGGCCGGCACCCTTCCAGCGCGCCATCAGGTCGCGGTAGGCCGCGGCGGTGCTGCCCCAGTCCGTGGACGAGGACAGCGCCTCGGCCTCGGCGACCAGCGCCTCCTTGGTCTGCCGGGCCCTGTCGCGCTCGGCGTCCAGGGTGGCGAAGTGCGCCTTGCGGTGCTTGGAGAAGACCGAGCGGGCGTGCGAGAAGCGGTGCCACAGCTCGTCGTCGCTCTTGCGGTCCAGGCGCGGCAGGCCCTTCCAGGTGTCCACCAGGGCACGCAGCCGGTCGCCGGCCTCCCGCCACTGGGTGGACTCGGCGAGCTGCTCGGCCTCGGTGACCAGGGCCTCCTTGGCGGCGCGGGCCTCGTCCTGTGCCTTGGCACGGGCGGCCTTGCGCTCCTCGCGCCGGCTCTCGATCTCGCCGGCCAGCGTGTCCAGCCGCTTGGCCAGGGCGTCCAGGTCGCCGACCGCGTGCCCCTCGACCACCTGCGCGCGCAGGTGCTCCAGCGCGGTCTGGGCGTCCTTGGCGGCCAGGTCGGTGGTGCGCACCCGCTTCTCCAGCAGGCCGATCTCCACCTCGATGCCCTGGTACTTGCGCTCGAAGTAGGCGAGGGCCTCCTCGGGCGAGCCGGCCTGCCAGGAACCCACGACGCGTTCGCCGTCGGCCGTCCTGACGTAGACCGTGCCCTGCTCGTCCACACGGCCCCACGGGTCGCTGCTCATAGCGCGTCCTCCACATGACGTCGCGCCCGCGCCGGGGCGGCGCGCGTCCGTCGTCCACAGTTGATGTGCGGCGGACCGATGAGTCCGCCGTCCCCGTCCGCCCTGCCTTGCTGCCGAGGGTGTGACGGCTGGGCGGGTCCGGGCACCCTATACAACGCCAACATAGGCGACCAGGCCCGGTGCTGTCCGCATCCGGGCCGGGCGATTTCGGTCCGGGGCCCGGCGACGGCGGCCCGCAGGCCGGTCGCCGGATGCCCCGGGGATGGTCAACCCTTCGACACCGTAACGGAGTTGAGGGTCACGTCGGCCATCGGGTGGCCGTCCGAGCGGCCCTCCAGGGTGCCGGCGGCGGCGATCTTCTGCACCACGTCCAGGCCGCCGGTGATCTTGCCGAAGGGGGTGTACTTCGGCGGCAGCTGGGTGTCCTTGTAGACCAGGAAGAACTGGCTCCCGTTGGTGCCGGCGCCGGAGTTGGCCATCGCCACGGTGCCCGCCGGGTAGGTCGCGCCGGTCAGGTTCTCGTCGGCGAACTTGTAGCCCGGGTCGCCGGAGCCGCCGGGGACGGTCGCACTGGCGGTCGGGTCACCGCACTGCAGCACGAAGATGCCGTCCGTGGTGAGGCGGTGGCACTTGGTGTGGTCGAAGTACTGCTCGCCCGCCAGGAACGAGAACGAGTTCACGGTGTGCGGGGCCTTGGCCGCGTCCAGCGCGATCGTCACCTTGCCGCAGGTGGTGTCCAGGGCCATCGTGTACGAGGCGGCCGGGTCGATCGACATGGCCGGCTCGGCCTGCCACTTCTTGCCGTTGGGCGCGCCCGGCGCCGGGGTGGTGCAGCCCTCGACCGGCTTGCGGGTCGGCGTGGTCGGCTCGTTCGCCTGGGTCGGGGCGGCCTGCGCGCTGCTCGCGGCGGAGGCGCTCTTGTCCTTGTCGTCCGAGCTGAACGCGCCGGTGGCGATCAGCGTGCCGCCGCCGGCCAGGACCACGACGGCCAGCGAGGCGCCCAGGATCGTGTTGCGACGCCTGCGCGCGGCCGCCGCCGCGACCCGGCGCTCCATCTGGCGCTCGTACTTCTCGCGGGCGAGCTGCCGCCGCCGCTGTTCGCTGCTGACCACCGGCCGTGTCTCCTACGGATGTGCTGGAAAAGTGGATGGATTCCGGAGCGGATCATCGCATCCCCCGGCGGCCAAGTGTAGGGACCGGGCCCGTAAGAACGTGGTGAACCTGTCAGGCGGCCGCGTCCCACCACCCGTATCTGGTTCGCAACCGGAGCCGGACCGCCGGTAGGCTGCCCCTGAATGACCACATAGACAGCATCACCACTGGTGGTTCCCGCACCACCGGTCCTCGCCAGCCGACCGCCGCACACCCGAAGGACGCGCGTGTTCATCGCCGGATTCCCCGCTGGAGCCTGGGGCACCAACTGCTACCTGGTCGCTCCGGCGGCGGGCGAGGAGTGCGTCATCGTCGACCCCGGCCACCAGGCCGCCCGCGGCGTCGAGGAACTGGTCCGCGAGCACCGGCTGAAGCCCGTCGCCGTGCTGCTCACGCACGGCCACATCGACCACGTGGCCTCGGTGGTCCCGGTCTGCGGCGCCCGCGGCGTCCCGGCCTGGATCCACCCCGAGGACCGGTACATGATGTCCGACCCGGAGAAGGCGCTCGGCCGCTCCCTGGGCACCCAGCTGATGGGTGAACTGACCGTCGGCGAGCCCGACGACGTCCGCGAGCTCACCGACGGCAGCGTGCTGGAGCTGGCCGGCCTGCAGCTCACCGTGGACCACGCCCCGGGCCATACCGGGGGGTCGGTGACCTTCCGGACGCCCGGTGCCGAGGACCTCCCCCCGGTGCTCTTCTCGGGCGACCTGCTGTTCGCCGGCTCCATCGGGCGTACCGACCTCCCGGGCGGGGACGGCGAGGCGATCATGGCGTCGCTGGCCCGGGTGTGCCTGCCCCTCGACGACTCCACCGTGGTCCTCTCCGGCCACGGCGGTCAGACCACCATCGGCCGCGAGCGCGCCACCAACCCCTACCTCCGACAGGCAGCGGGGGCGGCCGGCGCCCCGGCTTTCCCGCGACGAGGAATGTGACGGAAGAGAAGTTGAGCACCTTCACCGCCCCCAAGGGCACCTACGACCTGCTGCCCCCCAGCTCCGCGACCTTCCTGGCGATCCGCGAGCGCATCGCCGCGCCCGCCCGCCGGGCCGGCTACGGCTACGTCGAGACCCCGGTCTTCGAGGACGTGAAGCTGTTCTCCCGCGGCGTCGGCGAGTCCACCGACATCGTCTCCAAGGAGATGTACACCCTCACCACCAAGGGCGGCGACGAGCTCGCGCTGCGCCCGGAGGGCACCGCCTCGGTGCTGCGCGCCGCGCTCCAGGCCAACCTGCACAAGCAGGGCAACCTGCCGGTCAAGCTCTGGTACTCCGGCTCGTACTACCGCTACGAGCGCGCCCAGAAGGGCCGCTACCGCCAGTTCTCCCAGGTCGGCGCGGAGGCCATCGGCGCCGAGGACCCGGCGCTGGACGCCGAGCTGATCATCCTGGCCGACGACGCCTTCCGCTCGCTGGGCCTGAGCGACTACTCGCTGCTGCTCAACAGCCTCGGCGACAAGCAGTGCCGCCCGGTCTACCGCGCCGCGCTGATCGAGTTCCTCTCCGGCCTGGACCTGGACGAGGACACCCGCCGCCGCGCGGAGATCAACCCGCTGCGCGTGCTGGACGACAAGCGCGAGTCGGTGCAGGCCCAGCTCGCCGACGCCCCGATGCTCCGCGACTACCTGTGCGAGGAGTGCAAGGCGTACGACGAGAAGGTCCGCGAGCTGCTCACCGCCAACGGCGTGGCCTTCGTCGACGACCCGAAGCTGGTCCGCGGCCTGGACTACTACACCCGCACCACCTTCGAGTTCGTGCACAACGGCCTCGGCGCGCAGTCCGCGATCGGCGGCGGCGGCCGCTACGACGGCCTGTCGGAGATGATCGGCGGCCCGGCGCTGCCGTCCGTGGGCTGGGCGCTCGGCGTCGACCGCACCTACCTGGCCCTGGAGGCCGAGGGCGTCGACCTCGACCTGCCGGCCGCCACCTCCGTGTACGCCGTCGCGCTCGGCGAGGAGGCCAAGAACCTCCTGTTCGCCAAGGTGGTCGAGCTGCGCCGGGCCGGCGTCGCCACCGACCTCGCCTTCGGCGTCAAGAGCATCAAGAACGCCATGAAGTCCGCCGACCGGTCCGGCGCCCGCTTCGCCCTGATCGCCGGGGACCGGGACCTCGCCGAGGGCGTCGTCCAGCTCAAGGACATGTCCACCGGCGAGCAGACCCCCGTCGCCCTCGACGCACTCGTCACCACCCTGAAGGAGAAGCAGCTGTGATCCGCACGCACGACGCGGGCACGCTCCGCCCGGAGCACGCAGGCACCACCGTCACCCTGGCCGGCTGGGTCGCCCGCCGCCGCGACCACGGCGGCGTGGCCTTCATCGACCTGCGGGACGCCTCCGGCACCGTGCAGATCGTGGTCCGCGACCTGGACTCGGTGCACGGCCTGCGTGCCGAGTACTGCGTCAAGGTCGTCGGCGACGTCCGCGTCCGCCCCGAGGGCAACGAGAACCCGGACATCCCGACCGGTGCCGTCGAGGTCGTGGTCAGCGAGATCGAGGTGCTCTCCGAGGCCGCGCCGCTGCCCTTCCCGGTCGCCGAGTACGAGCCCGGCACGGTCAACGAGGAGGTCCGGCTGCGCTACCGCTACCTGGACCTGCGCCGTGAGGGCCCGGCCAAGGGCCTGCGGCTGCGCTCCAAGGTCAACAACATCATCCGCCGGGTGATGGAGGAGAACGACTTCCTCGACATCGAGACGCCGTACCTCACCCGCTCCACCCCCGAGGGCGCCCGCGACTTCCTCGTCCCGGTCCGCCTGCAGCCCGGCCACTGGTACGCGCTGCCGCAGTCGCCCCAGCTGTTCAAGCAGCTGCTGATGGTGGCCGGCATGGAGCGCTACTACCAGATCGCCCGCTGCTTCCGCGACGAGGACTTCCGCGCCGACCGGCAGCCGGAGTTCACCCAGCTGGACATCGAGGCCTCGTTCGTCGACCAGGAGGACATCCTGGCCCTCGGCGAGAAGATCATCGGCGCCATCTGGCGCGAGGTGCACGGCTACGAGGTCCCCAACCCGCTGCCGCGGATGACCTACGCGGACGCCATGGGCCGCTACGGCTCCGACAAGCCGGACGTCCGCTTCGGCCAGGAACTCACCGACCTGACCGAGTACTTCAAGGGCACCGACTTCCGCGTCTTCCAGGCCCCGTACGTCGGCGCCGTGGTCATGCCCGGCGGTGCCTCGCAGCCCCGCAAGCAGCTGGACGCCTGGCAGGACTGGGCCAAGGCGCGCGGCGCCAAGGGCCTGGCCTACGTGCTGATCGACGCCGAGACCGGCGAGCTGCGCGGCCCCGTCGCCAAGAACCTCTCCGAGGAGCACCTGGCCGGCCTGGCCGCCGCCGCGGGCGCCAAGAACGGCGACGCGATCTTCTTCGCGGCCGGCAAGGAGCGCGCCTCGCAGGAGCTGCTCGGCGCCGCCCGTCTGGAGATCGGCCGCCGTTGCGAGCTGATCGACGAGTCGAAGTGGGCCTTCCTCTGGGTCGTCGACTTCCCGATGTTCGAGCCGATCGAGGACGACAAGGGCCAGTTCCAGGGCTGGCACGCGGTGCACCACCCGTTCACCGCCCCGACCAAGGAGTCGCTGGACACCTTCGACACCGACCCCGGTGCGGCGCTGTCCAACGCGTACGACCTGGTCCTCAACGGCTCGGAGCTGGGCGGCGGTTCGATCCGTATCCACCAGCGTGACGTGCAGAAGCGGGCGTTCGACGCGATCGGCCTCTCCGAGGAGGAGGCGGCCTCGCAGTTCGGCTTCCTGCTGGACGCCTTCAACTACGGCCCGCCGCCGCACGGTGGCGTCGCCTTCGGCCTGGACCGGATCGTCACGCTGCTCGGCGGGTACGACACCATCCGCGACGTCATCGCCTTCCCGAAGACGTCCACCGGTGGTGACCCGCTGACCGGTGCTCCGACCCCGATCACCCCGGCGCAGCGCCGCGAGGCCGGCGTGGACGCCCAGCCCAAGGTCCGCGAGGACGCCAAGTCCGAGGCTCAGCCCAAGGGCTGACGGAGCGTCATCCGCTAACCTGCAACGGCCCCGGACGGTCCACCCACCGTCCGGGGCCGGTCCACAACGGTGTGTGACACAGGGAGGGTTGACTCATGCCGGTCACAACGAGAGTCGAATGTCCGCAGGACGCCCCGGCGACCAGACGCGTCCACATGGCCGCGTTCCCCGGGCCGGACGAGGCGGACCTGGTGGACGCGCTGCGCCGCGATCCGGCCTGGCTGCCCGGGCTGTCGCTGGTCGCGGTCGACGAGGCCGGGCTGGTGGTCGGGCACGCGCTGCTGACCAGGCTGCAGGTCGGCGACGGCGAAGCGCTGGCGCTCGCGCCGGTCGCCGTGGCGCCCGAGTGGCAGCGCCGGGGCGTCGGCGAACTCGTCGTCCGGGCGGCGCTGTCGGAGGCCGAGCGGGCCGGGGAGAAGCTGGTGGTCGTGCTCGGCGATCCCGGGTACTACGCGCGGTTCGGCTTCACGCCGGCCGGGCGGCACGAGGTCGTCGGCCCGTTCGAGGTGCCGGACGCGTACTTCCAGGTGCTGCCGCTGCCGGCGTACGACGGCGCCCCCCGCGGGCTGTGCCGCTACCCCGAGCCCTTCGTCGTCGCGGTCTAGACCGCGCCCCGCTGCCGCGTCGCTTCGTTCCGACTGCGAGTTCGCCGTGCTGCGCCTACGGTGAGTGCTCATCAGCGGACGTCGGACGGAGGACCAGAGGGTGGCCAAGAAGCAGCGCACCGCGGAGCCGGAGCGACTGGCGAGGAGGCCGTACGAGCGGGAGCTGCTGCGGCTGCAGTACGAGCTGGTGAAACTCCAGGAGTGGGTGCGGGTCGGGGGCGCCCGGGTGGTGGTGGTCTTCGAGGGACGTGACGCCGCGGGCAAGGGCGGGGCGATCAAGCGGGTGACGGAGTACCTGAACCCGCGCATCGCCCGGGTCGCGGCGCTGCCCACGCCGACCGAGCGGCAGAAGACCCAGTGGTACTTCCAGCGGTACGTCGAGCACCTGCCGGCCGCCGGGGAGATCGTGCTGTTCGACCGCAGCTGGTACAACCGGGCGGGGGTCGAGCGGGTGATGGGCTTCTGCACCGACGAGGAGTACTGGCAGTTCCTGCACCAGTGCCCGACCTTCGAGCGGATGCTGATCGAGGCGGGCATCCTGCTGCGCAAGTACTGGTTCTCGGTGAGCGACACCGAACAGGAGCGGCGCTTCCGGGACCGGCTGGACGACCCGATGAAGCGCTGGAAGCTCTCCCCGATGGACGTCGAGTCGATCGCCCACTGGGAGGACTACTCGCGGGCCAAGGACGAGATGTTCATCCACACCGACATCCCCGAGTCGCCCTGGAACGTGGTGGAGAGCGACGACAAGCGCCGGGCCAGGATCAACATGATCGCCCACCTGCTCTCGACCGTGCCGTACCACGAGATCAAGGCGCCGCAGGTCGAGCTGCCGCCCCGCCCGGCCTCCCGCGGCTACCAGCGGCCCCCGCGCGACCTGCAGAAGTACGTCCCGGACCACGCCGCCACACTGGGTTAGCGTCCGAACGGACGCGTGGCGTTGCCGGTGCCCGTGAGGGGCCGTGCGATGGACGTGCCCACCACGGTGCGGGCGCCCGCGCGGCGCCCGCCGGACGTCAGGAGACCCGCCCATGTTCGTGCGCACCGGCTACTTCACCGGCGACCCGGCCCGGCTCGGCCGGACCCTCGACGGCCTCAGCGCGGAGGCCGTCGGCCTGCTCTCCGCCGAACCCGGCTACCGGGGCTACGGGCTCTTCGCCAACCGTGAGCTCGGGGTCTTCACCATGGGCTCCTGGTGGGAGGACGCGCAGGCCGAGCGGGACAGCGACGCGAAGCTGGGCGGGCGGCGGGCCGAGCTGGTGGCGCCCTTCGCCGGGACGGTGGCCGTCGACGTCTGGGAGGCGGCGGCCTTCGCGCCGCCCGGGGAGGGCGGGCCGGGCGGGGGCTTCCGCCTCGTCCAGGCCGAGTTCGACCCCGCCGCGGCCGACCGGCTGGTCGGGCTGTTCCGGGAGCGGACCCTGCCCGCCCTGGAACGGATGGACGGCTTCGTCGGCGGCGCCCTGCTGATCCAGCGGGAGCGCGGGCGGGCCTCGGTGGGTGCGGTCTTCCGCGACCGGGCCGCGCTGGAGGCCTCCCGCGGCCCGCAGGCCGAGGCACGGGCCCGGGTCACCTCCACGGTGGGTGTGACGGTGCGGTCGGTGGAGGAGTTCGAGGTGGTCGTGCTGGACCGCCGTCCGCCGCAGGGCTGAGCCCTGTCACCGCCCTCGCATAGGCTTCCGGTGTGGACGAACCGGACCTCTTCACCGCTGCCGCCGAGGAACGCCAGGCCAAGGAGCCCGGGCGGGCGCCGCTGGCCGTACGGATGCGCCCGCGCACCCTGGACGAGGTGGCCGGGCAGCGGCAGCTGCTGAAGCCCGGCTCGCCGCTGCGGCGGCTGGTGGCGGGCTCGCGCGGGCCGGCGGCCACCAGCTCGGTCATCCTCTGGGGGCCGCCCGGCACCGGGAAGACCACCCTGGCGCACGTGATCAGCCAGGCCGTCGAGGGGCGCTTCGTCGAGCTGTCCGCGATCACCGCCGGGGTCAAGGAGGTCCGGGCGGTGATCGACGGCGCCCGCCGGGCGGTCGGGATGTCCGGCCGGGAGACGGTGCTCTTCCTCGACGAGATCCACCGTTTCTCCAAGGCCCAGCAGGACTCGCTGCTGCCGGCCGTGGAGAACCGCTGGGTCACCCTGATCGCGGCGACCACCGAGAACCCGTACTTCTCGGTGATCTCCCCGCTGCTGTCCCGCTCGCTGCTGCTCACCCTGGAGTCGCTGACCGACGAGGACGTCCGGGCGCTGCTGCGCCGCGCGGTGGTCGACGAGCGCGGCCTGGAGGGTGCCCTGGAGCTGAGCGAGGAGGCCGAGGACCACCTGGTGCGGCTGGCCGGCGGCGACGCCCGGCGGGCGCTCACCACGCTGGAGGCGGCGGCCGGGGCGGCGCTGGAGAAGGGCGAGCCGACCATCACGCTGGCCACCACGGAGACGGCCGTCAACCAGGCGGCGGTGCGCTACGACAAGGACGGCGACCAGCACTACGACGTGGCGAGCGCGCTGATCAAGTCGATCCGCGGCAGCGACGTGGACGCCACCCTGCACTACCTGGCCCGGATGATCGAGGCGGGCGAGGACCCGCGGTTCATCGCCCGCCGGCTGATGATCTCGGCCAGCGAGGACGTCGGGCTGGCGGACCCGACGGCGCTGCAGACGGCGGTGGCGGCCGCGCAGGCGGTGGCGCTGATCGGCTTCCCGGAGGCGCGGATCATCCTCTCCCAGGCGGCGATCGCGCTGGCCCTGGCGCCCAAGTCGAACGCGGCCTACCTGGCGATCGACGCGGCGCTGGCGGACGTCCGGCAGGGCCTGGCGGGCGCGGTGCCGGCGCACCTGCGGGACGCGCACTACGGCGGCGCGGGCAAGCTCGGCCACGGCAAGGGCTACCAGTACCCGCACGACCTGCCGGAGGGCATCGCCACCCAGCAGTACGCGCCGGACGCGGTGCACGGCAAGGAGTACTACCGGCCGACCCGGCGCGGCGGCGAGGCCCGGTACGCGGACGTCGTGGAGTGGACCAGGGGGCGGCTGCGCGGGGAGCGCAGGCACGAGAAGCAGGCCGGGGACGAGGGCGAGTGATCCACCGGTATACTCGATCGGAGTGCCATGTCCCGGGACGGCGGCGGGGGAGACCCCACCGACCGGCCGCACCAGCGGGACACCGGCCGTAGGCCCCTTCCGAGGGGCCCGCACCAGGAGCGTCGCGCACCGTTTCGGTGTCGCGGGCGGGCCCAGTCCACTGGGCCGGTCCGTGTGACAAGCACATTCGTGCCCGGCTCTGGAGAGCGGCTGATCCCGTCGCGCAGGCGGCGGGGTTTTCTCCGGGTCGCGAGATGCGACCTCCGTCAACACCTGGTGAAGCCGTATTCGTAAGCAAGGAAGGTTTGGTTCATGGCGAACCAGAAGCGCCCCAAGGTCAAGATCGCGCGTGCGCTCGGCGTGCCGCTGACCCCGAAGTCCGTCAAGTACTTCGAGGCCCGCCCGTACCCGCCCGGCCAGCACGGCCGTGGCCGCAAGCAGAACTCGGACTACAAGGTCCGTCTGCTCGAGAAGCAGCGTCTTCGCGCCCAGTACGACCTGAGCGAGAAGCAGCTGTCGCGTGCGTTCGACCGCGCGAAGAAGGCCGAGGGCAAGACCGGTGAGGCGCTCGTCGCCGAGCTGGAGACCCGTCTGGACTCCCTGGTCCTGCGTTCGGGCATCGCCCGCACCATCTACCAGGCCCGCCAGATGGTCGTCCACGGCCACATCGAGGTCAACGGTGGCAAGGTCAACAAGCCGTCGTTCCAGATGAAGCCGGGCTACGTGGTGACCGTCCGCGAGCGCTCCAAGGAGAAGGTCCCCTTCCAGGTCGCCCGTGAGGGTGGCTACGCGGGTGAGGGCCAGACCCCGAAGTACCTCGAGGTCAACCTGAAGGCCCTGGCCTTCCGCCTGGACCGTGCGCCGCAGCGCAAGGAGGTCCCGGTGATCTGTGACGAGCAGCTGGTCGTCGAGTACTACTCGCGCTGACCCGCTCCGCTCTTCGCGGGACCACGAGCGAGCCCCCGTCGCCTTTCGAGGCGGCGGGGGCTCGCCCCTTTCCCGGTCGCGTTCTCCGGTCGCGGCCGGTCGGCCGTGGCCGATGAGCCGGGGCCGGTGAGCCGGGGCAGGTCAGAGGCTCTCGCCGGCCATCGCGGCGGCCAGCCGCAGGTGCGGGCGGGCCTCCTCGGCGCGGCCCTGGCGCTCCAGGGTGCGGCCGAGCATCAGCCGGGCGTAGTCCTCGGCCGGGTCGGCCTCCAGGATCCGGTGCAACTCGGCCTCGGCGCGGCCGAGTTGGGCGGAGTGGTAGTAGCTGCGGGCGAGCAGCAGCCGGACCGAGAGGTTGGCCGGCTCGTCGGCCAGCACGCCCTCCAGCATGCGGGCGGCGTCGCTGTACGCCTTGGAGTCGAAGTAGAACTTCGCCATGCGGTACTCGTCGGCGGCGTTGTGGACGGCCATGGTGCTCCTTCCGGGTGGATCCTTGCCTCCTCAAGCAACGGACAAGTTTCAACTATTCCGGACGGGCGAGGGTGCCGGGGCGGGCGGTACCGAGCAGGGCCCCGGACCGGCCTCCGGACCGTCCGCCGACCCCCCGCCGCCGAGCGCCCGGGAGACGGCCGCGTCCAGGTCCAGCAGGGTGCCGGCCCGGTAGCACTCCTCGTAGTCCCGCTCGCTCAGCCCGGCCCGGGCCCGCTCGGCGCACTCCTGGTGGGTGCCGAAGAAGTTCCGCGAGCCCAGGAACGGGGTGCCGACCGTGCGCCAGATCCGGTGCGCGGCGCCCTGCAGCACCCGGGCCTCGCGCAGGTTGCCCGGCTCGCCCGGGCCGCCGGGCTCGGTCTCCAGCAGTGCCAGCAGGTCGATGCCCAGCACGATGCCGAGCAGGTCGTGGAAGAGGTGGTTCAGCCGGACGCACTCCCGGGCCAGGGCCCGGGCCGGCTGGACGGCGCCGTCCAGCCAGTGCGAGTAGGCCGTCGCGTACAGCACGTACGCGTACGCCCACTGCTCGCCGTGCTCCTCGCACAGCTCGCGGGCCTGGCCGAACCAGAGCTCGCCGCTGTCCAGATCGCCCTGGAACAGGTAGGCCAGGCCCAGCTCCAGCATGGCCATCACCACGTTGCTGTTGAGCTCGCCGATGGTCCGGTAGTGCCAGAGCGCCTCCTCGAACAGCTCGGCGGCGCGGTCCGGGTCGTCGCCGATCAGCGCGGCGCAGCCCTGGCGGTGGACGGCGTAGGCGAGTGCCCGGTCGTCGCCGGTGTCCAGGGCCTGGCGGCGGCACTCCTCGAGGGCCGGGCGGGCGGCGGCGAGGTCGCCCTGCAGGGTGGCCATGTAGCCGGTGACCCAGAGCGCCTTGGCGCGGGCCTCGGTCGGCTCGCGGTCCAGGGCGAGCGCGCGGTCCAGCCAGTGCCGGCCCTCGCCGAGGTGGCCGCAGCCGACCCAGTAGAACCAGAGCGTGCCGGCCAGCAGCAGCGCGAGCTGCTCCTCGCCCGGCTCGCCGAGGCAGAACTCCAGCGCCGCGCGGAGGTTGGTGTGGGCCAGCTCGGTGCGCTCGGCGGTCTCGGCCTGCCGGGGGCCGAACCACTCGACCTCGCCCCAGGTGGCGACGCCCAGGTACCAGTCCCGGTGGCGGCGCAGCAGCCGCTGCTCCTGGCCGGCGGCGCGCAGCCAGTGGCCGCCGTACTCGCGCAGGGTGTCCAGCAGGCGGAAGCGGACCCCGAAGGCGCTGTCCTCGCGCAGCACCACGGACTTGGCGACCAGCTCGTCCAGCAGGTCCAGGACGTCCTCGGGTTCGAGGCCCTCGCCGGCGCAGACGTACTCGGCGGCCTCCAGGTCGAAACTGCCGACGAAGACCGAGAGGCGGGCCCAGAGTAAACGTTCCTGCACCGTGCAGAGCTCATGACTCCAGCCGATCGTCGTCCGCAGCGTCTGGTGCCGCGGCGGCGCCGTGCGGGAGCCACCGGTGAGCAGCCGGAAGCGGTCGTCCAGCCGGGCCGTGATCTGCTCCACCGACAGCGCGCGCAGCCGTCCGGCGGCCAGCTCCACGGCCAGCGGGATGCCGTCCAGCCGGCGGCAGAGCAGGCCGACCGCCTCCGCGTTGGCCTCGGTCACCTCGAAGGACGGCAGCACCGCCCGGGCCCGGTCGGCGAACAGCCGCACCGCGTCCGGCAGTGCGCCGGCCGCGGCCGGGCCGGCGGGCGGCGGGTCGACCGGCAGCGGCGCCAGGGTCAGCAGGTGCTCGCCGCAGGCCCGCAGGGCGGTGCGGCTGGTGGCCAGCAGCCGCAGGCCGGGCAGCGCCCGCAGCAGCGCGTCGGCCAGCTCGGCGCAGGACTCCACCAGGTGCTCGCAGCCGTCCAGCACCACGAGCATGCGGCGGCCCGCCAGTCGTTCGGTCAGGACGTCCAGCGGCGGACGGGCGGTGCCGTCGGTCAGCCGCAGGGCCTCCAGGACGGCGTGGCCGAGCAGCAGCGGATCCTGCACCGGGGCCACGTCCACCAGCCAGGCGCCGTCCGGGAAGACACCGCCCGCGCGGGCCGCCGCCCGCAGCGCCAGTCGGCTCTTGCCCACCCCGCCCGGGCCCGTCACCGTCACCAGCCGGGCGGCGGCCAGCAGGTCCGCCAGCTCGGCCAACTCCCGCTGCCGCCCGACGAAGCCGGTCACCTCGGCCGGCAGCCGGCCGTGCTCCGGCTCGGGCGGCCGCGCCGCGGACCGCCCGGGCTGTGCTCTCCAGTCGCCGGCCAAGGGCTGCTCCCGTGATCCAGGCCGGACCGTCGCGGTCCGGGCGTGCTGGGCCGTCCGCGCGACGGCCTGCCTGGCAGAACGAGGTGACCGGCCGGTAGGTTACGCGCGCGGATCGCACACCCGGTCGGATCGGCCGCGCGGACAACCCGGTCCGGAAACCGGGCGTGGGCGCGATAGGGTTCCGTCTGGAGAACAACAAGGCGAGGGAGCGCGCAAAGGTGTCCGTGGGAGAGCTGGCCGGATTGCTCGTCGCCGTGTTCTGGGCGGTCCTGGTCACCCTGCTCGCCGTGGTGCTGGTCCGCCTCTCCCGGGTGCTGAAGGAGGCCACCGTCCTGGTCTCCGCCGTCACCGAGCAGGCCGTGCCGCTGCTGACCGACGCGGGCGCCGCGGTGCGCAGCGCCAACGAGCAGCTGGAGCGCGTGGACGAGATCACCGCCAACGTGCAGGACGCCGCCGCCAACGCCAACGCGCTCTCCTCCACCGTGGCCGCCACCCTGGGCGGACCGCTGGTGAAGGTCGCGGCCTTCAGCTACGGCGTCCGCAAGGCCGTCGCCAAGCAGCAGGGCGGCCTGCCGTCCGTGCCGCTGCAGTCCGGCGAGCGCGAGGAGCTGGCCCGGCTGATCCGGGCCGAGGTGCGCGCCGCGACCGCGCCCCGCAGCGGCCTGCTCTCCCGGGTCCGGCGCGCGGTGAGGGGCTGACGGCATGGTGCGACGCATCTTCTGGATGGCGGTCGGCGCCGGCGCCACCGTCTGGGCCATGAACAAGGCCAACGAGGCCGTGCACCGGCTCACCCCGGACAGCCTCTCCGGCAGCGCCGCGCGTGGCGCACTGCACCTCGGCGACCTCGCCAAGCAGTTCGCCCAGGACGTGAAGGCCGGCATGGCCGAGCGCGAGGAGCAGCTGAAGGACGACCTCGGGCTGCGCGGCACCGCCGTGGTGGAGCCCCGGACGGCGCGCCGCGTCCTGCGCGGGGAGCCGCAGTACCGAGCTATCTCGGCGGCGCCCGGCAGCCCGGCCGCCGCCCTGCCCCCAGCCCGCAGTGCCCGCGCGGTACCCGACGGTGCCCGCACCACCCAGACCACTGAAGAAACGCCCCGCCGCGCGCTGCCGCCGCGGGGCGGCACCCCGAACCGGAAGGACCACTAATGGAGTCGGCTGAGATCCGCCGCCGCTGGCTGCGCTTCTTCGAGGAGCGCGGCCACACCGTCGTTCCGTCGGCGTCCCTGGTCGCCGACGACCCCACCCTGCTGCTCGTCAACGCCGGCATGGTGCCGTTCAAGCCCTACTTCCTGGGCGAGGTCAAGCCGCAGTTCTCGCGCGCCACCAGCGTCCAGAAGTGCGTGCGCACCCTGGACATCGAGGAGGTCGGGAAGACCACCCGGCACGGCTCCTTCTTCCAGATGTGCGGCAACTTCTCCTTCGGCGACTACTTCAAGGAAGGGGCCATCAAGTTCGCGTGGGAGCTGCTCACCACTCCCGTCGCGGACGGCGGCTACGGCCTGGAGAAGGAGAAGCTCTGGATCACCGTCTACAAGGACGACGACGAGGCCGAGCAGATCTGGCGTGACGTCATCGGCGTCCCCGCCGAGCGGATCCAGCGCCTCGGCATGAAGGACAACTTCTGGTCGATGGGCGTCCCCGGCCCGTGCGGCCCGTGCTCGGAGATCAACTACGACCGCGGCCCCGCGTACGGCGAGGAGGGCGGCCCGGCCGTCAACGGCGAGCGCTACCTGGAGATCTGGAACCTGGTCTTCATGCAGTACGAGCGCGGCCACGGCGACGGCAAGGACGGGTTCGAGATCCTCGGCGACCTGCCGAGCAAGAACATCGACACCGGCCTCGGCCTGGAGCGCCTCGCCGCCATCCTGCAGGGCGTCGACAACCTCTTCGAGATCGACACCAGCCGGATGATCCTCGACCGCGCGGCCGAGCTCACCGGCCACAGCTACGGCGCCGACCACAAGTCGGACGTCTCGCTGCGCGTGGTCACCGACCACATCCGCACCGCGCTGATGCTGGTCGGCGACGGCGTCACCCCCGGCAACGAGGGCCGCGGCTACGTGCTGCGCCGCATCCTGCGCCGCGCCATCCGCAACATGCGGCTGCTGGGCGCCACCGAGCCGGTGGCCAAGGAGCTCATCGACGTCGCGATCAAGGCGATGGCCCCGCAGTACCCCGAGCTGGAGACCGACCGCAAGCGCATCGAGACGGTCGTCATCGGCGAGGAGGCCGCCTTCCTGCAGACCCTGAAGGCCGGCACCAGCCTGCTGGACGCCGCGGTCACCGAGACCAAGCAGTCCGGCGGCGCGGTGCTCTCCGGCGACCAGGCGTTCAAGCTGCACGACACCTACGGCTTCCCGATCGACCTCACCCTGGAGATGGCCGAGGAGCAGGGCCTCCAGGTGGACGAGGCCGGCTTCCGCCGCCTGATGCAGGAGCAGCGGGACCGCGCCAAGGCCGACGCCAAGGCGAAGAAGATGGGCCACGCCGATGTCGCCGCGTACCGCGACGTCGCCGACAAGTCCGGCGCCAGCGTCTTCACCGGCTACACCCTGACCGAGGGCGAGGCCACCGTGGTCGGCCTGCTGGTGAACGGCGTCCCGTCGCCGGCCGCCACCGAGGGCGACGAGGTCGAGATCATCCTCGACCGCACCCCGTTCTACGCCGAGGGCGGCGGCCAGCTCGCCGACCACGGCCGGATCCGGCTGGAGTCCGGCGCGGTGGTGGAGATCCGCGACGTGCAGCAGCCCGTCCCGGGCGTCATCGTGCACTCCGGCGGGGTGCTGTTCGGCGAGGTCGTGCTGGGCGCCTCGGCGTACGCCACGATCGACACCGAGCGCCGCCGGGCGATCGCCCGCGCCCACTCGGCCACCCACCTGACCCACCAGGCGCTGCGCGACGCGCTCGGCCCGACGGCCGCCCAGGCCGGCTCCGAGAACGCCCCCGGCCGCTTCCGCTTCGACTTCGGCTCGCCCGCCGCCGTCCCGGGCACCGTGCTGGTCGACGTCGAGCAGAAGATCAACGACGTGCTGGGCCGCGAGCTGGACGTCACCGCCGAGGTGATGACGATGGACCAGGCCCGCAAGGCCGGCGCCATCGCGATGTTCGGCGAGAAGTACGGCGACGAGGTCCGGGTCGTCACCATCGGCGACTTCTCCAAGGAGCTGTGCGGTGGCACCCACGTCGGCAACACCGCCCAGCTGGGCCTGGTGAAGCTGCTCGGCGAGTCCTCGATCGGCTCCGGCGTGCGCCGCGTGGAGGCGCTGGTCGGCGTCGACGCGTACAAGTTCCTGGCCCGTGAGCACACCGTGGTCTCCCAGCTCACCGAGCTGGTCAAGGGCCGCCCGGAGGAGCTGCCGGAGAAGATCTCGGGCATGCTCGCCAAGCTCAAGGACGCCGAGAAGGAGATCGAGCGCTTCCGCGCCGAGAAGGTGCTGGCCGCCGCGGCGGGCCTGGCCGACTCGGCCGAGGACGTGCACGGCATCGCCGTGGTCGCCGCGCAGGTCGCCGACGGCGTGGGCGCGGACGAGCTGCGCAAGCTGGTGCTGGACGTGCGCGGCCGGCTCGGCTCGCGCCCGGCCGTGGTCGCCGCGTTCACCGTCGCGGGCGGCCGCCCGCTGACCGTGATCGCCACCAACGAGGACGCCCGCGGCCGCGGCATCAAGGCCGGCGAGCTGGTGCGGACCGCCGCCAAGACCCTCGGCGGCGGCGGTGGCGGCAAGGACGACGTCGCCCAGGGCGGCGGCTCCAACCCGGCCGCGGTCGGCGAGGCCATCGCCGCGGTGCGCGGCCTGGTCGCGGAGCGCGCCAGCTGATGGAGCCCGTCCAGGAGGAGCGCCCCTTCCGGCGGGGGCGGCGGATCGCCGTCGACGTCGGTGACGCCCGGATCGGGGTCGCGTCCTGCGACCCCGACGGGGTGCTCGCCACACCCGTGGAGACCGTCCCGGCCGGGGTGAAGTCCCAGGCCAGGATCGCCGCCATCGTCGACGAGTACGGCGCGATGGAGGTGATCGTCGGGCTTCCGCGCTCACTGAGCGGCAAGGAGGGCCCGGCGGCGGAGAAGGTCCGCGCGTACGCGGCCCGGCTGGCCAACCGGCTCTACCCGGTGCCGGTGCGGCTGGTGGACGAGCGGATGTCGACCGTCACCGCGACCCACGGGCTGCGTGCCTCGGGGGTCAAGGCGAAGAAGGGCCGCTCGGTGGTCGACCAGGCCGCCGCGGTGGTGATCCTGCAGACCGCCCTTGAGTCCGAACGGGTGAGCGGACGCCCGCCCGGTGAGAGCGTCGAGGCGGTCGGCTGAGGAGCCTGATCTAACGTCCCGTTTGAGGGGTCCGTGCGGACGCGTCCGCACGGACCCCTCTTTCGTTCGTTTCCGTTTCCGTTTTGGATCGATTGAGGTCGATCCGGATCGATCTGGGACCGCCGAGGGGACGCGCCATGACCGACCAGGACTTCCACCCGGGGCTCACCCCCGGACACCTGGGTGCACCGGTACTGGAGCCGGAGGGCCGTCCGCCGTCCGCGCCCCGTCCGCGCTTCGATGCGCCGGATCCGCACCGACGGCGCAACGGGCTGGCCTGCGGGCTCACCGCGCTCGCGCTGATCGCGGTGTTCGGCGGGATCGGCCTGACCGGGTACACCTGGTTCCAGGCGCAGCGCAAGCCGCCCGCCGCCGCCGACTTCGCGGGGCCGGGCACCGGCAGCGTCCAGGTCTCGGTGTCGGAGGGCGCCGGCCTCTCCCAGATCGCCTCCGCGCTGGTCCGCAACGGGGTGGTGGCCAGCTCGCTCGCCTTCACCCGGGCCGCGAAGGGCAGCGCGGCGGCGGCCGGACGGATCCAGCCCGGCACGTACACCCTGAAGCAGAAGATGTCCGCGGCGGCGGCGCTGGCGATCCTGGTCGACCCGGCCAACGCCAACGGCCTGACCATCCCCGAGGGCTGGCGCGGCTACCAGATCTACGCGGCCGTCGACAAGAAGCTCGGCCTGCCCGACGGCACCACCCAGCGCACCGCCCAGGAACAGGGCGCCGAACTGGGCCTGCCGGAGTTCGCCAACGGCAGCCCCGAGGGCTACCTCTTCCCGGCGACGTACGCCGTCACCGACGGGACCACCGCGATCGACCTGCTGAAGCAGATGGTCGAGCGGGCCGGCAAGGAGTACAGCCGGGACGACGCCACGGTCGTCGCGCAGACCCTCGGGCAGAGCGTGTACGGGCTGGTCACCGTGGCCAGCATGGTCCAGGGCGAGGCCGACAACACGGAGGACATGGGCAAGGTGGCCCGGGTGATCTACAACCGACTGGCCAAGGGCATGCCACTGCAGCTGGACTCCACGATCAACTACGCGCTCGGCCGCTCGACCCTGAACACCAGTGTCACCGAGACCAAGCTGGACTCCCCGTACAACACCTACCTGCACCCGGGGCTGCCGCCCACCCCGATCTCCAACCCGGGGCGGCAGGCGATCATGGCGGCGCTGGACCCGACGCCGGGGGACTGGCTGTACTTCGTCACCGTGAAGCCCGGGGACACCCGCTTCACCGACAGCTTCGCCGTGCAGCAGCGCAACGTGGCGGAGTTCAACGCCTACCGGGCGGCCAAGCCCAGCGCGTCGGCGACGGCCTCGGCGTCCGCTGCGGCTTCCGGCTCCGCGTCGGCCCCGGCGGCGCCGGTCGGGCCCGGTGCGGCGACTCCGTAGTGATCTTGTGTGCCCTCCGTGAGGTCGCCCGCTGACGCCACGTTCGCCCGGCCGGGGGTAAGGCTGCGGTACGGTAACGTCTCCCTCCAGGCGTCGCGCTAGCACGCCGGTTCGAGATTCAGCCGGGACGAAGCCGTCCCGGACGGCCGGTCCGATCCGCCGGTCGTCACCGTCGGTTAAGGGGATCAATGACCGATCTGGGCGGGGGCTACGGCCCCCAGGGCGAGCCGTGGCACCCCGGTGATCCCGGGTACGACGGCCGGCAGCCGGTCCCCGGCCAGCAGGACGGCCAGTGGCAGCAGCAGTACCCGCAGCAGGGCCAGCAGGGCCAGCAGCCGTACGGCGACGCGCAGCAGGGGTACCCGCAGCAGCAGATGCAGCAGGGGTACCCCCAGCAGCAGATGCCGCAGCAGGGCTACCCGCAGGGATACCAGCAGCAGGGGTACCCGGGCGGTCAGCAGGGCTTCGTGCCGCAGGGCCAGGCGCAGCAGGGGTACCCGCAGCAGCAGATGCAGCAGGGCTACCCCCAGCAGCAGATGCCGCAGCAGGGCTATCCGCAGCCGGGCTACCCCCAGCAGGGCCACCCCCAGGGCCAGTCCCAGGGATATCAGCAGCAGCAGGGATTCCCGGGGGGCCAGCAGCAGGGCATGCCGCAGCAGATGCAGCAGCAGGCCGTGCCGCCCCAGCAGCAGATGGCGCCGCAGCAGGCCCGTCCGCAGGCGGCGGCTCCCGCGCCCGCTTCGGGGCCCGGGCCGGACGGCATCGACTGGGAGGCCGAGGCCGCCGCGCTGGAGTCCGGTGCCGACCCGGTCGGTGAGGTCCGCGAGAGCGGGACGGACGAGTGGGACGGCCGGGAGGACGGCCGGCCCGAGGATGCCGGGTACGCCGAGGAGCACGCCGAGGCGGGCGGGTTCCTCGGTGAGCAGGACGAGTCCCGCGAGGCGAAGAAGAAGCGCAAGGAGAAGGGCAAGAAGTCGGGCCGCCGCAACGGCGGCGCCTGCCTGCTGGTCGCGCTGGTGCTGCTCGGCGCCATGGGCGGGGCCGGCTGGTGGGGCTACGGCTTCTACCAGGACCACTTCGGCCCGCCGCCGGACTTCACCGGCGAGGGCACCGGCTCCGTCCAGTTCGAGGTCAAGAAGGACGCGGTCGCCGGGCAGATCGGCCTGGCGCTGAAGAACGCCGGCGTGGTGAAGAGCGTCGACGCCTTCACCAAGGCCTGCAGCGCCGAGCCCAAGTGCACCTCCGTCCAGCCCGGCTTCTACGGTCTGAAGAAGGAGATGCCGGCCGCCGCCGTGCTCAAGGAGCTGCTCGCCCAGGCGGGCGGCGCGGCGATCGTGGTTCCCGAGGGCAAGAACTCCACCGAGATCTACGCCCTGATCGACACCAAGTTGAAGCTGCAGAAGGGCACCACGGCCGGCATCGCCCAGGCTCAGATCAACGACCTCGGCCTGCCGGCCTACGCCAACGGCAAGATCGAGGGCTTCCTCTGGCCGACCCGCTACAACATCGCCGAGGGCATGAAGCCCGAGGACCTGCTCAAGCAGATGGTGAAGAACGCCACCGAGAAGTACGCCGGCCTGGACTCCCAGGCCGCCTCCGTGGGTCTGAAGACCGGGTACGAGGTGATCACCGAGGCGAGCATCCTCCAGCGCGAGGGCAACAACGTGTCGGACTTCGCGAAGATGGCCAAGACCATCCAGAACCGGCTGGCCGCCGGCGGGGAGATCAACCACCGGCTCGGCATGGACACCACGCTCCAGTACTCGCTGGGCCGCAAGGAGCTCAACAAGGGCGACATGGACGACGCGGCCAACAAGTACAACACCTACATCAACCCCGGCCTGCCGCCGACGCCGATCTCCAACCCCGGCGACGACGCGCTGAACGCGGTGCTGCACCCGGCGGACGGCAAGTGGCTGTACTTCATCGCGATGTCCCCGACCGAGACCCGCTTCGCCGAGACGAGCAAGGAGCACTACGCCAACGTCAAGGAGTACTGCCAGGCGGCCGGGCAGAACTTCGACGAGGCCCGTGGCCACTGCACCACCAAGTAGCCCCGGCCGTACGGTCGTTCATGGAGAGGCAGCGTTGACCAGCAAGCACCGGGCGGCCGTCCTCGGCTCGCCGATCGCCCACTCGCTCTCGCCGGACCTGCACCGGGCCGCCTTCGCGGCGCTCGGCCTGGACGGCTGGCGCTACGACCGCTTCGAGGTCGACGAGGCCGCGCTGCCCGGTTTCGTCGCCGGGCTGGACGAGTCCGAGTGGGCGGGGCTGTCGCTGACCATGCCGTTGAAGCGGGCGATCATCCCGTTGCTGGACGAGGTCAGTGCGACGGCCCGCTCGGTGGACGCGGTGAACACCGTGGTGTTCACCGCCGACGGGCGGCGCACCGGGGACAACACCGACGTCCCCGGGCTGGTCAACGCGCTGCGCGAGCGCGGGATCACCGAGGTGCCGGGCGCGGCCGTGCTGGGCGCCGGGGCCACCGCCTCATCGGCGCTGGCCGCGCTCGCCCAGGTCTGCACCGGCGAGGTGACGGTCTACGTGCGCAGCGCCGAGCGGGCCCGGGAGATGGCCGAGCTGGGCGAGCGGCTGGGCGTGGTGGTGCGCACCGCCGACTGGGAGCGCGGGGCCGAGGCGCTGGCGCAGCCGCTCACCGTCTCCACCACGCCGGTCGGAGCGACGGACGGCTTCGCGGGCGCATTGCCGGCCGAGCCGGGGGCGCTGTTCGACGTGCTGTACCACCCCTGGCCGACGGCGCTGGCCGCCGCCTGCGCCGAGCGCGGGTCGACCGTCCTCGGCGGGCTGGACCTGCTGGTGCACCAGGCGGTGCTGCAGAGCGAGGCCTTCACCGGGCGGACGCCCGGGCCGCTCGCGGCGATGCGCGAGGCCGGGGAGAAGGCGCTCGCGGGGGGCTGAGCCGGACGGCCCGGGCGGCTTCCGGTCCGCTCGGCCCTCCGGTGGGCCGCCGGGTGTCCGCGATGTGGACGTCCGGTCGGCGAGCTCCGGCCGGTCACCGGGTGGATTGCCGTCGGTCGCGTCCGGCACGCGGACTCCGGGCCCCGGGTGCCGCCGGGTCATGAAAGGATTCAGGCAGAAGGCACGCTCGGGCGGGCCCCGGCGGTGCCGTGGGCCGGTCCGCTGATGAAGGAGCTCCGTTGGGTACGTTGCGCTGGCTGACGGCGGGGGAGTCGCACGGCCCCGCACTCGTCGCGACGCTGGAAGGCCTGCCCGCCGGTGTACCGGTCACCACCGCCGTGGTGGCCGACGCGCTGGCGCGCCGTCGGCTCGGTTACGGCCGCGGGGCGCGGATGAAGTTCGAGCAGGACGAGGTGACCTTCCTCGGCGGTGTCCGGCACGGTGTGACCATGGGCAGCCCGGTCGCGATCATGGTCGGCAACACCGAGTGGCCGAAGTGGGAGCAGGTCATGTCGGCCGACCCGGTCGACCCCGAGGTGCTCGCGGGCCTGGCCCGCAACGAGGCGCTCACCCGCCCCCGCCCCGGCCACGCCGACCTGGCCGGCATGCAGAAGTACTCGATCGAGGAGGCCCGGCCGATCCTGGAGCGCGCCAGCGCCCGCGAGACGGCCGCCCGGGTCGCGCTGGGCGCCGTCGCCCGCGCCTACCTCCGCGAGGTGGCCGGGATCGAGATCGTCAGCCACGTGGTCGAGCTGGCCGCCGCCAAGGCGCCGGCCGGTGTGGTGCCGCTGCCCGCGGACGAGGCCCGGCTGGACGCCGACCCGGTGCGCTGCCTGGACGCGGACGCCTCGAAGGCGATGGTCGCCGAGATCGACCAGGCCCACAAGGACGGCGACACCCTGGGCGGCGTGGTCGAGGTGCTGGCGTACGGCGTGCCGGTGGGCCTCGGCTCGCACGTGCACTGGGACCGCCGGCTGGACGCGCGGCTGGCCGCCGCGCTGATGGGCATCCAGGCGATCAAGGGCGTCGAGGTCGGTGACGGCTTCGACCTGGCCCGGGTGCCGGGCTCCAAGGCGCACGACGAGATCGTCCCGACCCCCGAGGGCGTCAAGCGCACCTCCGGCCGCTCCGGCGGCACCGAGGGCGGCCTGTCCACCGGCGAGGTGCTGCGGGTGCGCGCCGCGATGAAGCCGATCGCCACCGTGCCGCGGGCGCTGCAGACCCTGGACGTGCGCACCGGCGAGCCGGCCAAGGCGCACCACCAGCGCTCGGACGTCTGCGCCGTGCCGGCCGCGGGCATCGTCGCCGAGGCGATGGTCGCCCTGGTGCTGGCCGACGCCGTCAACGAGAAGTTCGGCGGCGACAACGTCACCGAGACCCGCCGCAACGTGCAGGGCTACCTCGACCACCTGATCATCCGATGACCAGTCCGGTTGTCGTGCTGGTCGGCCCGCCCGGCAGTGGCAAGTCCACCGTCGGGCGGGCTCTGGCCGAGCGTCTGGGCGTCGGGTTCCGGGACACCGACGCCGACATCGAGGCCACGGCCGGCAAGCCCATCCCGGAGATCTTCATCGACGAGGGCGAGCCGCACTTCCGCGCGCTGGAGGTGGCGGCCGTGCGCGCGGCCGCCACCGGCCACGACGGGGTGCTCGCGCTCGGCGGCGGCGCGGTGATGGCCGGGGCCACCCGCGAGCTGCTGCGCGAGCTGCCGGTGGTGTTCCTGGAGGTCCCGCTGACCGACGCGGTCAAGCGGGTCGGCCTGGACGCCCCGCGACCGCTGCTGGCCGTCAACCCGCGGGCCCGCTGGCGCGAGCTGATGGAGGCCCGCCGCCCCCTCTACCTGGAGGTGGCCACCGCCGTGGTCGACACCGCCGGGCGCACCCCCGAGCAGGTCGCGGACGCCGTACTGGAAGCACTGGAGCTGAAGACCCCCCATGACTGACACCACCGTCAGGATCCACGTCGGCGGCAGCGCCGGCCACGACCCGTACGACGTGCTGATCGGGCACCAGCTGCTCGGTGAGCTGGCCCCGCTGATCGGCACCCGTGCCAAGCGGGTCGCGATCATCCACCCGGAGGCGCTGGCCGCCACCGCCGACGCCATCCGCGAGGACCTGGCCGGCGAGGGCTACGAGGCGATCGCGCTGCAGGTGCCCAACGCCGAGGACGCCAAGAGCGCCGAGGTCGCCGCGTACTGCTGGTCGGTGCTCGGGCAGACCGGGTTCACCCGCAGCGACGTCGTCGTCGGCCTCGGCGGCGGTGCCACCACCGACCTGGCCGGCTTCGTCGCCGCCACCTGGCTGCGCGGGGTGCGCTGGATCTCCATGCCCACCACGCTGCTCGGCATGGTCGACGCGGCCGTCGGCGGCAAGACCGGCATCAACATCGCCGAGGGCAAGAACATGGTCGGCGCCTTCCACCCGCCGGCGGGCGTGCTGGCCGACCTCGGCACCCTGGAGACCGTGCCCAAGCACGACTACGTCTCCGGCCTCGCCGAGGTCATCAAGTGCGGCTTCATCGCCGACCCGGCCATCCTCGACCTGATCGAGGCCGACCCCGAGGGCGCCAAGACCCCGGCCGGCCCGCACACCGTCGAGCTGATCCGCCGCGCCATCCAGGTCAAGGCCGACGTGGTCTCCGGGGACCTCAAGGAATCCGGGCAGCGCGAGATCCTCAACTACGGCCACACCCTCGGCCACGCCATCGAGCGCAACGAGCGGTACAAGTGGCGGCACGGCGCCGCGATCTCCATCGGCATGGTCTTCGCCGCCGAACTCGGCCGCCTGGCGGGCCGGTTGGACGACGAGACGGCCGACCGGCACCGCACCGTGCTGGCCTCGGTCGGCCTGCCGCTGAGCTACCGGGCGGACGCCTGGCCGAAGTTGCTGGACGCGATGAAGATCGACAAGAAGTCGCGCGGGGACCTGATCCGCTTCATCGTGCTGGACGGCCTCGGCAAGACCTCCGTGCTGGAGGGCCCCGACCCGTCCCTGCTGGTCGCCGCCTACGCGGAGGTCTCGGCGTGACCAGGGTGATGGTGCTCAACGGGCCCAACCTGGGCCGGCTGGGCAGCCGGGAGCCGGACGTCTACGGCGCCACCTCCTACGCCGGGCTGGTCGAGCGCTGCACCGCGCTGGGCAAGGAGTTCGGCTTCGAGGTCGAGGTGCACGAGACCAACTCCGAGCAGCAGATGGTGGAGTGGCTGCACGAGGCGGCCGACGGGCAGGTGCCCGTGGTGATCAACCCGGGCGCGTTCACCCACTACTCGTACGCGATGCGGGACGCCGCCGCGCAGCGCACCGCGCCGCTGATCGAGGTGCACATCTCCAACCCGTACGCCCGGGAGACCTTCCGGCACACCTCGGTGATCGCCGCGGTGGCCTCCGGCACCATCGCCGGGTTCGGGCTCGGCTCGTACGAACTGGCGCTGCGCGCGCTGGCCGAGCAGCGCGCCACGCGCTGACGACCGGTCGGACCGGGGCGCACGGCCCGGCGGCGGACTGTGCCCGCCGCCGGGCCGCCGTGTAGTGTCCCCGCTGAGAGGTGTCGGGAGGTGCCGTGACGCAGTACGCCGGAGGTGGGCAGGTCCCGCCGCGTCCCGCCGCTCCGCCGGTGCCGCCGGTGGGCGGTGCGGGAGCGTCCCCGTCGGGTGCGCCGGTTCCGCCGCCTCCTCCGCCGCCGGTTCGACCCGCACCGGCTCCTGCTCCAGGCCCGTCGGCTCCTGCTCCCGCGCCCGGCCCGGCTCATGGGCCCGCGCCGGCTCCCGCGCCCGCGGCCGGGCCCGCGCCGGCTCCGGCCGCGGTCCAAGCGCCCGCCCCGGTGCCCAGCGCGCCGGTCCCCGCGGGCGGCACCGGGCACTTCGTGCTGCCGTCCGGGATGCCGGTCCAACTGCCCGCCCACCCGCAGCAGCACGCGCCCACCGGGCCGATCGCCGTCCTGCTGATCGGTCCGGCCGGGGCCGGCAAGACCACCGTCGCCCGCTACTGGGCCGAGCGGCGGCCGACCCCGACCGCGCACATCAGCCTGGACGACGTCCGGGAATGGGTGCAGTCCGGCTTCGCCAACCCGCAGTCCGGCTGGAACAACGCCTCCGAGGCGCAGTACCGGCTGGCCCGCCGCACCTGCGGCTTCGCCTGCCGCAACTACCTGGCCAACGGCATCTCCTGCATCATCGACGACGCCGTCTTCCCGGACCGCCCGGCGATCGGCCTCGGCGGCTGGAAGCGGCACATCGGCCCCGGCATGATCCCGGTCGTGCTGCTGCCCAGCCTGGACTCGGTGCTGCGCCGCAACGCCCGGCGCAGCGGCAACCGGCGCCTCGGGGACGAGGAGGTGGCGCGGATCCACGGGCGGATGGCCGGCTGGTACAACTCCGGGCTGCCGATCATCGACAACTCCTCCCTGGACGTGGCCGGGACGGCCGCCGAGCTGGACCGGGTGATCCTGGCCCGGCTGATGGGCATGCCCGTCCGCTGACCGGTCGGGCCCGGGGCGGTGTCGGTGCGGGCTGCGATGATGGAGGTGTCCTCGGGCCCCTGCGGCGGCCCGTCCAGTCGAACCACCGGGGGAGCTGACGCCCGTGCCGGAAGGCCACATCATCCACCGCCTCGCCGTCGAGAACCGGAAGGCCTTCGGCGGCCGTCCGGTCCGGGTGTCCAGCCCGCAGGGCCGGTTCGCCGACGAGGCCAAGGTGATCGACGGGCAGCTGCTCACCGGCGCCGAGGCGACCGGCAAGCACCTCTTCCTGGGCTTCGAGGAGGGCGCCTGGGTGCACGTCCACCTCGGCCTCTACGGCGGCTTCACCTTCGGCACCGGGCCGGCGCCCGAGCCGGTCGGGCTGGTCCGGCTGCGGCTGGAGGGCGAGGACGGCTACGCCGACCTGCGCGGTCCCAACACCTGCGCGCTCGTCACCGACGCCCAGAAGGCCGCCGTCGCTGCCCGGCTCGGCCCCGACCCGCTGCGCGCGGACGCCGACCCGGAGGCCGCCTGGCGCCGGATCACGGGCAGCCGCACCACCGTCGCCGCACTGCTGATGGACCAGAAGGTGCTGGCCGGGGTCGGCAACGTCTACCGGGCCGAGGTGCTGTTCCGCCACGGCATCGACCCGCACCGGGCCGGGCGCGACCTCACCCGGAAGGAATGGGACGCGATCTGGTCCGACCTGGTCGCGCTGATGCACGAGGGCGTCGCGGCCGGCCGGATCGACACCGTCCGTCCCGAGCACACCCCCGAGGCGATGGGCCGTCCGCCCCGCGTGGACGACCACGGCGGTGAGGTGTACGTGTACCGGCGGGCGGCCATGCCCTGCCTGGTCTGCGGCACGGACGTCCGGACGGAGGAGCACGCCGCGCGCAACCTCTTCTGGTGCCCGACCTGCCAGGCGGCCTGAGGCGCGGATTCCGGCCGCCGGGCCGGTCCGCAGCCCGTAGGCTGGGGCCGACCGGCCGGAGGGAGCAGGCTGATGGAGCGGCGGGACGTGGCCAACACCGTGTCAGGCACCACGGTGGGCGGCCACCTGGTGCAGGCGCAGCACATCGGCGCGGTGCACGTCCACCAGCCCGAGGAGTCGCCGAGACCGCATCAGGTCCGGCGTCCGCACGGCCCGTTCGTCAACCGGGAGCCGGAACTCGCCGCATTGACCGCCGCCCTGGGCCGGGTCGAGGCGGGTGAGCTCGGCGTGGTGGTGTTCACCGGCCTCGGTGGGGTGGGGAAGACCGAGCTGATCGCCAGGTTCACGGAGCAGCACCGGGCGCGCTTCCCGGACGGGGACCTCTACGCGGATCTCCAGGCCTACCGGCACCAGGGCGGGGTGGACCTGCCGGAGCTGCTGGCGGGCTTCCTGCGCGCGCTCGGCACCGAGCCCCCGGCGGTG
Source organism: Kitasatospora sp. NPDC093550 (assembly GCF_044764985.1). Classification (NCBI taxonomy): domain Bacteria; kingdom Bacillati; phylum Actinomycetota; class Actinomycetes; order Kitasatosporales; family Streptomycetaceae; genus Kitasatospora; species Kitasatospora sp. NPDC093550. Next base: position 207,227 of record NZ_JBIWJF010000009.1, read on the forward strand.
GAGGCCGAGCGGTTCACCAGGTTCCGGACGGTCACCGCCGGGCGCCGGTGCCTGTTCTTCCTGGACAACGTCGAGCACGCCGCCGAGGTCCGGGCGCTGCTCCCCTCCGGGGGACTGGTGGTGGTCGCGAGCCGGCGAAGGCTGCCCGCCCTGCGGATGGACGGCGCCGAGGTGCGGCAGCTCGGGCCGCTGAGCCCGGAGTCCGGCGCCGAGCTGGTGCGGACCTGGCCGGGCTCCGAGCACGGCACCGAGGAGGAGCTCTCGGCGCTGGTCGAGCTGTGCGGTGGCCTTCCGCTCGCGCTGAGCGTGGTGGGCAGTCAGCTGCTGGACCACGAGAACCTGCCGATCGGTGAGGTGGTGGCCGAACTCCACGACCGGGAGGGACGGTTGGCCGTGCTGAACGATGAGGACGGTGACCTCGGCCCGAGCTACGACGCGGTGTACGACCGGCTGCCGGCGCCGGGCAAGGCGCTCTACCACCTGATCGGCGTGCACCCCGGCCCGTTCCTGTCGGTCGGACTCGCGCAGGCGGCGGGCATCGAGCGGGCCGCGCGGGTGCTGTCGGAGCTGCGCGCCACCCACCTGGTGGACGAGGTGGTGGACGACGACACGTCCGAGAAGCGTTTCCGCGCCCACGACGTGGTGCGGCTGCACGCCTACGGCCGGGTCCGGGAGCGGCCGGACCGGGTCGAACTGCTCGCCGGGGTGGTGGCGTACTTCCGGGGCAGGGCCTCGGTGGCGGACCGGGCGATGGGGCCCCGGCTGCGGTTGCAGGACCCGAGCGGCGACGGGCTGCCGGGATTCCCGTCCGGCGCGGCCGCGCTGGAGTGGCTGCACGCAGAACGGGCCAACCTGCGCGCGGTGGTGGAGGCGGCGGCCGAGCAGGGCTGGCACGGCGAGGTGTGGCGGCTGTGCGAGTCGCTCTGGCCGCTGTACCACGGTCGCAAGCTCTACCAGGACTGGATCGCCACCCACCGGCTCGGTGTCGAGTCGGCGCACTGGGACAACCAGCCGGATGCCGTGGTGCGGATGCGCAACCAGCTGGCCCGCGCGTACTACGAGCGCAAGGAGTACCCGCTCGCCGCCGAGCAGGTGGCGCTGGCGGCGGAGCAGCTGCCGCTGGTGACCAGGCGTCAGGTGGCGGGGGTGCTGCACGAGACGGACGGCCTGCTCTGTCTGGCCGACGGCCGTCCGGGCCGGGCGGTGGAGCGGTTCGCGCTGGCCCTGGAGGAGAACCGGGGCGACCCGCACGGCGAGATCGTGCAGAGCTACAACGTGGCGCAGGCACTGATCGCCGACGGTCGCCCGGACGAGGCGCTGACCGTGCTGGCCGGAGCCGCCGCGCAGGCCGGGGCCACCGGGGACGAGGACATGCTGATGAAACTGCCGCTGGTGACCGCCCGGGCCCACCGGGCGCTGGGACAGCTCCTTCCCGCGGTCGCGCACGCCGAGGACTGCGTCCGGAGGGCGAAGGCGCGGAGCCAGTACGCCAAGGAGGCCCAGGCGCACACCCTGCTGGTCGCCCTCGCCGCGGAACTGGACGACCCGGAGCTGGCCGAGCGGAGCCGGGCCCGGCTGCGGGAGCTGGCCGGCTAGGGCCGCACGACCCTCCCTAGGGACCGGTGGTGAAGGACACCCGGGTGCGGTGCCGGCCGGTGCGGACGGTGAGGCCGTGCTCGGGCAGGCCGGCCGGGTCGCCGCCGTCGGCGAGCCAGCAGGCGACGGCGGAGCCGAGCAGCAGCGGGTCGAGGCGGGGATCGGGGCGGCCGAAGCCCCGCTCGGCGCGGGCTTCCAGCAGCAGGCCGCCGTGCAGTCGGAGAAGGTGGAGGGCCGGGCCGAGGGCGGCCACCGCGACGGCGAGGCCGGGCAGTTCGCGGGTGGTGTCGGCGAGCCAGTCGACGGCGGGGCGTTCGGCGTGGGGCTCGGTGCGGGCGAGGACTTCGGCGGTGTACCGCAGGGCGTCGTCGGGGTGGTCGTCGGTGAGGGCGTGGAAGCCGCGCGGGCTGTGGTCGTGGCGGGGGACGGGGTAGCGGCGCAGGCTGACCTCGGTGGCGTCGCTCGTGCCCTCGACGTCGTACGCGGTGGGCCCGTCACTGTCCCCGTGGTCGGGCACGGGCTTGGGGTAGGGCGGCAGGACGGGTTCGCCGGCGGGTTCGTCGAGGCCGTCGAGGAAGGAGTAGAGCAACGGACGCAGCAGCCGCGCGGATTCGCCGCGGTGGGCGAGCGAGCGGTCGGTGATGTCGGTCAGGTCGGTCAGGTCGGCCTGGTCGGACGGGTCCCGGGCGAGGGCGCGTTCGAGTTGGGCGGCGAGGTCGCCGCCGGGGTCGAGCACGGGCGCGGCCTGGCCGAAGGCGTAGCCGGGGGACCTCGGGTCGAGCTCGGCGGCGCCGGTGGCGACGACCATCGTGGGGTGCTCCAGGGCGGCGCCGTAGACGGAGACCGAGCCGTGGTCGCCGATCATGACGTCGGCGGCGACGAGCGCGGCCTGCCAGCCCTGGTGGGGCGGGATGAGCCGCAGGCCCATCCGTCGGGCGTCGTCGAGCAGGGCCGCGGGGTCGTGCCGGCTCCAGATGTTGGGGTGCAGCACGACGGCCACGGTGTACTCGTCGGCGGGCAGTCGGCGGACCAGTCGCTGCGGCAGGTCGGGGTGGCGGCCGAATAACGAGTACTCGCTCCAGGTGGAGTCGACGACGACGAGCCGTCGGCCGTCGACGGCTCCGAGCGCGGCGCGGTAGGCGTCGCGGGAGCGCCGGCTGCGCAGCATCCGGTCGAAGCAGGGGTCGCCGACCACTCGGGCGACGTCCAGGGCCTCGGGGCAGGAGACCCGCAGGCGGTCCAGCTGCTCGGGGTGGGAGAGGCCGAGGACGTCGACGAACACCCGGCCGCGGTGGGTGAGTTCGTTGCGGGAGAGCCCGGCGGCGCTGACCGTGTCGCCGGTGGACTCGGTGACGAGCCGGTTGTAGCCGGCGCCGTGCGGGAGGACGACGAGTCGGGCGTCCAGGCGGTGCATGGAGGAGTGGACGGCGCAGGCGACGGCCAGGTCGAAGCGGTGCCGGACGGCTTCCTCCCAGTCCAGCAGGGTGAAGCCGGGCAGGCCGCGCAGGTAGTCGTCCAGGGCGCGGTCGGCGAAGGCGGAGCCGGGGTTGACGGTGAAGTAGCGGGCGATGCCGTCGGGGTTCAGCAGGGCGAGGACGTCCAGGACCCGGGTGGCGGAGGTGAGGGTGCGGGCGACCGCCAGCACGCGGGCCTTGACCGGCCGGGTGTTCCAGCGGTCGGCGGGCCAGGCGTGGGGGTGGGACGGCACGCCATGATCGTACTCATCCGGGTACCGGCCCGAGGGCTGTTCGCCGAGTGTCGGTCAGCCCGCCGCAGCGGTGGGCTCGTGGTGCTCGGCGGCGGCGCACTCGTCGAGGAGGGGGCGCATGGCCTCGTCCACGAGCCGGTAGCGCACCACCCGGCCGTCCTTGTCGCCGGTGACCACCCCGGCCGTGCGGAGCAGCCGCAGCGCCTGGGAGACGGCGGGGTCGCGCATACCGGTGGCCACCGCGAGGTCGGTGACGGCGAGCGGGCCGGCCCGGTGGAGGGCGAGCAGCAGGGAGAGCCGACCGGGGTCGGCGAGCAGGGAGAACCGCTCGGCCCAGGACCGGACGTGCGCGGTGTCGCCGATCGCGGCGATGGCCTCGCAGACCCGGTGCCCGTCGATGGTGCGGTGGCCCGCGCGGTCGGCCGGTACGAGATGCATGCGGACATTCTTGCAGGCGGGGGGCTGTGATCCTGGACACCTGCGCAGGTGCGCAGCCTTGCATGGGTCGGGACGGACCCCTACGGTGTAGCCCGCCGTGGTGTTCGGGAAGACCGGTGACGGACCCTCAGGGGTCCGGATTCCGGAGCGGCCCTCGCCACTGTGATCGGGCATTCCGCCGGCTACCCGGGGGAGTGGAGTCCGTACCCCTGACGCCACTGGCGCCTCGCGCGCTCGGGAAGGCGGGTACGGGTGTCCCCGTAAGCCAGGAGACCGGCCACGGCACTTCACGAAGTGATTCCACGAGGTGCTGGAGCGTGATCCGCAGATGACCCTGCCCGAAACCGCCGCCATCGACGCGAAGGCGGCGCCGTCGGTGCTGCCCGGCTTCAAGTGGAGGCGCGAGGACACCGTCCGAACGGCCGGGCTGATGGGGGTGATCCTGGCCATGCACGTGGTGGCCTTCGGGACGCTCGTCTTCCTGGTGGCGCCCGAACGGTACGCGGTGGGCACCCAGGTCTTCGGGGTGGGCCTGGGCATCACCGCGTACACCCTCGGCATGCGGCACGCCTTCGACGCCGACCACATCGCGGTGATCGACAACACCACCCGCAAGCTGATGGCGGACGGGAAGCGGCCGGTCTCGGTGGGCTTCTGGTTCGCCCTCGGGCACTCCTCGATGGTCGTCCTCATGGCGGCCCTGGTGGCGGGCGGCGCGCAGCTGGCGGACACGCTGATGGACGACGAGTCGACCACCCACAAGTGGCTCGGCCTGATCGGGACGACCACCTCCGGCGTGTTCCTCTACCTGATCGGCGCGCTCAACCTGGCGGCGCTGCTCGGCATCATCAAGGTGTTCCGGGCGATGCGGGCCGGGCAGTACGACGAGGCGCAGCTGGAGGCGCACCTCGACTCGCGCGGCTTCATGGCCCGGGTGCTGAACCGGGCGACCCGCTCGATCACCCGGCCCGGGCAGATGTTCCCGGTCGGCATGGTGCTGGGCCTGGGCTTCGACACCGCGACCGAGGTCACCCTGATGGTGATGGCCGGTTCGGGTGCGGCCTCCGGGCTGCCCTGGTACGCGATCGCCTGCCTGCCGCTGCTGTTCGCGGCCGGGATGAGCCTGTTCGACACCCTGGACGGGACGTTCATGAACTTCGCGTACCAGTGGGCCTTCTCCAACCCGGTGCGCAAGGTGTACTACAACCTGACCATCACCGGGCTGTCGATCGCGGTGGCCTTCATCATCGGCACCATCGAGCTGGTCGGGGTGCTGCACGAGAAGTTCGACCTGACCGACCCGGTGACCGGCTGGATCGCGGACATCTCGCTGGACAACGTCGGCTACGCGATCGCCGGGCTGTTCGTGGTGGTCTGGGCGCTGGCGATCGGGTACTGGAAGCTCGCCCGGGTCGAGAACCGCTGGGCTCCCCGGGAGCCGTGAGCCGCGCGCCCGGCCGCGCCGAACGGCGCCTCCCCACCCGGGGAGGCGCCGTTCGGCGTTCTCAGTGCTGGTCGCCGTAGCGCTGGCGGAAGCGCTCGACCCGGCCCGCGGTGTCGAGCACCCGGGACTGGCCGGTGTAGAAGGGGTGGCTCGCCGAGGAGATCTCGACGTCGATCACCGGGTAGGTGCGGCCGTCCTCCCACTCGACCGTGCGGTCACTGCCGACCGTCGACCGGGTGAGGAAGGCGAGGCCGCCGACCTTGTCGCGGAAGACGACGGGGCGGTAGGCGGGGTGGATTCCGGGCTTCATGGACGGGCTCCTCTCGGGGGCGGGGGGGTGGGGCCGGGGGTGCCGGCCGGTACCGGGTGCGGTCGGGGTGCGCCGCTCAGCGCTCCTCGCGGAAGTCGACGTGCCGGCCCGCGACCGGGTCGTACTTGCGCAGGACCATCCGGTCCGGGTCGTTGCGGCGGTTCTTGCGGGTCACGTACGTGAAGCCGGTGCCGGCGGTGGAGCGGAGCTTGATGACGGGGCGCAGTTCGCTGCGGGCCACGGGGTTCCTCCTGGGTCCTGGGGTGCCGGTTCGAGACCGTACCTGAAATGGAAGTCATTTTCATCTGGTGTAACGTGAGCCCGGTCCTGCCCATTCCCGGACGCCAGGGAGCACCCATGTCCGCCCACTGCCGGCTCACCGGCCGCCGGCCCGGCTTCGGCAACGCGATCTCGCACTCGCACCGCCGCACCGGCCGCCGCTTCGACCCCAACATCCAGCGCAAGCGCTACTGGCTGCCCGGCGAGGGCCGGTACGTCCGGCTCGTGCTGAGCGCCAAGGGCATCCGCACCATCGACCGGATCGGCATCGAGGCGGCCGTCGCCCGCATCCGGGCCCGCGGGGAGAAGGTCTGATGGCCAAGCAGAGCAAGATCGCCAAGAACGGGCAGCGGCGCGCGGTCGTCGCGCGCTACGCCGAGCGCCGGGCCGAACTGAAGCGGATCATCGCCCGCCCCGGCACCGGCCCCGCCGAGCGCGCCGCCGCGCAGGCCGAACTCGCCCGCCAGCCGCGCGACGCCAGCGCCACCCGGGTCCGCAACCGGGACGCCGTGGACGGCCGCCCCCGCGGCTATCTGCGCGCCTTCGGCCTCTCCCGGGTCAACCTGCGCGCGCACGCCCACGCGGGCCACCTGCCGGGCGTCCGCAAGGCGAGCTGGTGAGCGGCGTGGACGGCCTCCCGCAGCGGATCAAGCTGCCGGTGGTCGTCGTCGCCGGACTGCACGCCGACCCGCGCCGGGACGCCGTCGAGGAACTGGCCGCCGCCGCGGTGGACGCGGTGGTGCTGCGGCACGACCTGCGGGACGCCTCGCTCGGCCTCGTCCACCGCGAACTGCGGGACGCCGAAGGGCCGTTCGACGAGGACCGGGTGCCGCTGACCAACGACTGCCCGTGCTGCGCCCTGCGCGAGGACCTGCTTCCCCGGCTGCTGGAGATCGCCGACGAGGGCCGGTACGGGCTGGCGATCGTCGAACTCTGGGGCGGCAGCGATCCGCACCCGGCGGTCGAGGTGATCGCCGGCGGAGAATCGGACGGCCGGGACCTCGCGGACGCCGTCGAACTCGCGGGCGTGGTGACCGCCGTCGACCCGGACCGGCTGATCGGCGAACTCTCCGTCCCCGACGACCTCGCCGAACACGGCGAGCACACCGCCCGACGGGACGAGCGGACCCGCGCGGAGGCGCTCGCCCACCAGATCGAGTACGCCACCACGCTCGCCGTGCCGCGCGCCGCGGCGCACGCGCCGGGGCTCGCGCTGCTGCGCCAGCTCCACGCCACCGCCCGGGTCGTCCGGCTCGGCACCGGCACCCTCACCCGCGCCGCGCTCGGCGGCTTCGACGTCGCCGCCGCCCGCGACCGGGTCAACCCGGCGATCGCCCTGCTGCCGCAGGAACGGGACGAGGCCGGGGTCACCACCCTGGTCTGGACCCGCCGCCGGCCCCTGCACCCGCAACGGCTGCACGAGGCGCTGGAACTGCTCGTCCCGGCCGCGCAGCGCAGCCGCGGGCGGTTCTGGCTGGCCAACCGGCCGGACCTGCTGCTCGCCTGGGACGCGGCCGGCGCCAACCTCGCGGTCGAGGAGTGCGGGCCGTGGCTGACCACCCTGCCCGACGCCGCCTGGGAGCTCTACCCGCCGGCCCGGCGGGCGGCCGCGGCCCTCGACTGGCACCCCCTGCACGGCGACCGGGTCCAGCAGCTCAGCTTCACCGCGGAGGGGCTGGACGCCGACGGGATCACCGACCTGCTCGACTCCTGCCTGCTCACCGACGCCGAACTCGCCGCCGGCGAACCCGGCTGGAAGGCCCTGCCCGACGCCTTCCGCGACCTGCTCGCGCCCGTCCACTGAAATCGCGCCCGTCCACCGAAGGAGCCCGCCCCGTGAACCGCAAACGCACCGTCCCGCCGCGGAACCGGCCCAACCCGCTGCTCGCGGCCGGCATCGAGTACGTCGACTACAAGGACACCGACCTGCTGCGCCGCTTCATCTCCGACCGCGGCAAGATCCGCAGTCGCCGGGTCACCCGCCTCACCGTGCAGCAGCAGCGGGCGACGGCCAGGGCGATCAAGAACGCCCGTGAGATGGCCCTCCTGCCGTACACCTCCGGCCCGACCCGATAGGAGCACCCCCGATGGCCGTACCCAAGCGCAAGACCTCCCGCAGCAACACCCGGCACCGCCGTGCCCGGTGGAAGGCCGCGCCGCCGAAGCTGGTCCCGATCACGGTCGACGGGCGGGAGCTGCTCGTCCCGCAGAGCCTGGTGCGGGCGTACCGGCGCGGTCTGATCGATCCGCAGGCGTAGCGTCGGCGGTGGGGGCGGGGGCTCGCGGCGGCGCGGGTGGGGGTGGGGGAGGCACCGCGGGGTGCGGCCGGGGGCGCTCGGCGGGCGGTTCGGGCCGGGGGTTCGTAGGCTCGACGCATGGCGGATGCGTACGCGGGGCGGCGGGAGCGGGTGAGGGAGCACTGCAGTGCGGCCGGAGCCGATGCGGCGCTGATCACCCGGGCGGCGAACGTGCGGTATCTGACGGGCTGCGCGCCCTGCGGGGCGACGCTGCTGCTGACCAGGGAGCGGGCCTTGCTCGCGCTGCCGGACGACCTGCCGCCGGACGACTCCGGGGAGCACCTGATCGCCCCGGACGTCACCCAGCTGCCGGTGGCGGGCGGAGCGGACACCGCGCTGGCCGCCGCTGCCGCCGCGGCGGCCTTCGGGGTGGCGGGCCTGGCGGTGGAGGAGCACGACCTGACCGTGAGCCGGCACCGGGCGGTGGCCGGCCTGGCCGGGAAGGCCCGGCTGGCCGACCTGGGCCAGGTGGTCGAGCGGCTGCGGGTGGTCAAGGACGAGCACGAGATCGCCGATCTGCGGATCGCCGCGGAGATCGCCGACCAGGCGCTCGGCGAGCTGCTGGAGTCGATCCTGGTCGGCCGCACCGAGCGCCACCTGGCGATGGAGCTGGAGCGCCGGATGATCGACCACGGCGCCGACCGGGCGGCCTTCCCGGTCTCGGTCGGCACCGGCACCCACTCCGGGCAGGCCGCCCACCAGCCGACCGACCGCCGGGTTGAGGAGGGCGACTTCCTCACCGTCGTGATGGGCGCGCAGTACCGCGGTTACGGCGTCTCCACCGCCCGCACCTTCGTGATCGGCGCGGCGCCGGCGCCCTGGCAGGTGGAGCTGCACCGGCTGGTGTTCCGCGCCCAGCGGGCCGGCCGGGAGGCGCTCGGACCGGGCGTGGAGCAGTGCGTACCCGACCGGGCCGCCCGCCAGGTCCTGGAGGCGGCGGGCCACACCGAGGGCTCCCCGCACCCGGTGGGCCACGGCATCGGGCTGGAGATCAGGGAGGCGCCGCGCCTCGGTCCGTCGGACATGGGTAAACTGGACAGCCGCGTGCCGGTCACCGTCGGCCCAGGGGTCCACCTCCCGGGCAAGGGCGGGGTCCGGATCGAGGACACGCTCGTCGTGCGCCCCCTCGAGGAGGGCGGGCCCGAGCTGCTCACCATCACCACCAAGGAGCTCCTCGCCCTGTGACGGCGGCCCCGTGGGCCGTCGGCGGCAGGACGCGAATCCCTTGGTTCCTTGACAGCTATATCCAGGAGTAAGTGCGCCCGTGGCTTCCACGAACGATCTCAAGAACGGCATGGTCCTCAAGCTGGAGGGCGGCAAGCTCTGGTCCGTCGTCGAGTTCCAGCACGTCAAGCCCGGCAAGGGCCCGGCCTTCGTGCGGACGAAGCTCAAGGAGGTCCTGACGGGCAAGGTCGTCGACAAGACCTTCAACGCCGGCACCAAGGTCGAGACCGCCAACGTCGACAAGCGCGGCATGCAGTTCTCGTACAAGGACGGCGAGAACTTCGTGTTCATGGACATGGACACCTACGACCAGATCACGGTCGAGCCGGCCGTCGTCGGCGACGCCGCCAACTACCTGCTGGAGGGCTTCGAGGCCCTGGTCGCCACCAACGAGGGCGCCGTCCTCTACATCGAGCTCCCGACCTCGGTCGAGCTGGTCATCGCGCACACCGAGCCGGGCGTCCAGGGCGACCGCTCCACCGGTGGCACCAAGCCGGCCACCCTCGAGACCGGTGCCGAGATCCAGGTCCCGCTCTTCGTCGTCACCGGCGAGAAGGTCAAGGTCGACACCCGCGACGGCAGCTACCTCGGCCGGGTGAAGTAAGTCCGTGTCGGCCGCACGCAGCAAGGCCCGTACCCGGGCCTTCCAGATCCTCTTCGAGGCCGACCACCGCGGGGTCGACCCGCAGCAGGTCCTCGCCGACTGGGTGGCCCGCGCCCGCGAGCCCAAGCCCGACGAGGGCACCCCGCAGGTGGGCGAGTACACCATGGAGCTCATCGAGGGCTACGTGCAGCACGCCCGTCGCATCGATGACCTTATCGAGCAGTACGCGGTGGGCTGGACGCTCGACCGGATGCCGATCGTGGACCGCAACGTCCTGCGGCTCGGTGCGTACGAGCTGATCTGGGAGGACGGCGTCCCGGACGCGGTCGTCCTGGACGAGGCGGTCGAGATCGCCAAGGAGTTCTCCACGGACGACTCCCCGGCCTTCGTCAACGGCCTGCTCGCCCGCTTCCTCGAGCTGAAGCCGAGCATCCGCCGGTAACCGCCGATGCCCGCCGGACGGCCGCCGGACCCGAATCATCTCGGGTCCGGCGGCCGTTCCGCGTTTCACCCCGGAGGCGTAGTGTGGGGCCCTACTCGTCAGTAACTTGAAGGGCAGGCCACCTCACATGACCACCGCGACGCGCAGCGAGTTCGACCGGGGCATCGCCCTGAGCAGACACCCCGAGGAGCCCGGCCGCTACGAGGCCGAGCTCGGCGACGGCTGGCAGATCGGCGGCGGGGTCAACGGCGGACTGCTGCTCGCCGTGGCCGGACACGCGCTGTCGCTGGAGCACGGCACCCACCCGGACCCGGTGTCGATCAGCGGTTACTACCTGTCCGCCTCCACTCCCGGCCCGGCCACCGTCCGCACCGAGGTGCTGCGCACCGGCCGCGGCCTCTCCACCGGCACCGCCTCGCTCAGCCAGGACGGCGTCGAGCGGCTGCGCGTGGTGGCCAGCCACGGTGACCTCTCCGGCGACGACGGCGAGGTGCGCACCAGCGCACAGCCGCCGCAGCTGCCGCCGCCGGACCAGTGCATCGGCGTGGAGCACGCGCCCAAGGAGCTGATCGCCCAGGCCGCCCTGCTGGAGCGCTTCGACCTGCGGCTGGACCCGGCCACCGTCGGCTGGGCGCTCGGGCAGCCCTCCGGCCGCGGGCGGATCCAGGGCTGGTTCCGGCTGGCCGACGGCCGCGAGCCCGACCCGCTGCTGCTCCTGCTGGTCGCCGACGCCCTGCCGCCGGTCACCTTCGACCTCGGCATGCCGGGCTGGGCGCCGACCATCGAGCTGACCGTCCACCTCCGCGCCAAGCCGGCCCCGGGCTGGCTGCGCGTCACCCACGCGACCCGCAACCTGGCCGGCGGGTACTTCGAGGAGGACGCCGAGATCTGGGACGAGTCCGGCCGCCTGGTCGCGCAGTCCCGCCAGCTGGCCCGGGTACCGCGCTAGTTGGGGGCGGGCCGCGGCGCCGGTGCTATTACCGGTGGTTACATTCCTGTGACACGCCGTACGTGTGCGGCGCGCGGGTGATGGGGAGGAAGGCGGTCAGCGGCGAGCCCGCCGCCGACCGTCACCGCCGACGGTCGCCCGCCGAAGCCAGGAGCATCCGATGAACAGCCGCCGCGGCCGCCGTAACTCCGACTGTTCCGCCGGCTCGCGGCCCGCGGTACGGGCTTCGCACCGGCCGCGCCCGGCCGAGGGGGCCGAGGGCGCCGACCGGGCGTTCGTCATCGGGGTGCTGACCAGCGCCGCGGACTTCGCGCGGGCCCGCGCCTGGGGGATCACCGACGCCCCCGACTTCGAGCGCTACCTGGCCGGCACCGCCGAGCTGCTGGCCGATGCGCTGGAGCGCTTCGAGACCGTCCGGGCGCGGATGTTCCACCCGCAGGACTTCGAGGAGTTCTGCCTGCTCAACGCGCTGGACCCGGCCGAGCCCACCGCCCGTGACCGCTACCTGGTCAACCCGTCGCTGCACACCCAGCTGCTCGCCTACCAGGGCGAGGAGCTGGCCGGGGACTTCGTGCCGCGCCTGGTCCGGGCACGGGAGAACGGGTTGACGCTCTGCCACGTCGACCTGCTGCTCGACGGCGGCCTGTACGGGGGCGCGGGCGAGCCGGACGAGGAGCACGCCCGCTGGGTGCGCGCCGCCTACCAGCGCGGGGCCGAGGTGTTCCGCCGGATGCTGGTCGGTGCGGGCGCCGGCGTGTACGAGCTGCGCCTGCGGGTGGACGCGCCCGGCGGGAAGCTGGCGGCGGCGGCACGGGTCCTGCAGTGGGAGGACGGCGTGGTGCGGATCAACGACGAGGACCTGGAGCTGCTCTGCGCGGTGCTGTGCGCCGGGCTGGCCCTGGAGCTGCCGGGCGTGGCGGTGCTGCACGGTTCGCAGGGCTCGGCCGCCTCCTGCGGGGAGTACCTGACGGCCTCCTGGGCCTGGTCGACCGGCGGACAGGACTGGGCGCCGGCGGACCGGCCGGTCCGGCTGGACGGGGTGGCGGCGCAGCCCGGCTACAGCCTGGGCACGGTCTGCTGAGCGCCCGGCGCACCGGCGCCCCGTGGCGTCCCCGGGTGCCCCCGAACACCGCGGCGCGGCCCCCCGTTCGGGGTGCCGCGCCGTGACGTTTCTGCTTGCCAGCACAGGTGGAACGAGTGCTGGATCTGGTAAGGATCCGCCGGCGGGAGCCGGTGCGGTGAGCCTCAGCTCGCGTCCTCCTCGCGCACCGCGCGGCGCGCGTCGGGGTTCAGCACGCCCCAGGAGATCAGCTGCTCGGTGAGGATCGACGGCGACTGGTCGTAGATGACCGCCAGGGTGCGCAGGTCGTCCTGGCGGATCGACAGCACCTTGCCGTTGTAGTCACCGCGCTGGCTCTGGATGGTCGCCGCGTAGCGCTGCAGCGGGCCGGCCTTCTCGGAGGGGACCTGGGTCAGTCTCTCCAGGTCGAGCACCAGGCGCGGCGGCGGCTCGGCCGCGCCGCCGGGGGTGCCGCCGGGCAGCAGCTCCTGCACCGGGACGCCGTAGAACTCGGCCAGCTCGGCCAGTCGCTGCACGGTGACCGCACGGTCGCCACGCTCGTACGAGCCGACGACGACTGCCTTCCAGCGCCCCTGGGACTTCTCCTCGACACCGTGCAGGGAGAGCCCCTGCTGAGTGCGGATCGCTCGGAGCTTGCCTCCGAGTTGCTTCGCGTAGTCGCTGGACATTGATCTCCCCGGACGAGATTGCTTCGCGTTCAGTGGTGGGTCACGGGCGATTGCCGACGCCGTTACCGGTGGGTTCGACGTCCGTCTCGTAACTCACTGTGAGGTTACGTAGAGTAAGGTAGTTGCGTCAAGCCGAATGGGGCAGTCGTGCGAATGGCCCGCATCATCGGCGCGTCCTGGGTGTTAACCGGCGGAAGCGGAATGGTTGACTTCGGTTCGCCGTCCGGGGCACTGCTAGGATGACCCGAAGCCCGCGCCGAGTCGGCGGGGGCAGTCCCAGACATCCTTTAAGGCCCGTCCAGTGAGGCGGGGAAGGAGGTCCGCTTCGGCATGACCGCACACCAGGAACAGACGCCGCGGCCGCCGCACCAGGTGCTGGACGGCACGGACATCGCCCGGGTCATCACCCGGATAGCGCACGAGATCGTCGAGCGCGCCAAGGGCGCGGAGGACGTCGTGCTGCTCGGCATCCACACCAGGGGCGTCCACCTCGCCCGCCGCCTGCACGGCAGGCTGGCCCAGATCACCGGGCGCGAGATCCCGCTGGGCACCCTGGACATCACCATGTACCGGGACGACCTGCGGCTGAAGCCCGCCCGCGCCCTGGAGCACACCGAGATCCCGCCCGGCGGCATCGACGGCAAGCTCGTCGTCCTCGTCGACGACGTGCTCTTCTCCGGCCGCACCATCCGCGCCGCGCTCGACGCGCTGAACGACATCGGCCGGCCGCGGGCCGTCCAGCTCGCCGTCCTGGTCGACCGCGGCCACCGTGAGCTGCCGATCCGTGCGGACTACGTGGGCAAGAACCTCCCCACCTCGCTGCGCGAGGCCGTGCAGGTGCGCCTCTCCGACGCCGACGGCGTGGACGCCGTCCTGGTCGGGGACCGCGACTTCACCGTGCGCTCCTCGCAGGCCATGGCCGCCAAGCCCACCGAACCGCACCTCCCGGAGTAACCCGCGTGAAGCGCCACCTCGTCTCCGCCGCCGATCTCAGCCGCGACGACGCGCTGCTGATCCTGGACACCGCCGAGGAGCTGGCCCAGCTCTCCGGCCGGGCCGTCAAGAAGCTGCCCACGCTGCGCGGCCGTACCGTCGTCAACCTCTTCTTCGAGGACTCCACCCGGACCAAGACCTCCTTCGAGGTCGCCGAGAAGCGCCTCTCGGCCGACGTCATCAACTTCTCCGCCAAGGGCTCCTCGGTCTCCAAGGGCGAGAGCCTCAAGGACACCGCCCTCACCCTGCAGGCCATGGGCGCCGACGCGGTCGTCATCCGGCACCACGCCTCGGGCGCGCCGGCCCGGCTGGCCCAGTCCGACTGGCTGCACGGCAGTGTGATCAACGCCGGTGACGGCACCCACGAGCACCCCACCCAGGCGCTGCTCGACGCCTTCACCATGCGCCGCCACCTCAACCCGGGCGCCGGTCACGACCTGGCCGGCCGCCGGGTGACGATCGTCGGTGACGTCCTGCACAGCCGGGTCGCCCGCTCCAACGTCCACCTGCTGAACACCCTCGGTGCCCAGGTCACCTTCGTCGCCCCGCCGACGCTGCTGCCGATCGGCATCGAGAACTGGCCCTGCGAGATCAGCTACGACCTCGACCGGGTGCTCCCCAAGACGGACGCGCTGATGATGCTCCGGGTGCAGCGCGAGCGGATGAACGCCGCGTTCTTCCCGACCGAGCGCGAGTACAGCCGCCGCTACGGCATGAACGGCATCCGGATGGCCCAGCTGCCGGAGCACGCCATCGTGATGCACCCCGGCCCGATGGTCCGCGGCATGGAGATCACCGCCGAGGTCGCCGACTCGCCGCGCTGCACCGTGGTCGAGCAGGTCGCCAACGGCGTCTCGGTCCGCATGGCCGTCCTGTACCTGCTGCTCGGCGGTGCCACCCTCGCAGACAGCCCCCGCACCGACTCCGTGGAGACCGCTCAGTGACCAGCTACCTGATCCGCAACGCCCAGATCCTCGGCGGCGCCCCGCAGGACCTCCTCCTCGCCGACGGCGTGATCAAGGAGATCGGCACCGGCCTGACGGCCGTGGCGGACATCGAGATCGACGCGACCGGGCTGGTCGCCCTCCCCGGCCTGGTCGACCTGCACACCCACCTGCGCGAGCCCGGCCGCGAGGACGCCGAGACCGTGCTCACCGGCACCCAGGCCGCCGCGATGGGCGGCTTCACCGCCGTGCACGCGATGGCCAACACCACCCCGGTCGCCGACACCGCCGGTGTGGTCGAGCAGGTCTGGCGGCTCGGCCAGGAGGCCGGCTACTGCGACGTGCAGCCGGTCGGCGCCGTCACCGTCGGCCTGGAGGGCAAGAAGCTCGCCGAGCTCGGTGCGATGCACGAGTCCGCCGCCGGCGTCCGGGTCTTCTCGGACGACGGCAAGTGCGTGGACGACGCGGTGCTGATGCGCCGCGCCCTGGAGTACGTCAAGGCCTTCGACGGCGTCGTCGCCCAGCACGCCCAGGAGCCGCGGCTGACCGAGGGCGCCCAGATGAACGAGGGCCAGGTCTCCGGCGAGCTCGGGCTCGGCGGCTGGCCGGCCGTCGCCGAGGAGTCGATCATCGCCCGCGACGTGCTGCTCGCCGCGCACGTCGGCTCCCGGCTGCACGTCTGCCACGTCTCCACGGCCGGCTCGGTCGAGATCATCCGCTGGGCCAAGAGCAAGGGCTGGGACGTCACCGCCGAGGTGACCCCGCACCACCTGCTGCTCACCGACGAGCTGGTCCGCTCCTACGACCCGGTGTACAAGGTGAACCCGCCGCTGCGCACCGCCGAGGACGTCCAGGCGCTGCGCAAGGCGCTCGCCGACGGCACCATCGACGCCGTCGCCACCGACCACGCGCCGCACCCGGCCGAGGACAAGGACTGCGAGTGGGCCGTCGCCGCGATGGGCATGGTCGGCCTGGAGACCGCGCTGTCGGTCGTCCAGCAGACCATGGTCGAGACCGGCCTGCTGAACTGGGAGGGCGTCGCCGACCGGATGTCGCGCCGCCCGGCCCGGATCGGCCGTCTCACCGGCCACGGTCGGCCGATCTCGGTGGGTGAGCCCGCCAACCTGGTGCTGTTCGATCCCGCGTACCGTGGTGCCGTGAACCCGGACAGCTTCGCCACCCGTAGCCGCAACACCCCCTACAAGGGCCTGGACCTGCCCGGACGGGTGCACGCCACCTTCCTGCGCGGCCGCGCCACGGTGCTCGCCGGGGACCTGGTCGAGCAGGACGGCGAGCGGTGATGGACCACCTCACGCTCGCCAAGGAGCAGGCGAAGGTCACCGACTGGCCCGGGTACATCGGCTGGTCCGTCGGCCTGCTGATCCTGATCGGCCTCGTCTACTGGCTGATGCGCCAGGGCTGGAACTGGCGGCGCACCCTGCAGTCCGGGATCCCGCCGCTGCCCGCCGTGCCGGAGCGGGCCGGGCGCACCATCCTGGAGACCAGCGGGCGCTACCACGGCACGACCACCGCCGGGAACTGGCTCGACCGGGTCGTCGCGCACGGCCTGGGCACCCGCAGCCGGGCCGACCTCACCCTCGGCGAGGACGGCCTGCTGGTCCGGCGCCCCGGCGACGTCGACTTCTGGATTCCGGCCGAGCAGCTCACGGGCGCCCGGACGGATGACGGGATCGCCGGCAAGGTCGTCCCCTCCGGCCTGCTCGTCGTCACCTGGACGCACGAGGGAACCGAGCTGGACTCCGGCTTCCGGGCCGACCACCCCGACGAGCACGCCGCCTGGGTCGAGGCGGTCGCTCACCTTGCCACACGTACGCAGACGAAGATGACGGAAGAGGCCGCGCAATGACCGCACCTGCCCCCACCACGCAGCGCCAACGGCGGGAACGCGTCCCCGCCGTGCTCGTCCTGGAGGACGGCCGGACCTTCCGCGGCCAGGCCTACGGCGCGATCGGCGAGACCTTCGGCGAGGCGGTCTTCAACACCGGCATGTCCGGCTACCAGGAGACCCTGACCGACCCGTCGTACCACCGCCAGGTGGTCGCGATGACCGCCCCGCAGATCGGCAACACCGGCTGGAACGACGAGGACGACGAGTCCCAGCGGATCTGGGTCGCCGGCTACGTCGTGCGCGACCCCGCCCGGGTCGCCTCCAACTGGCGCTCCCGCCGCTCGCTCGACGAGGAGCTGGTCAACCAGGGCGTCGTCGGCATCAGCGGCATCGACACCCGCGCGCTGACCCGCCACCTGCGCGAGCGCGGCGCGATGCGCTGCGGCATCTTCTCCGGCGAGGCGCTGGCCGACCAGGCCACCCTGCTCGCCCGGGTGCAGCAGTCGCCCGAGATGAAGGGCGCCGACCTGTGCGCCGAGGTCGCCACCACCGAGCCGTACGTCGTCCCCGCGATCGGTGAGAAGCGGTTCACCGTCGCCGCGCTGGACCTCGGCATCAAGGCGATGACGCCGCAGCGGATGGCCGAGCGCGGCATCGAGGTGCACGTGCTGCCGGCCGACGCCACCCTGGAGGACGTCTACGCGGTCCAGCCGGACGGCGTCTTCTTCTCCAACGGCCCGGGCGACCCGGCCACCGCCGACCACCAGGTCGCCGTCGCGCAGGGCGTGCTGGAGCGCAAGACCCCGTTCTTCGGGATCTGCTTCGGCAACCAGATCCTCGGCCGCGCCCTGGGCTTCGGCACCTACAAGCTCAAGTACGGCCACCGCGGCATCAACCAGCCGGTGCAGGACCGCACCACCGGCAAGGTCGAGGTGACCGCCCACAACCACGGCTTCGCCGTCAACGCGCCGCTGGACAAGGTGAGCGACACCCCGTACGGGCGGGTCGAGGTCTCCCACGTCTGCCTGAACGACGACGTGGTCGAGGGCCTGCAGGCGCTCGACGTCCCCGCCTTCAGCGTGCAGTACCACCCCGAAGCGGCCGCCGGACCGCACGACGCCGCGTACCTCTTCGACCGCTTCGTGAGCCTTATGGAGGGCCAGCGTGCCTAAGCGCACCGACATCAAGTCCGTCCTGGTCATCGGCTCCGGCCCGATCGTGATCGGCCAGGCCGCCGAGTTCGACTACTCGGGCACGCAGGCCTGCCGGGTCCTCAAGGCCGAGGGCCTGCGCGTCGTCCTGGTCAACTCCAACCCGGCGACGATCATGACCGACCCGGAGATCGCCGACGCCACCTACGTCGAGCCGATCACCCCCGAGTTCGTCGAGAAGATCATCGCCAAGGAGCGCCCCGACGCGCTGCTGCCGACCCTGGGCGGCCAGACCGCGCTGAACACCGCGATCTCGCTGCACGCGGCCGGCACGCTGGAGAAGTACGGCGTCGAGCTGATCGGCGCCGACGTCGAGGCGATCAACAAGGGCGAGGACCGCGACCTCTTCAAGGGCGTCGTCGAGGCCGTCAACGCCAAGATCGGCCACGGCGAGTCCGCCCGTTCGGTCATCTGCCACACCATGGACGAGGTGCTGGCCGGCGTCGACACGCTCGGCGGCTACCCGGTCGTCGTCCGCCCCTCCTTCACCATGGGCGGCGCCGGCTCCGGCTTCGCCCACAACGAGGAGGACCTGCGCCGCATCGCCGGCCAGGGCCTGACCCTCTCGCCGACCACCGAGGTGCTCCTGGAGGAGTCCATCCTCGGCTGGAAGGAGTACGAGCTGGAGCTGATGCGCGACAAGCAGGACAACGTCGTGGTCGTCTGCTCCATCGAGAACTTCGACCCGATGGGCGTGCACACCGGTGACTCGATCACCGTCGCCCCGGCGATGACCCTCACCGACCGCGAGTACCAGATCCTGCGCGACATCGGCATCGCCGTCATCCGCGAGGTCGGCGTCGACACCGGCGGCTGCAACATCCAGTTCGCCGTCAACCCCGCCGACGGCCGGGTCATCGTCATCGAGATGAACCCGCGCGTCTCCCGCTCCTCGGCGCTCGCCTCCAAGGCCACCGGCTTCCCGATCGCGAAGATCGCCGCCAAGCTGGCCGTCGGCTACACCCTGGACGAGATCCCCAACGACATCACCGAGGAGACCCCGGCCTCCTTCGAGCCGACCCTCGACTACGTCGTGGTCAAGGTGCCGCGGTTCGCGTTCGAGAAGTTCCCGAGCGCCGACGCCACGCTGACCACCACCATGAAGTCGGTCGGCGAGGCCATGGCGCTGGGCCGCAACTTCCCCGAGGCGCTGCAGAAGGCGCTGCGCTCGCTGGAGAAGAAGGGCTCCCAGTTCTCCTGGACCGGCCCCGTCGGCGAGAAGGCCGAGCTGCTGGCCAAGGCGGTCGTGCCGACCGACGGCCGGATCAACACCGTGATGGACGCGATCCGGGCCGGCGCCACGCCGGAGGAGGTGTTCGAGGCCACCAAGATCGACCCGTGGTTCGTCGACCAGCTCTTCCTGCTGGACGAGATCGCCGGCGAGCTGGCCGCGGCCGCCGAGCTCACCCCCGAGCTGCTGCGCCACGCCAAGCGGCACGGCTTCTCCGACCAGCAGATCGGCGAGATCCGCGGCCTGAAGGCGGACGTGGTCCGCGAGGTGCGCCACGCCCTCGGCATCCGCCCGGTGTTCAAGACCGTCGACACCTGCGCCGCCGAGTTCGCCGCCAAGACCCCGTACTTCTACTCGTCCTACGACGAGGAGAACGAGGTCGCCCCGCGCTCCAAGCCCGCCGTGATCATCCTGGGCTCCGGCCCGAACCGCATCGGCCAGGGCATCGAGTTCGACTACTCCTGCGTGCACGCCTCCTTCGCGCTCGCCGACGCCGGGTACGAGACCGTCATGGTCAACTGCAACCCGGAGACCGTCTCCACCGACTACGACACCTCCGACCGGCTCTACTTCGAGCCGCTCACCCTGGAGGACGTGCTGGAGATCGTCCACGCCGAGCAGCAGGCCGGCCCGCTCGCCGGTGTCGTCGTCCAGCTCGGCGGCCAGACCCCGCTGGGTCTGGCCCAGGCGCTCAAGGACAACGGCGTGCCGATCGTCGGCACCCAGCCCGAGGCGATCGACCTCGCCGAGGAGCGCGGCGCCTTCGGCCGCGTCCTGCGCGACGCCGGCCTGCCCGCGCCCAAGCACGGCACCGCCTTCTCCTTCGCGGAGGCCAAGGCGATCGCCGACGAGATCGGCTACCCGGTGCTCGCCCGCCCGTCCTACGTGCTCGGCGGCCGCGGCATGGAGATCGTCTACGACGAGGCCTCGCTCGCCTCCTACCTGGAGCGGCACGCCGGTCTGATCTCCGAGCACCCGGTGCTCATCGACCGCTTCCTGGACGACGCGGTGGAGATCGACGTCGACGCGCTCTACGACGGCACCGAGCTCTACCTCGGCGGCGTCATGGAGCACATCGAGGAGGCCGGCATCCACTCCGGCGACTCCGCCTGCGCGCTGCCCCCGATCACCCTCGGCGGCTACGACATCAAGCGCCTGCGCACCTCCACCGAGGCCATCGCGCGCGGGGTCGGCGTCCGCGGCCTGATCAACATCCAGTTCGCCATGGCCGGGGACATCCTCTACGTGCTGGAGGCCAACCCGCGCGCCTCCCGGACCGTCCCGTTCACCTCCAAGGCGACCGCCGTGCCGCTGGCCAAGGCCGCCGCCCGGATCTCGCTCGGCGCCACCATCGCCGAGCTGCGCGCCGAGGGCCTGCTCCCGGCCGAGGGCGACGGCGGCACGCTGCCCGCCGACGCGCCGATCGCGGTCAAGGAGGCCGTGATGCCGTGGAGCCGCTTCCGCGACGTCCACGGCCGCGGCGTGGACACCGTGCTCGGCCCGGAGATGCGCTCGACCGGTGAGGTCATGGGCATCGACAAGGTCTTCGGCACGGCCTACGCCAAGTCCCAGACCGGCGCCTACGGCGCGCTGCCGACCAAGGGCAAGGTCTTCGTCTCCGTCGCCAACCGCGACAAGCGCAACCTGGTCTTCCCGGCCCGGGCGCTGGTCAACCTCGGCTTCGAGCTGCTCGCCACCGCCGGCACCGCCGAGGTGCTGCAGCGCGGCGGCATCCCCGCCACCGTGGTGCGCAAGCACAGCGAGGGCGAGGGCCCGAACGGCGAGAAGACCATCGTCCAGCTGATCCACGACGGCGAGGTCGACCTCATCATCAACACGCCGTACGGCACCGGCGGCCGCCTCGACGGCTACGAGATCCGCACCGCGGCCGTGGCCCGCGCGGTGCCCTGCCTGACCACCGTCCAGGCGATGGGCGCGGCCGTCCAGGGCATCGACCGGCTGCTGCGCGACGAGGTCGGGGTCATGTCGCTCCAGGAGCACGCCGAGCTGATCAACGCCGGCCGCAAGTAGCGCCACCGCAGTGGGGGGCACCGGAACCAGTCGGGTGCCCCCCACTCTTGTGCCCGCCCACCCGCCGCCCGCCGCCACCCTTCTTCCGACGGGCTGCGCCCGCGCCCCCTCTCCGCTCCGGGAGTTGAACCACCCTTGTACAAGCTTCTGTTCGACCTGGTCTTCAAGAAGATGGACCCCGAGAAGGCCCACCACCTGGCCTTCTTCTGGATCCGGCTGGCCTCCTCGGTGCCCGGACTGCGCACCCTGGTGCGGCTCGTCCTCGCCCCGCGCGACCGGGCGCTGCGCACCGGCGCCCTGGGCCTCGACCTGCCCGGCCCGTTCGGGCTCGCGGCCGGCTTCGACAAGAACGGCGTCGGCATCGACGGCCTGTCCATGCTCGGCTTCGACTACGTCGAGATCGGCACCATCACCGGCGAGCCCCAGCCCGGCAACCCCGCGCCCCGGCTGTTCCGCCTGGTCGAGGACCGCGCGCTGATCAACCGGATGGGCTTCAACAACCAGGGCTCGGCGCGGGTCGCCGCCCGGCTGGCCGCCCGCCCGCACACCAGCTCCACCCCGGTGATCGGCGTCAACATCGGCAAGACCAAGGTGGTCGAGGAGGCCGACGCCGTCGCCGACTACGTCAAGTCCACCGAGCGGCTGGCGAAGTACGCGGACTACCTGGTGGTCAACGTCAGCTCGCCGAACACCCCCGGGCTGCGCAACCTGCAGGCCGTGGACCACCTGCGCCCGCTGCTCGCCGCCGTCCGCGAGGCAGCCGACCGCACCACCCCGCACCACGTGCCGCTGCTGGTCAAGATCGCCCCCGACCTGGCCGACGAGGACGTCGACGCGGTCGCCGACCTCGCCCTGGAGCTGGGCCTGGACGGCATCATCGCCACCAACACCACCATCGGCCGCGAGGGCCTGCGCACCGACGCCCGGCGCGTCGAGGAGATCGGCATGGGCGGCCTGTCCGGAGCCCCGCTGAAGGCCCGCGCCCTGGAGGTGCTGCAGCGGCTGCGCGCCCGGACCGGGGGCCGGCTGACCCTGGTCTCGGTCGGCGGCATCGAGACGGCCGAGGACGCCTGGCAGCGGATCGTCCACGGCGCCGACCTGGTCCAGGGCTACAGCGCCTTCATCTACGAGGGCCCGTTCTGGTGCCGGAAGATCCACAAGGGCCTGTCCGCCCGTCTCCGGGCCGCCGGTTTCCGCGACCTGGCCTCGGCGGTCGGCAGCGCCGTGCGCAGCTCCTGAACCCCTCCCACCACCTCCGGAAAGAGACGACATGACCCTCGCCCCGTTCGGCACCCGGCTGCGCCACGCCATGGACACCCGCGGCCAGCTCTGCGTCGGCATCGATCCGCACGGCTCGCTGCTCTCCTCCTGGGGGCTCGGCGACGACCTGGCCGGCCTGGAGGCCTTCAGTCGCACCGTGGTCGAGGCGCTGGCCGACCGGGTGGCCGTGCTCAAGCCGCAGGCCGCGTTCTTCGAGCGCTTCGGCAGCAAGGGCGTGGCGGTGCTGGAGAAGACCGTCGAGGAGGCCCGGGCGGCCGGCGCGCTGGTCCTGATGGACGCCAAGCGCGGCGACATCGGCTCCACCATGGCCGCCTACGCCGAGGCCTTCCTGTCGCCCGCCAGCCCGCTGTTCTCGGACGCCGTGACGGTCAGCCCGTACCTGGGCTTCGGCTCGCTGCGTCCGGCCCTCGACCTGGCCCGGGAGCAGGGCTGCGGCGTGTTCGCGCTGGCGCTCACCTCCAACCCGGAGGGCGCCGAGGTGCAGCGCGCGGTGGGCGCGGACGGCGAGCCGGTCGCGGCCTCGGTGCTGCGGCAGCTGGCGGCCGAGAACGAGGGCGCCGCGCCGCTGGGCTCCTTCGGCGCGGTGGTCGGCGCGACGCTCGCCGACGCGGGCGTGGAGCTGGCCATCAACGGCCCGCTGCTGGCCCCGGGGATCGGCGCCCAGGGCGCGACCATGGCGGACCTGCCGCGGGTGTTCGGCGGCACGGTGATCAACGTGGTGCCGAGCGTCAGCCGGGACGTGCTCAAGCACGGTCCGTCCGTGGCGGCGCTGCGGGAGGCGGCGGACCGCTTCGTCGGAGAGTTCGCGGACGCGGTCAAGTAGGCGGCGCGGGCGCGGTCCGGTGGGCGGCCCGGGGTGCCGTCGGGCGGGCGGGCCCGACGCCGTCGAGGGGGCGCTGCGGTGGCCGTCGAGGACCGGAACCGGACGGCGCCGCGGGGCGGGAGGTGTCCGGCGGGCGGCGGAAGCCGCCCTGCCGGTAGCCGATCGGTGACCCTGTGGAGTGTCCGCAGGACGGCGGCGCCGCCGGGCGGTTGACGTGAGCGCCGTCACATCGGGCCCGTCAAAGTCTCGCAATCGCGGTCATTTTGCCCTGGAAAGTCCTGGTCGGCCTTGGCTGACCAGGACTTTTCGTGTTCTTTTCCTGACGTGGCGCCGCAATGCGGGTAGTGTCCGGCGATAGGTCATCGGCGAGCCGCGAATTCCGTGGCTCCCGCAGGTCAGGGCCCTGTGGTTCCCCTTGCGGACGGTGTCCTGGGTACCAAACCAGTCATAGCTCAATCCCTTCCATCCACACCTGAGGTGAACGGCGTGGCTCTTCCGCCCCTTACCCCTGAACAGCGCACCGCCGCGCTCGCCAAGGCCGCCGAGGCTCGCCGGGAGCGCGCCGAGGTCAAGAACCGGCTCAAGCACTCCGGCGCCTCCCTGCACGAGGTGATCAAGGCCGGCAAGGCCGACAACGACGTGATCGGCAAGATGAAGGTCTCGGCCCTGCTGGAGTCGCTTCCGGGCGTCGGCAAGGTTCGCGCCAAGCAGATCATGGAGCGCCTCGGCATCAGCGAGAGCCGGCGTGTCCGGGGTCTCGGCACGAACCAGATCGCCTCCCTGGAGCGGGAGTTCGGCGGGGGTGCCGCCTGACCGTGCCCCGGTGGTCCCGTCATCGTCCGCGATCCGGGATAATCGGTGCATGAGTGAGCGTCCGCGGCTGACCGTGCTCTCCGGCCCCTCGGGGGTCGGCAAGAGCACGGTCGTCGCTCATATGAGGAAGATGCACCCCGAGGTCTGGCTCTCGGTGTCGGCGACGACCCGCCACCCGAGGCCCGGCGAGAAGAACGGGGTCCAGTACCACTTCGTCGACAACGACGAGTTCGACAAGCTGATCGCCAACGGTGAGCTGCTGGAGTGGGCCGAGTTCGCCGGGAACCGCTACGGCACCCCGCGCGCGGCCGTGCTGGAGAAGCTGGAGCGCGGCGAGCCCGTGCTGCTGGAGATCGATCTGCAGGGTGCCCGGCAGGTGCGCGAGTCGATGCCCGAGGCGCAGCTGGTCTTCCTGGCCCCGCCGAGCTGGGACGAGCTGGTCCGTCGACTGACCGGCCGGGGCACCGAGCCGCAGGACGTGATCGAGAAGCGGCTCGACGCCGCCAAGATCGAGCTCGCGGCGGAGCCGGAGTTCGACACGACCCTTGTCAACACCTCCGTCGAGCAGGTAGCGGCCGAACTGCTAGCCTTGCTCGGTGTAGCCTGACCTGTCTGTCGTTTCCACCCTTTCGGAAGGTTTTCGCGTGTCCTCTTCCATGACCGCGCCCGAGGGCATCATCAACCCGCCGATCGACGAGCTGCTCGAGGCCACCGACTCGAAGTACAGCCTCGTGATCTACGCCGCCAAGCGCGCGCGCCAGATCAACGCGTACTACTCCCAGCTCGGTGAGGGCCTGCTGGAGTACGTCGGCCCGCTGGTCGACACCCACGTGCACGAGAAGCCGCTGTCGATCGCGCTGCGCGAGATCAACGCGGGCATGCTGACCGCCGAGGCGGTCGAGGCTGCCTGAGGCGGTCGCTGAATTTCCGGGAGGGCCCGGCGGAATCGTTTCCGCCGGGCCCTCCCGTCGTGTCGCCGGGGGTGGGGTGCCGCGCCCGGGGCAGCTGAGGGGCCGTAGGGTGGGCGGGTTCCCGATGCGTAGAGAGGTCGGTCCATGACGACTGCGGACGCCCCCCGCGTGGTCCTCGGCGTGAGCGGCGGGATCGCCGCCTACAAGGCGTGCGAGCTGCTGCGCCGGTTCACCGAGTCCGGCCACCAGGTCACCGTGGTGCCCACCGAGGCGGCGCTGCACTTCGTCGGCGAGGCGACCTGGGCCGCGCTGTCCGGCCGGCCGGCCGCCACCGAGACCTGGGAGCGCGTGCACGAGGTGCCGCACGTGCGGATCGGGCAGCAGGCCGACCTGGTCGTGGTCGCCCCGGCCACCGCCGACCTGATCGCCAAGGCCGCCCACGGGCTCGCCGACGACCTGCTGACCAACACCCTGCTCACCGCCCGCTGCCCGGTCGTGGTGGCGCCCGCCATGCACACCGAGATGTGGGAGCACCCCGCCACCCGGGACAACGTCGCCACGCTGCGCCGCCGGGGCGTGATCGTGCTGGAGCCGGCCGTCGGGCGGCTCACCGGCAAGGACACCGGCAAGGGGCGGCTGCCCGAGCCGTCCGCGATCTTCGACGCCTGCCGGGCCGTGCTGCGCCGCGGCGGCGCGGTGCCGACCGACCTCGCGGGCCGGCACGTGGTGGTCTCGGCCGGCGGCACCCGGGAGCCGCTGGACCCGGTGCGCTACCTGGGCAACCGCTCCTCCGGCAAGCAGGGCTACGCGCTCGCGGTGACCGCCGCGGCGCGCGGTGCGCGGGTGACCCTGCTGTCGGCCAACGCCGAGCTGCCGGACCCGGCCGGGGTGGACGTGGTGCACGTCTCGACCGCGCTGGAGCTGCGCGAGGCGGCGCTCAAGGCGGTGGCCGACGCGGACGCCGTGGTGATGGCCGCGGCGGTGGCGGACTTCCGGCCCGCCGAGTACGCGACCGGCAAGATCAAGAAGGTCGAGGGGGTCGAGCCGGCCCCGGTCGCACTGGTCCGCAACCCCGACATCCTGGCCGAGCTGTCGGCCCACCGGCCCCGTTCGGGTCAACTGGTGGTGGGTTTCGCGGCGGAGACCGACGACGTGCTCGCCAACGGCCGGGCCAAGCTCGCGCGCAAGGGCTGCGACCTGCTCGTGGTCAACGAGGTGGGCAACGGCAAGGCCTTCGGCACGGACGTCAACGAGGCCGTCGTACTGGGCTCGGACGGCAGTGAGACGCCCGTTCCGGTCGGCCCGAAGGAGGCGCTTGCGGACGTGGTCTGGGATCTGGTCGCAAAGCGGCTGGAAACGGGCGGCAACTGATCAGAATCGGCCGCAGATCGCTTGAGAATTCCTGAAGCCGGTGACGTTCGGAGGAACCAGCCCGTTAGACTCCAGGAATCAAGTCTTTCCGGAGTTCCCCGGAGTCACCCGGGGAACTTCAGTCAGCAGCCGCTGCAACCCCAGGGAGCGCTGTGTCTCGCCGCCTGTTCACCTCGGAGTCCGTGACCGAGGGCCACCCCGACAAGATCGCTGACCAGATCAGCGACACCATCCTTGACGCGCTCCTGCGCGAGGACCCGACCTCCCGGGTCGCCGTGGAGACGCTCATCACCACCGGCCAGGTGCACGTGGCCGGCGAGGTGACCACCAAGGCGTACGCGCCGATCGCTCAGCTCGTCCGGGACAAGATCCTGGAGATCGGCTACGACAGCTCCAAGAAGGGCTTCGACGGCGCCTCCTGCGGCGTCTCGGTCTCCATCGGCGCCCAGTCGCCCGACATCGCGCAGGGCGTCGACACGGCGTACGAGGCCCGGGTCGAGGGCGACGAGGACGACCTGGACAAGCAGGGTGCCGGCGACCAGGGCCTGATGTTCGGCTACGCGTCGGACGAGACGCCCGAGCTGATGCCGCTGCCGATCACCCTGGCCCACCGGCTGTCGCGCCGGCTGACCGAGGTGCGCAAGAACGGGACGATCCCGTACCTGCGCCCGGACGGCAAGACCCAGGTCACCATCGAGTACGACGGCGACAAGGCCGTGCGCCTGGACACCGTGGTGGTCTCCACCCAGCACGCCAGTGACATCGACCTGGAGTCGCTGCTGACCCCGGACATCCGCGAGTTCGTGGTGGAGCCGGAGCTGAAGGCGCTGGCCGAGCAGGGCATCAAGCTGACCACCGACGGCTACCGGCTGCTGGTCAACCCGACCGGCCGTTTCGAGATCGGCGGCCCGATGGGCGACGCCGGTCTGACCGGCCGCAAGATCATCATCGACACCTACGGCGGCATGGCCCGTCACGGCGGCGGTGCCTTCTCGGGCAAGGACCCGTCCAAGGTCGACCGCTCGGCCGCGTACGCGATGCGCTGGGTGGCGAAGAACATCGTCGCCGCCGGTCTCGCCCGCCGGGCCGAGGTGCAGGTCGCGTACGCGATCGGCAAGGCCGAGCCGGTCGGTCTGTTCGTGGAGACCTTCGGCACCGAGAGCGTGCCGGTCCTGGCGATCCAGAAGGCCGTCTCCGAGGTGTTCGACCTGCGTCCGGCCGCGATCATCCGTGACCTGGACCTGCTGCGGCCGATCTACTCGCAGACCGCCGCGTACGGCCACTTCGGCCGTGAGCTGCCGGACTTCACCTGGGAGCGCACCGACCGCGTGGAGCAGCTGAAGGCGGCCGTGCAGGACTGACGTCCGTACGTCGTGATGCGGCGCCCGTCCCTCCGGGGGCGGGCGCCGCTCCGCTTTGTGCGTCCTGTCGGTGTGACCTGGTAGTACTTGGGAGCGATGAGCAGCACAGGGGAGAACGGGGCCGCCGAGCCGGAGCAGCTGGCGTTCATCCGGGAGACGGTCAAGCGGGCCAAGCCGCGCACCTGGCGCGGGGCGAAGCGGGCCGAGCACCTGCCGGTGGCCCGGGTCGTGGTGGACAAGGGCGTGCTCACCATCGACAAGTTCTTCGACTACGAGGTGCCGGCCGGCATGGCCGAGGAGGCCCAGCCGGGCGTCCGGGTGCGGGTGCGCTTCGGCGCGCGGGTGGTGAAGGGCCAGCGCGAGGGCGGGGAACTGCACGACGGGTTCATCGTCGCCCGGCTGGAGAAGAGCGAGTTCCCCGGACCGCTCGCCCCGCTGGCGCAGGTGCTCTCGCCCGAGCCCGTGCTCACCCCGCAGCTGCTGCGGCTGTGCCGCACCGTCGCCGACCGGTACGCCGGGACGCTCGCCGACGTGCTGCAGCTGGCCGTCCCGCCCCGGCACGCCAAGGCCGAGGCCGAGCCCTCGCCGCCGCCGCTGCCCCGCCCGGCGGCCCCCGGCCCCGGCGGCTGGCAGCGCTACCCGCCCGGCCCCGAGTTCCTCACCGCGCTGGCCGAGGGCGGTGCGCCCCGCGCGGTGTGGGCCGCCCTGCCCGGGCCCGGCTGGCCGTACGAGATCGCACGGGCCGTGGCGGCCACGCTGGCGGGCGGGCGCGGGGCCCTGGTCGTGCTGCCGGACGGGCGGTCGGTGGCCCGGGTCGACCAGGCGCTGACCGAGCTGCTCGGACCCGGCATGCACGTGGCCCTGGGCGCCGACCTCGGCCCGCGCGAACGGTACAAGCGCTGGCTCGCGGTGAGCCGCGGCTCGGTGCACGCCGTCATCGGCACCCGCGCGACCATGTTCGCGCCCGTGCGGGACCTCGGGCTGGTCGTGGTCTGGTCGGACGGCGACAGCAGCCACAGCGACCCGCGCGCCCCGCACCCGCACGTCCGCGAGGTGGCGCTGCTGCGCGCCGCCGAGGAGGGCGCGGCGGTGCTGCTCGGCGGACACGCGGTGACGGTGGAGGGCGCGCAGCTGGTCAGCACCGGCTGGGCGCGCCCGCTGGTCGCCGACCGGGAGACCGTGCGGCAGGTCGCGCCGCGGGTGCGCACCGTCACCGACCAGGACCAGCACCGGGACGCCGCCGCGCAGGCCGCCCGGCTGCCCTCGGTGGCCTGGGAGGCCGCCCGGGAGGCGCTGGCCGCCGGACACCCGGTGCTCATCCAGGTGCCCCGGCGCGGCTACGTGCCCCGGCTGGCCTGCGGGCGCTGCCGCACCCCGGCGCGCTGCCGGCGCTGCGAGGGGCCGCTGGAGGCGCCCTCGGCGGACGCCGCGCTGCACTGCGGGTGGTGCGGGCAGCCGGAGAACGACTGGCACTGCCCGGAGTGCGGCTCGTTCCGGCTGCGGGCCCAGGTGGTCGGCGCCCGGCGGACGGCCGAGGAACTGGGCAAGGCGTTCCCGCGGATCCCGGTGCGGACCTCCGGGCGGGACGCCGTCCTGGCCACCGTGCCGGACGAACCCTCGCTGGTGATCTCGACCCCGGGCGCGGAACCGGTGGTGGAGGGCGGCTCCGGGTACGGGGCGGCGCTGCTGCTGGACGGGTGGGCCCTGCTGAGCCGGCCGGACCTGCGGGCCGGGGAGGAGACCCTGCGGCTCTGGGTCGCGGCCGCCGCGCTGGTGCGGCCCTCGACCGAGGGCGGCACGGTGGTCGTGGTCGCCGAGCCCTCGGCCCGGCCGGTCCAGGCGCTGGTGCGCTGGGACCCGCTGGGGCACGCCGGGCTGGAGCGGGACGAGCGGGCGCAGCTGCACTTCCCGCCGGTGTCGCGGATGGCCTCGGTCAGCGGGAGCCCGGCGGCGGTCGCCGACCTGCTGGGGCTGATCCGGCTGCCGGCGGAGGCCGACGTGCTCGGGCCGGTGCCGGTGCCGGCGCTGCGGGGGGAGGAACAGGAGCGGGCGCTGCTGCGGGTGCCGCCCGGGCAGGGCGCGGCGTTGGCGGCGGCGCTCAAGGCGGCGCAGATCGCGCGGATCGCGTTGCGGACGGCGGAGCCGGTGCGGGTGCGGGTGGATCCGACGGACATCGGCTGAGCGGGCGCCGCGGGGGCCGGCCGGGGCTTTCGGTGCTTCCCGGCGCTCCGGTGCTTTCCGGCGCTCCGGGGGTTCCGGCGGGGGTGGGGGCGGGGTGAGTGGGCCACCCCGCCCCGGGTGGCCGGTTGTTCGTGCGGTGGTGCGGTGGTGCCGTGGGTTGTCCGGGGACGTCAGCCGCGCAGGGGGAGTCCGGGCTGCGGGCGCTCGACGGGGGTGCGGTCGCGGTCCAGCGGGGTGCGGTCGATGGTGCCGCGCTCCAGGCTGGCGCGGTCCAGGCCGCCCTGGCGGGCCGCCGGGACGGTCGCGGTCAGGCCGCCGGTGGGCGCGGCGGGCAGGTCCTCGGAGCGGTCCGGACGGGTCGGACCCGGGACGGCGCCGCTGGCGGCGAGGAGTTCGCTGGTCGGGCGGCGCATGCCGTAGCGGCGGTGCACGGCCTGCTTGGTGACCCCGAGGGCGGAGCCCACCGAGTCCCAGGAGAAGCCCAGCGCCCGGTCGAACTCGACCGCCGCCGCCACCAGGGTCTCCACGCTCTCCCGCAGCTCCTGCGCCAGGCGCACGGTGGGCGCCGGCGCCCGCCCGTACACCACGAAGCCGGCCGAGGTGCTCGGGCGGCGCGGACGGTAGACGTTGCCCAGCTGGGCGGTGAGCGTCCGCAGCGCGTCGACCTGGCGCCTCACCCGCTCGATGTCCCGCACCAGCAGGTGCAGGCTCGCCCGCGCCCGGGCGTCGTGATTGATCTGCTCGGCCATGGCCTACGTGCCACCTTCCGTACGGTTCGGCTCGGCCGGGGCGCGGTGTCCCGTGCGCCCGGCCCCGGTCAATCTCTCTTGACCAACGCCGAAGCGGGGGCCGGGGTAACGCCGCTCGGCAGAGTCGGGATATGCCAGTGCGGTGTGCCGGGGGTCCGTGGCCGTGCCCGTGGGCCCGCCCCACGGGCACGGGGGACGGGGGCGGCGCGTTGCATAGACTTGGCGGGAACAGCCGTTGCCCGCAGTCCCTTCCGACTCCCGACATCCCGACGGACAGGAGCCCGTACCCCGTGGCGATCCAGCCCATCCGTCTCTTCGGAGACCCCGTCCTGCGGGCCACCGCCAAGCCGGTGACCGTGTTCGACAAGGAACTGCGCAACCTCGTCCGCGACCTCACCGAGACCATGCTGGACGCCCCCGGCGCCGGACTGGCCGCGCCCCAACTCGGGGTCTCCCTGCGGGTGTTCACGTACCACGTGGACGGCGTCACCGGGCACCTGATCAACCCCGACCTGTCGCTGACCGAGGAGGAGCAGGACGGCCCCGAGGGCTGCCTGTCGCTGCCCGGCCTGCGCTACGACACCAAGCGCGCGTACGGCGTGGTGGCCAAGGGCTTCACCATGTACGGCGACCCGGTGACCCTGGAGGGCACCCAGCTGCTCGCCCGGTGCATCCAGCACGAGACCGACCACCTGGACGGCATCATCTTCATCGACCGGCTCGACCGCGAGCAGCGCAAGGCCGCGCTGAAGGCGATCCGGGAGGCGGAATGGGGCGAGGGGCCGGCCCCGGTCGTCAAGGTCTCGCCGCACAGCACCTTCGGCGCCGCGCGCTGAGCCCGCTTTCCTCCGATTCTCCTCTGCAGAAAGGCACTTGATGCGTCTCGTCTTCGCCGGCACCCCCGAGGTCGCCGTTCCCGCCCTGGACGCCCTGCTCGCCTCCGACCGGCACGAGGTCGTCGCGGTGGTCACCCGCCCCGACGCCCCCGCCGGGCGCGGGCGCAAGCTGGTGGCCAGCCCCGTCGCGCAGCGCGCCGAGGAGGCCGGGATCGAGGTCCTCAAGCCGGCGAAGCCCAGCGACCCGGAGTTCGTCGCCCGGCTCACCGAACTCGCCCCCGACTGCTGCCCGGTGGTCGCCTACGGCGCGCTGATCCGCCCCGGCACCCTGGAGATCCCCAAGCACGGCTGGGTCAACCTGCACTTCTCGCTGCTGCCCGCCTGGCGGGGCGCGGCCCCGGTCCAGCACGCGGTGCTGGCCGGCGACGAGGTCACCGGCGCCTCCACCTTCCTGATCGAGCAGGGGCTGGACTCCGGTCCGGTCTACGGCGTGATCACCGAGGAGATCCGCCCCACCGACACCAGCGGCGAACTGCTCACCCGGCTGTCGCTCTCCGGCGCGCGGCTGCTCGCCGCCACCATGGACGGCATCGAGGACGGCTCCCTGCACGCCGTGCCGCAGCCGGCCGAGGGCGTCACGCTCGCGCCGAAGATCAGCGTCGAGGACGCGCGGATCGACTGGAACCACCCCGCGCTGCGGGTCGACCGGGTGGTGCGCGGCTGCGCGCCGGCGCCCGGGGCGTGGACCGAGTTCCGCGGCGAGCGGCTGAAGGTCACCGGGCCGGTCAAGCTGCTGCCGGAGTCCGCCGAGCTGGCGCCCGGCGAGGTGGCGATGGTCGGCAAGAACAGCGTCCGGGTCGGCACCGGCAGCCACGACGTCGAGCTGGGCGAGGTCCGCCCGCAGGGCAAGAAGGAGATGCGGGCGGCCGACTGGGCCCGCGGCGCCCGGCTGGAGGCCGGCGAGCGGTTCGGCTCCGAAGGCTGAGCACCCCGTTCGGCGATAGTCTTCGTACCACCCGGCCCGTCGCACTCCGTTTCGTACCACCCGGCCCGTCGCACTCCGTTTCGTACCACCTGGTCCGAAGCACCCCGTTTCGTACCACCCGATAACCACCGCAGCACCTTGAGGCACCTGTGACCACCCCCAGCGCCAAGCGCGCACCCCGTCCGCACCGCCGTCCCAAGAAGGACCCGGCCCGGATCGTCGCGTTCCGCGCCCTGCGCGCCGTCGACGAGCGTGACGCCTACGCGAACCTGATCCTGCCCTCGCTGCTCCGCGAGGCCGAGCAGAAGGGCATGGACCGGCGCGACGCCGCCCTCGCCACCGAGCTGGTCTACGGGACCCTGCGGCTGCAGGGCACCTACGACGCGGTCATCGCCGCCTGCATCGACCGGCCGCTCAGCAAGGTCGACCCGCCGGTGCTGGACGTGCTGTCGCTCGGCGCCCACCAGCTGCTCACCACCAGGATCCCCACCCACGCGGCCGTCTCGGCGACCGTCGAGCTGGCCCGGGTGGTGCTCGGCGACGGCAAGGCGAAGTTCGTCAACGCCGTGCTGCGCCGGATCAGCGCCCAGGACCTGGACGCCTGGATCGCCCAGGTCGCCCCGCCGTACGAGCAGGATGCCGAGGACCACCTGGCGGTCGTCCACTCGCACCCGCGCTGGGTGGTCTCGGCGCTCTGGGACTCGCTCGGCCGCTGGCAGCCCGACGCCTCCGGGCGCGGCGACGTGGAGGAACTGCTGCGGGCCGACAACGAGCGGCCCGAGGTCACCCTGGTCGCCCGCCCCGGCCGGGCCACCGTCGGCGAGCTGGCCGACGCCCTGCCCGAGGCCGCGCCGGGCCGCTGGTCGCCGTTCGCGCTGCGGCTCGCCGAGGGCGGCGACCCGGGCTCGGTCGCCGCGGTGCAGGAGAACCGGGCGGGCGTGCAGGACGAGGGCAGCCAGCTGGTCGCGCTCGCCCTGGCCTCGGCGCCGCTGGACGGCCCGGACCGGGTCTGGCTGGACGGCTGCGCCGGCCCCGGTGGCAAGGCCGCGCTGCTCGGCGCCCTGGCCGCCGAGCGCGGGGCGGCGCTGGTCGCCAGCGAGAAGCAGCCGCACCGGGCCCGGCTGGTGGCGCGGGCGCTGGAGGGCAACCCCGGCCCGTACACGGTGATCGCGGCGGACGGGACGCGCCCCGCCTGGCGGGCCGGCGGCTTCGACCGGGTGCTGGTCGACGTGCCGTGCTCCGGCCTGGGCGCGCTGCGGCGCCGTCCGGAGGCGCGCTGGCGGCGCCGGCCGGCCGACGTGGCGGCCTTCGGGCCGCTGCAGCGGGACCTGCTGCGCTCGGCGATCGAGGCCACCCGGGTCGGCGGCGTGGTCGGCTACGCGACCTGCTCGCCGCACCTCGCGGAGACCCGGGCGGTCGTGGACGACGTGCTGCGGGCCGAGGGCGGCCGGGTCGAGTGGATCGACGCGCGCCCGCTGCTGCCCGGCGTCCCGGCGCTCGGCGACGGACCGGACGTGCAGCTGTGGCCGCACCTGCACGGGACGGACGCGATGTACCTGGCGCTGCTGCGGCGGACGGCCTGACGGAGCGCGGTCGATCGGTGGCGGCCGCTCGGGCTTCGGCCTGAGCGGCCGCTGCGTCTTGGGTGGCGGTGGGGGAGAGGCCGCCGGGACGGCGGATCCACGCCGGGGAGAGTCGGCTGGAGCAGCTGACGGTGGTCAACGGGTGTGCGGTGCCCGGGGGTCGGGCGGCGGAGTCGGACCGGGTGCGGCCTGTGGTGGCCTGAACCGGTTCGGGTCACGCGGGCGCGGCGGTTACGGCTGGGGGCGCACGGGGCCGGGGAAGCCGGTGAGGAAGGCGTGGGCCTGGGCGCGGAGGTCGTCGACCGGCGGGTCCTCGCAGACCACTTCCATGCCGAGCGCGGTCGTCTGGTCCCAGTGGAGGTAGGACTGGAAGGCCAGGTACGGCCGGTGGTCGTCGCTGGGGTCGAGGCCGACGGCGAAGGTCGCGAACCAGGTGCGCTCGCGCCCCGACCGCCCGGACTCGGTCCGGGAGAGCTCCCATTCGAACTCGTACGGTTCGGGTTCGGCGGGAAGGTCCAGCAGGGCCTGGGCGAGCCGGCGGACCTCGTCCGGGTTCGCGAACGGGAGCGACTCGGTTCCGAAGGGGCCGGCGGCGAACAGCTCCCACTCCCGGCCGTTGTGGCTGACGGTCAGTGCCCAGTGGCCCTCCTTGTCGTGCCAGTGGCAGTGGAGGGTCCGGTCCTGGTCCATGGTGGCCAACCTCCCTGGGGTTCCCGGTTGTTCGTAGTCCCTCATCGTGGCACACCGGTCGGAGGAGGGAAGTCGGGAGTGAGCCGTTCTCGGGCCGCCCGCCGGGTGGCCCGCAGGCGGTCGTGGCCGGTCGTGGCCGGACGGCGGATGGTCAGGTGGTGGTGGGGGCCGGGTGCCAGGGGCGGTCGGGGCGGGTGGGCAGGGGGGTGGAGGTGAGGCGCAGGGCGTAGACCTCGCGGTTGGTGGCGTCGTGGGGGACCGGGCCGAGGTACTGGTGGCCGGTCAGGTGGCACCAGGCGGGCAGGTCGAGCGGGGCGGCGGGGTCGGTGGTGTGGATGTGGACCACCGCGCCGGCCGACAGGTGGGCGATCCGGGCCCGCAGGCGGAGCAGGAGCTGGACGCAGAGCAGGCCGGTGCCGTCGACGGTGAGGTCGGGGGCGGTGCCGTCCGGGACGGTGCTCTCCGGGGCGCCGGGGGTGTCGGTCATGGTGCTGGCCTTCGGGGGGTGGGGGCGGGGCGGTGGTGCCGGTCCAGGCTATGACTCGGGGTGGGCGACGGGTGCGGCGGGGCTCCCGGGAGGGGCGTTCAGCGGAGGGGTTGGCCGGGGGCGGTGCCGCCGAGGCGGGTGAGCAGGGCGGAGAGTCGGGTGAGGTCCTCGGGGCTCCACTGCTCGGCGGCGAAGTGGTCGGCTGCGACCTGGCGGGCGGTGTGCAGCATCTCGGCGAGCCGGTCGCGGCCGGTCGGGGTGAGCGCGGCGTACGCGACCCGGGCGTCGCGGGCGGCGGCCTCGCGGGTGACCAGGCCGATCCGCTCCAGCGGTGCGAGTCCCCTGGTCACGCCGGAGGCGGTGAGGCCGAGGGCCTCGGCGAGGTCGACCCGGCGCATCCGGCCGCCGGGGGCCTGGGCGAGGTGGAGCAGCATGGTGAAGTCGGACAGGCTGACGCCGTGCAGGCCGCTGAGGCTCGCGTCGAAGCGTTTGACGACGGCGGTCTGGGCGCGGACCAGCCGGAGGGCGGTGTCCAGCGGGTCGGGGGTCGGGACCGCCGGGGCCGGGGCCGACGGGGTCGGGTTCTGCGGGGTCTGGGGCTTCGGGTTTGTCATTGCCACCTCCTTGACTGCTCAAGTATATCCCTGGAGGGAGCTGTCAAGGAGGTGGCGGAGGGGGAGGGGGTCGGGTCAGCGGGCGGCGTCGGCGGCGCGGCGCTGTCGCTTGCCGAGGGGTGCCTGGGAGAGGTCCTCGGCCTGGGAGCGGAGGTTCTTGTGGCCGTACCCGCGCTCGGAGAGCCAGTCCCGGGCCGTCCGCTCGGCCCGCTCGGTGGCCGTCAGGATGTCCTCCTCGGCCTCGCCCTCGTCGAGGAAGCGGAAGGTGAAGGCGGCCCGGGCGGAGAGGTCGTAGCTGAGGTGGCCCTCGCGGGTGAAGGACGCGCGCAGGACGTCGTGTTCGGGTGCGGCGGCGAGGAGTTCGGCGCGCTGCTCGTCGCTGAGGCCGTCGAAGACGCCGCGCACCATGATGCGGAAGGTTCGGATGGTCATCCCCCGACGATAGGCAGGAGGGGCCGCCGACCGCCAACGCGATTCTCCTCGCGACGGCGGTCGCCGACCCCTCGGGGGAGCCCCCGGTCAGCCCTCGACGCCCAGTTGGGACAGCAGGGTGGTGTTGTCCTCGATGTGCCAGTCCTCGACGATCCGGTCGGTGCCGACGTGCTGGATGTCGATGGCGCCGAACTCGACGCGCTGGCCCCTGCCCTGCACCCCGTTGAAGGTGCCGGTGAAGTGGCCGCGGAAGACCAGTCGGGCGGTGATCCGGTCGCCGGTGACCAGGACGTCGGACAGTTCGCAGGTCAGGTCCGGCACGGCGGCGCGGAAGGCGCGGGAGGCGGCCACCGGGCCGGCGGGGCCCTGGGGACGGCCGGGCGGCAGCGTGTTGTCCCTGAACCGCGGATCGATCGCCGCGTCCAGGTAGCGCTGCTGCCCGGTGTTCCAGAAGGTGTACAACTGCTGGGCCAGGCGCACCTCCTGGGCCGCGCGCCGGGTGCCGAGCGAACGGTCCGCGGTGAGTGCCTTCGGCTGGACCAGGTCGGGCGAGCGGTCGATCAGGCGCTGCGGCCAGGCGTTCGAGGCGCCGGGGCGGGCGGTGTCGTGGACGGGCGCGGCCGCGGCGGTGCCGCCGGCCAGAGCGGCCAGGGCGGCGGCCGTGGCGGCCGCCCGGGTCAGGAGGCGGGAGCGGTGCGGTGCCGCTGCGGCGGGACGGCGCTCGGACAAGGGACGGCGCTCGGACGAGTGGCGGCGCTCAGACAAGCCGACCGCCCCCGTCGACGTGCAGCACGGTGCCGGTGACGTACGGGTTGTCGACGGCGTAGAGGACGGCCTTGACCAGGTCCTCCGGGTTGCCCACGCGGCGGGCCGGGTTGCGGGCGGCGACGCCGCGCAGGAAGGCCTCCTTGTCGGCGCCGAGGCCGTCCCAGGAACCGGTGTCGACGATGCCGGGGGAGACGGCGTTGACCCGTACCGGCGCGATCTCCACGGCCAGCGCCTGCACCAGGAAGGCGAGTGCGCCGTTGGTGGTGGCCATCACCGTTCGGCCCGGAGCCGGGCGCCAGGCGGCGACGCCGGAGAAGAAGGTGAACGAGCCGTCCGCTGACACCAGGTCGGCCAGGTGCTTGGCCAGCAGCAGCGGTCCGACCACCTTGGCCGAGAAGGCACGCTGCACGTCGGCCGCGTCGAGCTCCCGCAGCGGACCGTTGGCCGGTATCGCCGCGGTGGACACCAGGTGGTCGAACCGGCCGACCCGCGCGGCGAAGTCGGTGATCGACCGCTCGTCCGCGATGTCGAGCGCGAGCACCTCGGAGGGTCCGGCCAGCTCGCCGGCCGTCCACTCCAGCTTGCGCGGATCGGGACCGGCCAGCACGAGTTCGGCCCCGGCGGCGGAGGCGGCCTTGGCGAGCGCCCGTCCGGTGTGCGAACCCGCGCCGACCACGACGAGGCGTCGGCCCTTCAAGGAACCGTCGTTGGACATGGGAACTCCTTCGCAGTGGTGGGGATCGGTCGGCCGCCGCGGGGGCGGCGGCCGCACCTCGACCCTCTCCCGAGCTGCGGTGATGAGTCCAAGGCATGCTTTTCAGTGCAGCGATAACATTTCTTCATGGCAACGCTGCGGCAGCTCGAATACCTGGTCACGGTGGTCGACACCGGCTCCTTCACGCGCGCGGCCGAGCAGCTGCACGTCACCCAGCCCGCGCTGTCCCATCAGATGCGCGCGCTGGAGCGGGCCGTCGGCGGCCCGTTGCTCGAACGCCTGCCGCGCTCGGTGCGGCTCACCCCGATGGGACGTTCGGTGCTGCCGCACGCCCGGGCCGCGCTCGCCGAAGTGGAGCGGCTGCGCGCGGTGGCCCGGCGGACGGCCGGTCTGGAGGAGGGCGAGCTGGAGGTGGCGGCGATCTACTCGGTCAGCCTCGGCATCCTGCCGCCCGTGCTGCGCGCCTGGCGCCGGCTCCACCCCGGGGTGCGGATCCGGCTGCGCGAGTACCCGCACGCCGACCGGCTCCAGGCCGCGATGGCCGCGGGCCGGGCCGATGTCGCCGTGGGGCCCGCTCCGGTGGACTGGGAGGGCCCGATCCGCGAGCTCGGCGTCGAGGAGTTCGTGGTCGTCCTGCCGGCTGACGACCCGTCGGCCGGCCGGTCCACCGGGGCGGTCCCGCTCGCCGAACTCGCCGACCGCGCCTGGGTGCACTACGCCCCCGACAACGGGCTCGCCGGATTGCTCGACCGCGTCGCGGCCCAGGCCGGCTTCCACCCCCGCGCGGCCGTCCGCGCCGAACAGACCTCCGCCGCACCGCTGTTGGCCGCTGCCGGGCTCGGCCCCGCGCTGGTGCCGGCGAACATCGTCCCGCCGCACTTCGACGGGGTCGTGCTCCGCCCCGACCCGCCGGTCCGCCGCACCCTCACCGCCTACACCCGGACCCGCCCCGACCCGCTGACCGTGGCCTTCGCCGATCTCCTGGCGGAGCAGGCGCGCGTCGAGCCGTCCCGTGCCGCGCCCGGCGAAGGGGAAGTGGGACGAGGGGGCGGGGGCGGGGAGGGGGCCTGAGGTCCGGGGCGGGAGGGGTTCAGGCGCGGGCGGGGAGGCGGGTGCAGACGGCGCCGGTGGCGAGGTCGGCGGGTTCGGCGCCCAGGGTGGCGAGGGTGAAGGCGGTGGTGAGGGCGCTGATGTCGCCGGTCTCGCGGACGAGGTAGTGGTTGCCGCCGGGGATCTCGTAACGGGCGAGGTCCGGGACGACCTGCCGGGCGCGCAGCGCGTACTCCAGGGACTGGGCGGCGTTGGCCGCGCTGTGGTCGCCGGTGCCGTGGACGATCAGGACCCGGCGCCCGGCCAGCTGGGCGACGGGCTCGCCGCTGGGCAGCCAGGGGGCGATGCCGGCGACGCCGACGACGGAGGGGTGTCCGGCGCACCGGAAGGCGGCGCGTCCGCCGAGGGAGTTGCCGATCAGGACCACCGGCGCGCCCTCGTGGCGTCGGGCGAGTTCGTCGAGCGCCCACCGGGTGTCGACGGCGGTGTCGGCGTCGTCGCCGTTCCAGCCGCTGTAGCGGTAGCGGAGCAGGTGCACGGCGAGGCCGTGCGGCCGGCCGCGCTCGGTGAGCTCGGCGGCGAGCTCGCGCAGGCCCAGTTCGGCGACCTTCAGCGGACCGGTCCGGCTCCGGACGAACCCGCCGGGCAGCAGCAGGGCGACGCCCCTGACCGGTCCGTCCCCCTGGCGCGGGGTCAGTTCGGGGGTGCGCGGACGGTGCGCTCGGAACACGCGGAATCCTCCCTGGTTCGTACCGGTCGATTCTACGGTTCCGGTGGCGTGTCACGGTGCGCCAGCAGCGACCACAGGACCCAGCCGGTGACCCGGGTGCGGGCCACCATGACCTTGGCCCAGCGGGCGCCGAGCGGCGAGGTCCAGGTGTCGACGACCTCCACGACGTCGCCGGAGTGGGCCAGCCCGACGACGGTCTCCCCGCCGGAGTGGTCGATCCGTACGTTGGCGGCGTTCGCCGACACCTCCCACCGGCCGGCCCCGACCTCAGGGGGCCGTTCGGCGGCCGGGGTGACCGCCGCCGGGACGAGCAGGATCGTGAGGGAGATCACCGCCGCCGTCGCCCGGCCGATCACCGCCACGGGGGCCTCGGCGCGGCGTTGTGTGCGGGTGGTGGCGGAGGTGTGAAGAGCGGGGGAGCCATGCCCTGCAGAACGAGTCGACCCGGCGTACACGTACTGTCGGCTGCCGAGGCCCACCCGGTCGGGTGACGGAGGGGTGGGGCGAGTCCTGCTCCACCGTCAACCGGTGCCCGGATGGGGGGCGGTCGGGGAGAGCGTGGCGTCGGCGGCCGAACGGCCGGGCGGCTGTGGGGAGGTGAGGATTCGTAATGATCACCGCATTCCGCGCCTCTCATGTGCAGGTGATGGCCGGGGTTTTCCCTGCTCTTTGTTTCGGACCGCACCGGGGCTCTGCGACGATCCGATGATCGTCGCCTGCTGTGGCGGGCGACGCGTCGCAGGGGCGTCGCAGGGGAGAGACCGGCATGGCCGTTGGGCCCGAGGACACCGTGGTCCGGGCGGGGTGGGGCGCCAGGTTCGCCTGGGACAAGGAGGCCTGGATGGTGGTCTCCGGCGGGGTGCTGGGGGCCCTGTTCGCGAGCATGGGGCTCGCGGTGCTGTTCGGTCCCGCCAACGGGTTCGGCGGCGACAGCCTCGCGTACATGGGCGTCATCAGCATCCTCGGGCTGATGCCCTGCGGCGCGGGCTTCGTCTGGGCGCTGATCCACCCCCGGCGCGGGCTGCCCGCGGCCGCCGTCGGGGTGCTGCTCGGCCTCGGGATCTTCGTCGGCTTCGCCGGTGACGGCCTCAACGACTCCTGGACGGCGCCGCTGGACCGGCCGTCCACGACCCGCGCTCTGGGCAGCTGGACGGACGGCGACCTGGTGGTGCGGGTCCGCCCCGATCTGGTGGTCGCGTACCGCAGCGCCACCGGGGCCGTCGCCTGGCGGTGGACGCCGCCCGGGGAGGACTCGGTGTGCGCGATGAGCCGCGGGACCGGGCCCGGCGGTCCGGGGGCGGCCGGCGCGGGGCAGGCCGGTGCGGGGGAGGCCGGTGCGGGGGAGGCCGGTGCGGGCGCGGTCGGGCTGATCGGCCACTCGCCGCACGACCGGCCGTGCTCGGCGGTGACCGCGCTCGACCTCGCCGTCGGCACGGAGGCGTGGACCACCGCCGTGGACGCGCCGCCCCGGGGCGGGGACGCGGCGACACCCGACGTGGTCGCCGTCGCCGGGCGGCAGGCCGTCCTGCAGGAGAAGGCCGGCTGGCTGGCGGTGCGGCTGGCGGACGGCGCGCCGGCCTGGCGCACCACGGCCGCCGCGGGCTGCGCCCCGCTGCAGGTCGCGGGCGGTGCGGCGGACGTGGTGACGGTGGCGCAGTGCGGCGCGGCGGAGCCCGTCCTGACGTCGCTGGCCGCCGCGGACGGGCGGGAACGGTCGCGGATCGCGCTGCCGGCGGCGGGCGGGCTGAAGAACCTCGCGGTGGTGTCGGTCGAGCCGCTCGCGGTCTGGGTCGACTCCCAGGGCGAACGCGGCACGCACGCGGTGCTCAGCTACGACCGGGCGGGCAAGCAGCGGGCGGCGATCCCGGTCTCCGGCGAGGAGTACGACCTGGACGTGATGCTGGGCGGGCTGCACGCCTTCGACCAGTTCGACGCCCGGCCGCTGTTCGGCGGGGTGGTCGTCGGGGACCTGTTCATCGTGCCGGGCGAGAAGCCCGGCGACGTCAGCATCAGCGGCGGCAGGCACCCGAGCCGCAGCGCGACCGGCCGCCTGGTGGCGTACTCGCTCGCGGACGGCGGGCAGCGCTGGACGGCGGGGCTGGACGACCAGGTCACCGGTCTGGCGGTGGACGGGACGTCGGTGTGGGCGATGACGCGCAGCCGGCTCGCCCGGGTGGACACCGCGACGGGCCGGCGGAGTGCCGAGCTGGACGTGAACGGCACGGCCTCGCTGTACCCGGCGGACCTGTCGGTGTCCGGGGCGGGGGTCGGGTCGGGGTCGGGGGCCAGGCGGTTCACGGTGGTCGCGGAGGACGGGACGCGGGACGAGCCGCCGGTGCGCGGGATGGGCTGAGGGGGCTCCGCCGGGCTGGGGGCCGGTCGCGCGCGGGGCTGTCGGGGTGGGCCGGGGGCTTGAGCAGCGGCCGGGGCTCGACCGAGCGGTCCGGGCTTGACGCAGCGGTCCGGGCTTGACGCAGCGGCCCGGCTACCGGGAGTCGTCCCGGAAGTGCGGGTAGCCCAGGATGAGGACCCGCTCGGCCGGGTTGCGGACGTACGGGATGACCTTGCCGGTGTCTTCGAAGCCCAGCCGCCGGTAGAAGGCCAGCGCGCGTCCGTTGCTCTCGTTGACGCCGAGGGTCAGCCACCGCGCGTCGGTGTGGTCCCGGGCGTGACGGATGGTGGCCCGCACGAGCTCGGCGGCGGGGCCGGCGGCACCGCGGTGGGCCGGGGCGACGTAGACCGAGCGGACGCACACGGTGTCGGGGACGCCCGGGACGGGTTCGACGCCGGCCAGCCCGACCCAGGCGCCGTCCTCGCCACGGGCGGTGAAGGTGGCGTGCGACCCGGCCGTGGCCTCTGCGGCGGTCTGCTGCCGCCAGTCGTCCTCGGACCGGGCGGCGGTGCCGGCGTAGGAGAGGTTGAAGGCGCCGGGGGAGTCCCGCAGCGCCTCCAGGGTGAGCTCGCGGAGTTCCCGCCACTCCTCGGCGGTGATCCGGCGTACGGCGTAGTGCATGCGCCGAGCCTGGCACGGCGGCGGTGCGGCGGGATCACGCGTGAGGATGATCTTCGTCCCGGACGGATGATCTTCGTCCCGGATCTTCGTCCCGGGCGCCGGGGCCCGTGCGGTGCGGGGGGAGCGAGGCCCGTGACCGGCGGAACTGAGCCTTCCAGGCGGTTGTGTCAGGCTGGTGGGGGAGCACCGCCGAGATCGGGAGGCTCATGATGGCCGAGATCAGGGT
Organism: Kitasatospora sp. NPDC093550; assembly: GCF_044764985.1. Classification (NCBI taxonomy): domain Bacteria; kingdom Bacillati; phylum Actinomycetota; class Actinomycetes; order Kitasatosporales; family Streptomycetaceae; genus Kitasatospora; species Kitasatospora sp. NPDC093550. Next base: position 250,145 of record NZ_JBIWJF010000009.1, read on the forward strand.
GAACGGGGTGGCGCTGCACTACGAGGTCCACGGCGAGGGCCCCGGCGTCGTCCTGGTGCACGGCTCGTGGAGCGACGGGGACGCCTGGGCGCGGGTGATCCCGGGCCTGGCGGAGTCCGCCGGCGTGGTCACCTACGACCGCCGGGGCCACAGTCGCAGCGAGGACCTGCTCACCCAGGGCTCGGTGTACGAGGACGCGGCCGACCTGGCCGGGCTGATCCAGGGGCTCGGCCTCGCACCAGCCTTCGTCTACGGCGACTCCTACGGCGCTCTGGTCACCCTCCGTCTCGCCGCCGCCCGGCCCGACCTGCTCCGCGGGATCGGCGTGCACGAGCCGCCCGGCACCGGCATCCTGCTCGCCGACCCCGACCTGCGCCCGATCGGCACCGCCTTCGCCGACCGGATCGCCGCCGTCCGCGAGCTGCTGGAGCAGGCCGAGTCGGCCGCGGCCGCCGAACTGTACGTGGACAGCCTCGCCTTCGGGCCGGGCGCCTGGGAGCAGCTGCCCGCGCCCGTCCGGCACACCTACATCCGCAACGCGCCCACCTACCTGGACGAGCTGCGCGACCCCGACGCGCTCGACCTCGACCTCACCGGGCTGGGCCGGTTCACCGAACCGGCACTTCTCACGCAGAGTGACGACAGCGCGCCGATGTTCGGCGAGGTGCTGGACCTCGTGGACCTCGCCCTGCCGAAGGCGGAGCGGCACCTGTACGCGGGGGCCGGACACGCTCCGCATCTGTCGCAGCCGGAGGAGTGGGTACGGGTGGTCCTGCCGCGGGCGTTGGCCTGACGGCCGGGGGTGGCGGTCGGGGCGGTGGCGTGACGGTCGGGGGCCGTGGCGTGACGGCCCGGGGCCTGGCGGTCGGGTGTGGGGCCCAGGCCGCCGGCCGGCTATTCGGTGGCCAGCATCTCCTCGCCGCGCGGTGTGCGCCGGTACAGCACCTCCCGGCCGCTGCGCACCCGGCTGACCAGCCCGGAGCGGTGCAGGACGCCCAGGTGGTAGGAGACGGTGCCCGCGCTCAGGAAGTGCCGGGCGGCCAGGTCGGCGGTGGTGATCGGGTCGACCAGGGCGGCCAGCAGGTCCGCCCGGGTCGGGCCGAGCAGCTGCGCCAGCGCCGGGGTCGGGGTCTGCGGGGCGGCCGCCGGCGTGCCGATGGGGTACATCAGCGTCGGTGCCCGGTGGCAGCCGTCCACCGGGTCCAGGATGACGTGGATCCTCCGGCTCACCAGGGTCGGCATCAGCAGCACCATCCTGGCCGGCAGCGTCACGTCGAAGCGGCTCTCCAGCCGGATCAGCCCGTCGGCCCAGGAGAGCTGCGGGGAGAGGGAGTTGAACAGCGAGCCGGAGCCGTACCGGGCCAGGTGGCGGCCGCGCTGGTCGATCTCGGCGTCCAGCACGGCCCGGGCGTCCGGCCAGTACGGGGCGAGCGCCGACTCCCAGTAGTGGCCCAGTTCGTCGGCGACCCGCTCGGCGAAGTAGCGGGGGCCGCGTCGCAGCGTGCGCAGCACCGCCTCGGGCAGTCGGCGGCCCGCCAAGTTCGCTTCCGGAAGCCCGCGTTGGGCTGTCTCCAGCTCCGCCAGCACCCGCTCCGGGTCGGTGCGGCGGACGGCCTCCAGCTGCTCTGCCACCGTCGGCTCCGGGCCCTCGGGGTGCGGGGAGAGGAAGTCGGGAATGTAGCCCCCGTCCTGTTCCAGGGCCAGCCCCGACAGCAGCTCCAGCTTCTCCCGGCGCAGCAGCCGGCGGGTGCGGCCGACCCAGGCGTACGGCCCGGTGGGGGAGCTGAGCGCGGAGGCCATCAGGGTGTTGACCGCCTCGTGCAGGGGTGAGACCACGAAGCGGGTGCGGGCGAGGCCGGTCGAGTCGATCGTGAGCCGGATCACGGCGTCCTTCCCCTGTCGGACCAACGGGCTGGCGGGCTGTCGGGATGGTGGGCTGTCGGGATGGTGGGCTGACGGGCGGTCGGGTCGTCCGGTGCTGTCGGTCGGCGTGTCGTTCCTTCGAATCGTCGAACGCCGGACCTGACCGCATTTGTTGGCCATTCGGCCCACGACGTTTCGACCCTGGTCGAATCCTGGCATGAAAGCTCGCCTTCGACGCGGCCCGGGCCCAAGCTGACTCCGTGACCGCGTCAGTACGGACGCGGCGCGACCGGAAGGACGAACATGACGAGCACGCGCGGCCGCATCGCCGCCCTGCTGGGCGCCGTCGCGGTGGTCGCCGGTACCACCCTGGCCGCCCCCGCCGTCGCGGCGCCGGCCGCACCGGACCGGCACGGCGGGATCACCGGGCAGGCGCCCTGCCAGGGCATGCCCGAGTACACCTGCGGCACCCTGACCGTGCCGCTCGACCACAGCGGCGCCGTCCCCGGCACCCTGCAGCTCGACGTGGCGATGACCGGGAACGCCGACGCCCCCGAGGGCGACCTGCTGTTCCTCACCGGCGGCCCCGGCCAGCCCGGCCTGCCGCTGTTCCAGCGGATCGCGACCAGGCTGGCCCCGCTCCTCAAGGACTACCGCCTGGTCATGTACGACCAGCGCGGCACCGGTCAGCGGGCGCTGCAGTGCCCCGGGCTGCAGGAGGACATGGGCTCCTCCGACCTCACCCCGCCCCGCAAGCAGTCCATCGCCGACTGCGCCGCCGCCCTCGGCCCGAACGCGCGCTTCTACAGCACCGCGGACACCGTCGCCGACATGGACCGGCTGCGCCAGGCCCTCGGCGCCCACCGGCTGACCATCGACGGCGTCTCGTACGGCAGCTTCGTCGCCGAGCGGTACGCGCTCGCCCACCCGGCGCACGTGGCCGGGCTGGTGCTCGACTCGGTGGTCCCGCAGCAGGGTTACGACCCGCTCGACCTCGTCGCGCTGCCCGCGACCGCCCGGGTGCTGCGGGCCGCCTGCCAGGCCACCGGCTGCACCACCGACCCGGCCGCCGACCTCGCCGCCACCGTGCGGAAGTACGGCAACGGGGCGCAGATCCTGGACGCGCTGACCAGCTACGAGTTCGCCGACCCCAACTACGGCGGCGTGCCGGAGGTCCTCCACGAGGCGGCCGCCGGGAAGCCGGAGAAGCTCCAGGCCTTCATCGCCGACGTGCACACGAACGACGCCGCTCCGGCCGAGCTGCTGAGCCAGGGCCTGCACGCCGCCACCCTGTGCGCGGACGGGCACTACCCGTGGGGCACGTCGGACACCCCGGTCGCGGGCCGGGCGGCCGCGCTGGAGCGCACCCGGCAGGCGCTGACCGCCGAGCAGACCTGGCCGTACGACGCCGCGACCGCGACCGGGCTCGGCAGCCTGCTGGTCTGCCAGGACTGGCCGCGCGAGCCGGTGCCGCCGACCCCGCCGGCGCACCGCAAGCTGCCCGACGTGCCGGTGCTGCTGCTCGGCGGTGACCGGGACCTCTCGACGCCGTACGAGTGGCTGTACCAGCAGGCGAAGTCGGCGCACGACCCGAAGATCGTGATCGTCCCCGGGGCGGCGCACTCGGTGCAGCGGACCACGGCCGGGCAGCAGGCGGTGTACGACTTCCTGCTCAAGTAGCCGCGGGGGTAAGCGCGGTGGGCCGTTCTCCACGGGGGTGGGAACGGCCCACCGGGGGCCCGGGGCGCGGCGGGCGGCTCAGCGTTCGGCCGCGCCCCAGCCGTCGTCCGGCAGGGTGCCGTCCGGCTCGGGGCAGTCCACGTGGTCGCAGTCCCAGAGCACGGCCTTGTGCAGCACGAACTCCTCCAGCGGAGGCTCGTCGTAGGCCTCGCGGTTGGTCAGCACCAGCTCCACCCGGACCTCCTCGGCCGGCGAGAACATCAGGTTCCGCTGGTCGGGGAGGTTCTCGTACGTCACCGTCCGCCAGCTGTGGCCGGTGGCGGTCAGTGCCGCCATCAGGGCGGACTCGGTGACGCGGGTGCCGAGCGTCACCGATGCGCCGCCCGGCAGCGGGAGTTCGAGCTCGCCGTGCCAGACCGGCAGGGAGAGCGAACGGAGCTCCCGGCAGCGGCAGAACACCGTCTGGACGTCGCCCCAGCCGAAGCCGTGCGGCCAGCGGGTGGCGCGGTGGATCCGGCCGCCGTCCCACGGTTCGCCGTAGCGGGCCGCGAGTTCGGGCAGCGAGGCGCCGCAGTGCAGGTCGCCGAGGCCACCGGTGGTGGCCAGGCCGGTGAGGAGGGGGAGGAAGTCCGTCACCCCAGGCACCCGCGCACCGCGTCGATCAGCCGGTTCGCCCGGGCGTCGCCGTGCCCGATCATCCGGTTGGCGACGTAGGCGAAGCCGATGCCGAACTCGTCGTCACCGAAGGCGAACTGGCCGCCGGCGCCGTCGTTGCCGAAGCTCCGCGCGCCGAGCAGGGGACGGAAGGCGGGGGAGTCCAGCAGGACGCCGGAGCCCCAGCGGGCGCCCATGTCGAAGCCCAGGAAGCCCGCGCCGGACGAGACTTCGCGCACCGCGTCGGTCACGGTGTCGGGGGAGAGCAGGCGGGGGGAGCCGTCCAGGCCGGTGACCGCCGCCGCGTACAGTCCGGCCAGGCCGGTCGCGGAGGCGACGGCGCCCGCGCCGGGCAGCTCGATCGCGTGCAGGGCCGGGTCGTTCCAGCCGTGCGGCGCGTCCAGACCGGGGAAGACCAGCGCGCCGTTCATCGTCACGATCCTGGTCAGCAGGTGCTCCGGGCCGGGCATCGGACGGCGGCCCTCGGCTTCCACCAGCCGCGCCAGGCGCGGCAGTTCGCTCTCCGGCAGACCGATCCAGACCGGCAGGCCGAGCGGCTCGGCGAGCTCCTTGCGCAGGAACGCGCCCGGGGTCAGCCCGGTGATCCGGCGGATCAGCTCGCCGACCACGAAGCCCAGCACATGGCCGTGGTACTCGTACGTCGTGCCCGGCTCCCAGAGCGGCCGCTGCGCCTCGATCGCCCGGATCACCGGATCCCAGGCGGCGATCTCCTCGAAGGAGAGCACCGCGTCCAGGGCCGGCAGACCGGCCCGGTGGCCGAGGACCATCCGGGTGGTGACGGCCTGCTTGCCGTGCTGCGCGAACTCGGGCCAGTAGCGGGCGACCGGGGCGTCCAGGTCGAGCCGGCCCTGCTGCGCGAGCAGGTGCGCGCAGATGCTCACCGCGCCCTTGGCGCAGGAGAACACCGGCACCACGGTGTCCTGCGTCCAGGCACGGCCGGTGCGTTCGTCGGCCGTGCCGCCCCACAGCTCGACGACCTTGCGGCCCCCGGCGAACACCGTGACCGCGGCGCCCAGCTCGGGGAACTCCTCGAAGTTGGCGGCGAAGACGTCCGCCACGGCGCCGAACCGCTCGTCGGCCCAGCCCTGGTACTGCTGCATGATGTGGTGCCCCGTTCTGACTTCAAGATCGACCGGACCACGCTACGGGAGCCGGGCGGCCGTGACGAGCGGATTACCCCAGGCCGGGGCTGGTGGGACGGGTGTGACGGACGGACACACCCTCGACCCCGGCCCTCGGGGTCCTCCGGCGCTCCGGTGCTCCGGGCCCGCACTACGCTGTCCGGCGGTCTGCGGACCGAACGCGCAGGACAACGGGGGAGGACCATGAACGACGACCGCGCCGCAACGGGCTTCGGCGGGTCGCTCGGCTCGGGCGGTCACTACTACTTCACGTTCCGGGCGCAGGGGACGGGCCGGACCACCATCACGCTGCACGACGGGGTGCCCGCCCACGGGGGCGGGAAGTTCGCCGGCGGGTCCGACCGGAGCGAACGGCAGTTCACCGTCGACGTGCGCTGAAGGCAAGGAGAAGGCCTAGCCGGGGGGTGGGTTGGGCAGGCTCGGGCGGAGCGTTCGTGCAGGACCGCACCGATGGAGGAGCCCGGGATGACCGCAGTGCACGAATCAGTCCTCGACGCGATCGGCGGGACGCCGCTGTTCCGCCTCGCGCGGCTCGGTGCCGGTGTCGGGGCGCCGGTGTACGCCAAGGCCGAGTTCCTCAACATCGGTGGCAGCGTCAAGGACCGTGCGGCGCTGTCCATGGTCCTGGCCGCGGAGCGGGACGGTCTGTTGCGGCCGGGCGGGACGATCGTCGAGGCGACGTCGGGGAACACCGGCATCGGCCTGACCATCGTCGGGCGGCAGCGCGGGTACCGGGTGATCGTCGGAGTGTCGGACCGGTCGGCGCCCGAGAAGTCGGACATCCTGCGGGCGTACGGCGCCGAGGTGGTGCTCGCCACCAGTGCCGTGGCGCGGGAGGATCCGCGGCACCTGTTCAACGTGGTGCAGCGGCTGGCCGAGGAGATCCCCGGCGCCTGGCTCGCGAACCAGTACGACAACCTGGCCAATCCTGACGCCCACGTCCGGACCACCGGCCCCGAGATCTGGCAGCAGACCGGCGGCCGGGTGACCCACTTCGTCGCGGGCGTCGGGACCGGCGGCACGATCACCGGCACCGGCGGCTACCTGAAGGAGGTGTCCGGCGGCGGGGTGACGGTGGTCGGCGCGGACCCGGAGTCCTCCACCTACGGGGGCGGGGACGGCAGCCCCTGGTTCGTCGAGAGCATCGGGCACTTCCTCCACCCCGAGACGGTCGAGGACCGCCGGCCGCAGGCCTACCGGCCGGAGACGGTCGACTCCTTCGAGCGGATCCCGGACCGCGAGTCGCTGCTGACGGCACGCCGGCTCGCGCGGGAGGAGGGCATCCTGGCCGGCCCGTCCTCCGGGACGGCGGTGGCGGCGGCCCTGCGGGTGGCGCGGCGGCTGGGCCCGGAGGACCTGGTCGTGGTGCTGCTGCCGGATTCGGGCCGCTCGTACCTGTCCAAGGTGCACAGCGACGCGTGGATGCGGGAGTGGGGCTTCCTGGAGGAGCCGGCGGAGGCCGGCCGGCCGGCGGTGCGGGAGGCGCTGGCGGCGGCCGGCCCGCTGGTGGTGGTTCCGGCCGACGCGACCGTCGGCGGGGCGGTGGAGGCGCTGCGGGACGTGCCGGGCGGCGTGGCCCCGGTGGCGCTGGCCCGGGCGGCGCGCCCGTTCGGGGTGAGTGCGACGGAGGTGGTGGGCTCGGTGTCGCGGGAGGTGCTGGTGGCGGCGCTCGCGGACGGCGGTGCCAAGCCGGGCGATCCGCTGGGCGCGCTGCTGGGGGCGGCGCTGCCGGCGGTGGGTGTCGGGCAGTCGGTGGCCGAGGCGCGGGCGGCGTTGGCGGGCGGGGGCCGGGGCGCGGCGCACCCCGCCGTCCTGGTGCTGGTGGACGGACGGGTGGCCGGGGTGCTGTCGCGGGAGGCTCTGTCGGAGTGACGGTCCGTCAGGCGTCGTTCGCGGGCGCCAGGATGGCGGAGATCATCCGGTCCAGGGTGCGGTCGAAGGCCTGGTCCGGGTCGGCCGGCGGGCCTGCGGTGGCGAAGGCCTGGGCGAGGTGCGGGTAGTCGCCGCTCATCGCCGCCCGGGTGAGGTAACCGACCATCTCCGCCTGCCACTTGGCGCCCGCGGCGGCCGTCCGCTCGTACTGGGCGAACTGGCAGATGAACCCGTTGAACAGGGCCATCGCCTCCATCCGGGCGCCGCCGGCCAGGCCGGTGGGGGCGGTGGCGGCGAGGAAGTGGTCGGTGTAGCGCAGGGCGTTGGGGCCGATGCTGGGGCGGGCCAGGACGAGTGCGGGCAGCCAGGGGTGGCGGCGGAAGATGCCGAGCTGCTGGTGGGCGAGTTCGGTGAGGTCGGCCCGGACGTCGCCGCTGGTGGTGGCGGGTAGCCGGTACTCGGCGGCGACCGCGTCGAGCATCAGGTCGAGCAGGTGCTCCTTCTTCGGCACGTAGTTGTAGAGCGACATGGTGCCCGCGCCGAGCGCCGCCGCGACCCGGCGCATGGAGACCGCGTCCAGGCCCTCGGCGTCGGCGATCCCGATGGCCGCCGCGGCGATGGAGTCGCGGCTGTGGGCCGGGCGCGGGCCGCGGCCGGTGCGCTCGGGGCGCAGCCAGATCAGTTCGGGGGCCTCGGGGGGCGTGGGCTTGCTGGACGGCACTGGAAGATCACCTCGCGCTCCCCATCTTAGAGACGCGCCCCCGCTCACCGCCGCGCGCCGGCGCCCCGCTCCCTTGGACACGTACACCGTACGTAGTACGATGCGCCTGCGCGCACTTCTACGTACGCTGTACCTAGAGAAGGGCAGAGACATGTCCGACACCACCCGGCCCGACACCACCCGGCCCGCCATCGAGATGGCGGGCGTGGCGAAACGGTTCGGCGCCACCGAGGCCCTGCGCGGCCTCGACCTCACCGTTCCGGCGGGCACCGTCTGCGGCCTCCTCGGTCCCAACGGCGCCGGCAAGACCACCGCCGTCCGCATCCTCGCCACCCTGGTCGCCCCCGACCGCGGCACCGCCAGGGTCGCCGGGCACGACGTCGTCCGCGCGGCCGAGGACGTCCGGCGCTCCATCGGTCTCGCCGGGCAGCACGCGGCCGTGGACGAGGGCATCACCGGGCGCGACAACCTCCAGTTGTTCGGCCGGCTGCACCGGCTGGGCGCCCGCCGCGCCCGGGAGCGCGCCGACGAACTGCTCACCCGCTTCGGCCTCGTCGACGCCGCGGACCGGCTCGTGCGCACCTACTCCGGCGGCATGCGCCGGCGCCTCGACCTCATCGCCAGCCTGGTCACCAGCCCGCCCGTGCTCTTCCTGGACGAGCCGACCACCGGGCTCGACCCGCGCAGCCGGCAGGAGATCTGGGAGACCGTCAAGGAGTTGAAGGACGGCGGCACCACCGTGCTGCTCACCACCCAGTACCTGGAGGAGGCCGACCGGCTCGCCGACGACGTCGTCGTCGTCGACCACGGCGCCGCCATCGCCACCGGCCCACCGGACCGGCTCAAGGCGGCGATCGGCAGCCAGGTCTCCGTCACCCTGGCCGACCCGGCGCAACTCGCCTCCACGGCCGTGGTGTTGTCCGCGCTGTCGGGTGGCGACGCGCGGGTGGACGTCGCCGAGCGGACCGTCACGGTCGTGACCGCACCCGGGGTGTCCGTCCTGCTGCCCTCGCTGGTACGGGAGTTGGACGGATCGGGGGTGGTCGCGCAGGACGTGGCGGTGCGGGTGCCGTCCCTGGACGACGTGTTCCTGGCGCTCACCCACCGGCCCGGCCAGCCCGGCCGGCCCGGCCAGCCCGGAAGGCCCGGCCGGCTCGCCGACGGTCCGAACGGTGAGCCCACCGGTGACCGCGCCGGGGCGGGGAGGGCCGCCTGATGTCCACCGTCGCGTACGCCGCCCGGCGACCGTCCGGCGCGGGTCGGCTGTTCCCCGACACCTGGACGTCGATGCTCCGCGTCCTGCTCAACTACCGCCACTCGCCAGGCCTGTTGGCCGCCTCGCTGGGTGTCCCGGTGGTCATGGTGGTGGTCTTCGGGTACGTCTTCGGCAGCGCCATGCGGGTGCCGGGCGGCGGGGACTACCGGGAGTTCCTGATGCCCGGGCTGTTCGCCATGGTCGCCACCAACGGCATCATGCCGACCATGGTCGGCGCCGCCCGGGACGTCGGGCGCGGGGTCACCGACCGGCTGCGCTCGATGCCGGTCTCCCGGACCGGCCTGCTGCTCGGGCAGACCCTCGCGGACCTGCTGGTCAGCGTGGTCGTCCTGGCACTGCTCGCCCTGGTCGGGCTCGCCGCGGGGTGGCGCGCCCGGCACGGGCTCGCCGACACGGCCGGGGCGTTCGCGCTGCTGCTGCTCTTCCGCTTCGTGATGACCTGGGTCGGCACGCTGCTCGGCCTGGCCGTCGGCAAGGAGGAGGCGGCCGGCCAACTCGCCGTCGTGGTCTTCCCGGTCGCGATGGTCACCAACGCGTACGTGCCCACCGGCGGCATGCCCGGCTGGCTGCGCTTCGTCGCGGACTGGAACCCGGTCAGCTCCGTCGTCCAGGCGTGCCGGGAGCTCTTCGGCAACCCGTCGGCGCCCGGTTCCGCCTGGCCGACGCAGCACGCCGTGCTCGCCGCACTGCTCTGGAGCGCCGTGCTGCTCGCGCTCTGCCTGCCGCTCGCGGTACGGAAGTTCAGCACGCACGGGCGGTGACCGGCGGCTCCGGCACGCCCGTGGAATGTGCTGGACAGCGGGGCCGGTGTGGTCTTGGGTGGGGCGCCATGGAGTACACCCACCTCGGCCGCACCGGCCTGACCGTCTCCCGCCTCTGCCTCGGCACCATGAACTTCGGCCCGCACACCGAAGAGGCCGACGCCCACCGCCTGATGGACACCGCCCACGACCACGGCATCAACTTCTTCGACACCGCCAACGCCTACGGCCGCGACAGCGAGGGCAACCTCAAGGGCCGTACCGAGGAGATCATCGGCCGCTGGTTCGCCCAGGGCGGCGGCCGCCGCGAGCGCACCGTCCTCGCCACCAAGGCCTACGCCGACATGACCGACTGGCCCAACGGCGGCAAGCTCTCGGCGCTCGCCATCCGCCGGGCCGTGGAGGCCAGCCTGCGCCGGCTGCAGACCGACCACATCGACCTCTACCAGATGCACCACATCGACCGGGCCACGCCCTGGGAGGAGATCTGGCAGGCGATGGAGGTCCTGGTCGCCCAGGGCAAGATCATCTACGTCGGCTCCAGCAACTTCGCCGGCTGGCACATCGCCCAGGCCCAGGAGGCCGCCCGCTCCCGCCACTTCCTCGGCCTGGTCAGCGAGCAGTCCCTCTACAACCTGCTCGACCGCACCGTCGAGCTGGAGGTCATCCCCGCGCTCCAGCACTACGGCCTCGGGCTCCTCCCGTGGTCCCCGCTGCGCAGCGGCCTGCTCGGCGGCGTCCTGCGCAAGGAGCGCGAGGGCACCCGCGGCCGCAGCGCCCTGGGCCACGCGAGCGAACTCCTCGCCGAGCACCGCGACCGCATCCAGGCCTACGAGGACTTCGCCGACGAACTCGGCACCCACCCCGCCGACCTCGCCCTCGCCTGGCTGCTCTCCCGCCCGGCCGTCACCGCCCCCATCATCGGCCCGCGCACCCCGGCCCACCTGGACGCGGCGCTCGGTGCGCTCGACCTGCAGCTCGACCAGAAGACCCTGGACCGCCTCGACGAGCTCTTCCCGGGCCACCGGCCCGCTCCGGAGGACTACGCCTGGTAGGTGGCTGCGCCCGGGAGGTGGCTGCGCCCGGGAGGTGGCTGCGCTGGTAGGCGGCGCGGCTGTCGCGGAGGCTGCCGGCCCCGTCCCCCGATGGAGGGGGGCGGGGCCGGCGGCTGTGGTAGCAAGACAGGCATGAGCGAGACGAAGGGCCGGGGGGCGTACCACCACGGGGCCTTGCCGGAGGCGTTGATGGCGGCGGCGTTCGAGGTGCTGGACGAGCAGGGGCAGGCGAAGGTCAGCGTGCGGGAGGTCGCGCGGCGGGCGGGGGTGTCGGCGGGGGCGCCGTTCCGGCACTTCGCCGACCGGGAGGCGCTGTTGACCGCGTTGGCGGACCGGGTACTGGCCGACCTGATGCGGTGGCAGGAAGCGGAGGTGGCGGCCGCCGGGTCGGGCGGTGGGGCGAGTGCCGAGTCGGGCGGTGGGTCGGGCGGTGGGTCGGGCGGTGGGTCGGTGATGCGGACGGTCGGGCTGGGGTTCGTGCGGTACGCGATGCGGCATCCGCGGCGGTTCGAGCTGGTGCGCTCGCGGGTGTTCACGTCCGCGCGGGAGCCGGAGCTGCGGGAGCAACTGGACGGGATCGACCGGGCGTTGACGGACGTGGTCGTCGCGGACCAGGAGGCGGGCCGGCTGCGACCCGGGGACCCGGCGCTGGTCAGGCTGGCCGGGCAGGCGCTGGTGTACGGGCTGGCGCAGATGATCGTCGACGGCTACCTGCCGCCGGAGCGGGCAGAGGAGCTGGCCGGGCAGGTGCTGGACACCTTCGGGCAGGGCATCGCGATGGCCAACCGGCCTGCTCCGTAGCCGAATTGTGGCGGCGGCGAGCCTTGACCGGGTCATCGGGCGCTGATGTAATCACCGATTACATGGGTGCGGGCAGGGGGAGGCCGGGATGCACACGGAGAGCACGCCCGTCGGGGCGGAGAGCACGCCCGGTGGGTCGGAGGGCGGGTCCGTCCGCTCGATGTTCGCCAAGCCGCTGCGGGGCTACACCACCGCCGCCGCCACCGGCGACACCGTCGTCCTGCTGATCGGCATGCGGATCAACCGGTTCTGGGCCGTCCACCACTGGGGCCCGGTGATGTTCGCGATGTTCCGGATGCTCTGGGAGCTGCGCCGCGGCTCCGAGCGCGGCCGGGAACGCGGCCTGCTCGCGCGGGTCCTGCTCACCGCCTCGCCGCGCACCTACTACGTCGTCCAGTACTGGGAGTCCAAGGAGAAGCTGTACGGCTACGCCACCGCGCCGGACGGCTTCCACCACACCGTGTGGGGCATCGCCAACCGCAAGCTGCGGGAGGGCAAGGCGCGCGGGCACGTCGGGCTCTGGCACGAGACGTACATCGCCCCGGAGGGCGGGTACGAGTCGATCTACTTCGACATGCCGCCGTTCGGGCTGGCCCGCGCCACCGGGGCGGTCCCGGTGGAGCAGCGCGGCCGGCACGCGGCGCAGCGGCTGGCCTACCGGTCCAGCGAGACGGGCGGGGCGGGCGACTCGGCCGGCGCCGGGAAGCGACTCGGGGAGACGGCCGTCGGGGACGGGGCGGGCGCGACGGGCGCGTAGGTGGCGGTGGCGGGCGGCGAGTCGGGCCCCATCGTGGCCGCGAGGTAGAGCCACGGGGCGATGACGATCAGGGCGCCCGCCGCCAGGACGGTCAGCAGGCCCAGCAGTACCTTCGCTCCGGCGTTCATCGGCGTTGCCTCCCGGGCCTCGGCCCTCGGTCGTCCTCGGTGCGCCCGGTCGTTCTCCGCGGCGTGATCACGTTAGGGAAAGCCGCAGGTCGGACGCCTGAGTACGGGTACTCAAGTGTGTCGTGAGTCGGTCGGTCGCCGCGGCGTGAGAGCGTCGGGGGATGGCGGACGAGGTTGTGGTGCACGAGGTGCCGTACCGCGCGCAGTGGGAGTCGCCCGAGCTGGTGCGGGAGATCGTCGACGGGCGGCTGAGCGCGTCAGCGGACCCGCGCTGGGGCGAGTCCGGGGCGGCCGACCCCGAGGAGTACGCGTGGTGGTCGTGGCGGCTGTGCGGGGTGGCCTGCCTGCGGATGGCGCTGGAGCACTGGTGGGGCGTGACTCCGACGGCGATGGCGCTCGCGGGTGAGTGCATGGCGGCAGGCGCGTACGTGCGGGACGGTGAGAACCTGCGCGGGCTGATCCACCAGCCGTTCGCCGGCTACGTCCGGCGGCGGTGGGGACTGGCGGCGCAGGCGCGGGAGTTGACGCCCGAGGAGGTGGCCGCCGAGGTCGCCGGCGGGCGGCTGGTGATGCTGTCGGTGCACCCGTCGATCCGGGAGCCGGGCGGGCCGGCACCGGTGCGGCGCGGCGGGCACCTGGTGCTGGCCGTGGGCGCCACGGACACGGCACTGGTGATCCACAACCCGTCCGGTTTCCCGGGGGAGTCGCAGGCCTTCGCGCGCGTGCCGTGGCGGTCGTTCGGGGCGTTCTACGCCGGGCGGGGGATCGTCCTGGGGCCGCCGCCCGGCGTCTAGGTCGGCTCACCGTCGGGCCTGGGGGTGACGGCCGGCCCGGGCCCCGCTTACGGCTGTGCCGGGGCCTCGGTGTACGGCTGGTCCGGAAGCCCCGCCGGGTTGACCGGCAGCTGGCTGCGACACAGTGCCGACATCGGCTTCAACGCCGCCGCCAGTCGGTCGAGTTCGGCGCGCGGGTAGTCCTCCCAGACCCGGGCGGCGGCGAGGTCGGTGGCGGCCTCCAGGGACTGGTGGCCCATCCGGCCGAGCTCGGTGAGGGTGCCCCGCTCGGTCAGCCAGCCGCGCTCGACCAGGCGCTCCACGGCCGCCTCCCACTCGGCGTCCGTCCACCCGCGCAGCGGCTGGATCATCTCCCGCCGCATGTCCATCGCGCACCGGACCACCAGCGCCTCGCAGCCGTCCAGCCCGGCCGCCACCAGCGCGGCCACGTGGCCGTCCCCGCGGTGCTCGCGCATCACGGTGGCGGCCTGCCAGAGCCGCTCGTACCGGCCGCTGGTCGGTGGGAGCGCCGCGTTGGCGGCGGCCAGCACCCGGCCGGCGCAGTCCAGCCGGGACGCGGCCCGCTCCAGGGTGTCCGCGACCAGGTCGACCTGCTCCGGGTCCACGTGCTCCAGCAGCCGGGCCAGCGTCGCCGCCGAGCCCTTCAGCCGGGCGGCCAGCGCCTCCTCCGGGCTCGCGTGCGTCCACACCTCCGGCAGCGCGCGTTCCACCATGGCGGGGGCGAAGGTGAAGAAGGCGGCGACCACCGGCGCCGCGTCCACCGCGCCGAGCGGGGCCGAGCGGCTCGCGAAGTAGCCGTGCAGCCGGCCGTGCAGCCCGGCCTCCTCGAAGGCGGCGCGTCCCTCGGGCTGGAAGTAGGTGACGGCGTGCACCGGCTCGAAGAGCCACCACAGCGCGCGGGCGGGGTGGACGAGATCGGTCATCGGGAGACCTTCCTCGGACGGAGCTCCGGGTGGGAGCGGGAGCTCGGCTGGTCGGGACGGTCCGGCGGGTGCCGTGGCGGCCCGTGGTTCGGGACGGTCCGCGGGCGTCGTGGCGGCCCGTGGGTGGGGGCGCTCCGGCGGGTGCGTGGACCGCTCAGGGCTGATGACCACGGCGACGGCCCCGGTAACCCCGGCGGGGATGTGATGACGGTCACTCGGGGGTCACCCGTGTGCGGGCGGCGGTGGTACGGCGCGAGATGATGGGGCGAGGTGCCCGCTCCCGGGGCGCCCCAGCCCTCATGTGAAGGTAGTCGGTCATGGCCCAGATCAACCCCAGCATCCTGTCCGCGGACTTCGCCCGGCTCGCCGACGAGGCCGAGGCCGTCCGGGGTTCCGACTGGCTGCACGTGGACGTCATGGACAACCACTTCGTGCCCAACCTGACCCTGGGCGTGCCGGTGGTCGAGTCGCTCGCCCGCGCCACCGACATCCCGCTCGACCTGCACCTGATGATCGAGGACCCGGACCGCTGGGCCCCCCAGTACATCGAGGCCGGCGCCGGCTCGGTCACCTTCCACGTCGAGGCCGCGGCCGCGCCCGTCCGGCTCGCCCGCGAGATCCGCGCCAAGGGCGCCCGGGCGTCCATGGCGCTCAAGCCCGGCACCCCGATCGAGCCGTACGAGGACCTGCTGCCCGAGCTCGACATGCTGCTGATCATGACCGTCGAGCCCGGCTTCGGCGGCCAGGCGTTCCTGGACATCATGCTGCCGAAGATCCGCCGCACCCGGGAGCTGATCGCCAAGCACGACCTGGAGCTGTGGCTGCAGGTCGACGGCGGCGTCTCCGCGAGCACCATCGAGCGCTGCGCCGAGGCCGGTGCGGACGTGTTCGTGGCCGGCTCGGCGGTGTACGGGGCGGAGGACCCCGCGGAGGCGGTCCGCAAGCTGCGGGAGCTCGCCGACCAGGCGTCGGCGGACGCGTGGTGGGCCTGCCGGCACTGAGCCGGCGCGGACGGCTCGGGCCTGGGCGGGCGGCCTGGGGGTTGGGCGGCCGGCCTGGGCCGGGTGCGCACGGCCGGGTGCGCACGGCCGGATGGTCGGCGCCGGGGTGCTCAGCGCCGGGCGCCGGCTGGTGGGGCGCCGGCTGGTGGGGCGCCGGATGGACGGGCGCGGGTGGAGGAACACCGGGCGGTGCCGGATGATCGGTGACGGAGCCCTCTCCGCCCGGCGCCCCTCGGCCCGGCCCCTCTCGGCCCGGCTCTCTCCGCCCGGCCCTCCTCGTACGGTGGTGGAACCGCGATGAGTAACCTCGACCTCAAGCCCGCCCCGACCACCTGCGGCCGCGAGGCCAGCCCCGGCCCGGTGAAGGATTTGCTGACGCCGCGTCAAGTGCCGCTCGGAGGAAGCACGGTGGTCCGCCGCCTGCTCCCCAACCTGGGCCGCCGGATGGTCGGCGCCTGGTGCTTCGTCGACCACTACGGCCCCGATGACATCGCCGCCGAGCCCGGCATGCAGGTCCCGCCGCACCCGCACATGGGCCTGCAGACGGTCAGCTGGCTGCACGAGGGCGAGGTGCTGCACCGCGACAGCCTCGGCAGCCTGCAGACCGTCCGGCCGTACGAACTGGGCCTGATGACCTCCGGCCGGGCGATCTCCCACTCCGAGGAGTCCCCGCGCCCGCACGCCCGCTACCTGCACGGCGCCCAGCTCTGGGTGGCCCTCCCGGAGGCCCACCGGCACACCGCCCCCGCCTTCGAGCACCACCCCGACCTGCCCGTCGTCACCGCCCCGGGCCTGCGCGGCACCGTCATCCTCGGCACCCTCGACACCGCCACGTCGCCGGGCACCACCCACACCCCCCTGGTCGGCGCCGACCTCGCCCTCAGCGAGGGCGCGGACCTCCGGATCCCCCTCGTCCGCGACTTCGAGTACGCCGTCCTCGCCATGTCCGGCCGGGCCGACGTCGACGGCGTCCCCGTCGAACCCGGCTCCATGCTCTACCTCGGCTGCGGCCGCCCCGACCTCCCCCTCCACGCCCACACCGACGCCGCCGTCCTCCTCCTCGGCGGCGAACCCTCCGACGAGAAGATCGTCATGTGGTGGAACTTCATCGGGCGGTCCACCGAGGACATCGCCCAGGCCCGCACCGACTGGATGACCGGCACTCGCTTCGGCACCGTCCACGGCTACGCCGGCGACCGCCTCCCCGCCCCGGAGCTCCCCGCCCTGCCCCTGAAGGCGCGTGGGCGGGAGCGCTGAGGCGGGGGAACGCGGTCTCGTGCGTGCACGACCGTCATTCGCCATGCGTGGGCGGTCAGAGGGTGGGGGGGTCGTCGCATCGCGCGTTCTCGTGCAGCCGGCCACGGGGACGGGTCCCGGGGATGGGCTCACCCGGGCGCTTCCTGTCTGCGGCCGACCGGCTTGGCGTCGTGACGTGTCTCAGGGCGTGAGAACAGCCTTCAGGAGGGTCGGCTCGCCGGGCCGGACGATGTCGGCGCCGTGTGTTCGGGGGACCGGGCCGCGGGCCCGGGACAGGCGAGGGGAGCGCTGGTCGTCCGACGTCGCTCCAGTACCGGTCCGGGGTGACGCGGACGAAGTGCGGCTTCGGGTGGCCGCGCTGCTCCTGCGCATCAGGAAGTCGTGCATGTTCTGCGCGCCGGCCCGGCTCTTCGAGCGGTCGACGCGCTGGGACAGCCAGTCACCGCCCGCGTCCTCGCTTCGCCCCCAGGCATATACGTACGGTCATCCTGCTGGCCGGTTCGTCCGGGGGTGGGAACGATCCCATCGACTGTGCTGCGGGTCTACCGTCGCCGGCACTCCGCCCAGACCGTCTTGCCCGGGGCTGCCGAGCGCGGGGAGGTACCCCAGCCGTCGGCGAGGGCGGCGACCAGGAGCAGGCCGCGGCCGGACTCCGCGTCGGCGGGCGGGGCCGGGGGAGCGGTCGGGGGAGTCCGTTCGGCGCGGGTGTCGGACACCTCGATGCGGAGGGCATCGGGGTGCTCGGCGAGCCGGACGGCGAAGTCCCGGCCGGGGACGCGGCCGTGGCGGACGGCGTTGGCGGCGAGTTCGGCGGTGATCAGGGTCAGGGTTTCGTTGAGCGGGGAGTCGTAGCCGTACCCCCAGCCGTCGAGGCGGTGGGAGACGAGCCGGCGGGCGAGCCGGGCACCGCGCGGGGTGGAGCTGAACCGCATGGCGAACTCCCGGAGGGGAGTGGCCGCTTCGGGAGTGCTGGGGTTGTGCAGGGATGTCATGGGCAGGAGCGTGCCGGGCGCGGAGAGGCCGTGACCAGCGGCGACGCGCGTACGGCCGGGCCGTGTACGGCCGGTGGGCAGCCGTGTACGCGGGTGTCGAGGAGGTCCTTCCGGGTAGGCCGCGGGCATGGGAACGAAGGTGTACGACCAGCGGGTTCTGACGCTGATCGAGGTGCGCGGCGGTGCGCGGGACTGGCGGAGGCCGAGCCTCTCAAGTTGACGGCACGGCAGGTGCGGCTGATACCGGCGGAGTCCGGTGCCGTCTGTGGTGGAGCGGGCTGAGGCGGGCGGTTCGCGGATTCGGGGGCGGGGGGTGGTCACCGCGTGCTACCGTCCGGCTACAGATCAATAGATGACCCCGGCGGTGCTGGAACACCCCGGGGTCAGGCACAAGGAACAAGGCCTCCTCATGCACGTGCACTTTATCGCGCCCGAACGCTATGTACGGGCGTCACACGAGATCGTCCGCCACCCCCGTCTGCGGGCCACGGCGAAGACGCTGCTGCTGTGGGCACTGTCGCTGCCGCCCGGCAGCCGGGACACCGTCCTCACCATCGGCAAGCGGATGCCCGAAGGGCGCACGGCGATCGCCCGCGCGCGGGCCCAGCTGATCGAGGAGGGCTACCTGCACGTGCGGCGCTCCCAGCACCCGACGAAGGGCACGTGGACGACCCGCGTCCTCGTCAGCAGCGTGCCGCTGACGGAGCCGGACGAGATCGAGGCGGCCTGGCGCGGTTCGGTCCGAAACCCGGCACTCGGTGAGGGGGAGGGTCGGGAGGTCGGCACTTCCCCCAAGGAGGAGAAGAGAGAGGGGAACACCTCCTCCCTCGTGGGGTCGGTCGAGGGGGAGGCGGCCGGGCTGCTCGGTCGGTTGACCGCCCGGGACCGGCGGTTGCGGTTGGGGGTGGCTGAAGTCCTCGATCTCGCACCGCTGGTGGCGGACTGGCTCGCCCGGGACCCGGACGTGGGGCGGCTACGGGAGGCACTGTTGGGCGGTCTGCCCACGCATGTCCTCGCGCCGGCGGGCTTCGTGCGAGCACGCCTGGAGCGGCGGATGCCGGGGGCGGTCGTCGCCGCGCCTGACGCTGCCGCCGGTGGTATGGGGGAATGCGCGCGTTGCGCGGATCCGGTGCCGGGTGGCGGCGTGATCTGCGGACGCTGTAGGGGCGTTGCGCCTCCTCGGGTCGGGCCGGATGTGGCCGCGGCCGAACGCAACCGCCGAGGCGCGGAACGCGCGCGCGGCCTGCTGCGCGGTGCGGTGGTCACGGCAGCGGCATAGCCGGGGTGAATTCGCAGGATTCCGGGCGCACCGGCTGGTTGCGTTCCGTAGGGTTCCGCTAGCCGATCGTGGGCGGATGTCCGGGTGGACTTGGTGGGCCGGAGGTGGTCGACATGGCGGAACAGGACGACGGGGCAGGCCTTCTACGCGCCTTCGGACGGCAATTGAAGCTCCTGCGGGAGCGGGCGGGGCTGTCCCGGGCCCAGTTGGGTGCCCGGTTGGGGTACGGCGAGGACCTGATCGCCTCGGTGGAGCTCGGGCGGAGAATCCCCCGGCCCGAGCTGATCGACAGGGCGGATCACGAGCTGAACGCGGGCGGCGTGCTGATCGCGATGAAGGACGAGGTCGCCCGTGCCCGGTACCCCGCGTTCTTCCGGGACGCCGCCAAGCTGGAGGCGGAGGCGGTGGAGTTGCATGCTTACGACGCTCTTGTGGTCAACGGCCTGCTGCAGACCGACGAATATGCGCGTGCCGTCTTCTCGATGATGCGACCACCGTTCGATGATGACCTCATCGAACAGCGAGTGAGCGCCCGCCTGGCACGCCAGAGCCTCTTCGCCAAGCGGCCCGCTCCCACGTTGAGCTTCGTCATCGATGAGTCGGTGCTCCGGAGACCCATCGGTGGTAGCGGTGTACAGCGTGGCCAGCTGGAGCAGATTCTGCTGATCGGCCAACAGCGGAACGTGGAGATTCAGGTCATGCCGCTGCACCGGAAGCAGAACGCCGGGCTCGCAGGGCCGTTCACCTTGATCGAGACGAAGGATGGGCGCAGGATCGCCTACGTCGAGGTGCAGAACGTGAGCCATGTCCACACGGAGCGGGACAAGGTCCGTGGGTTGGAGGTCAAGTACGGAATCCTCCGCGCTCAGGCGCTCACACCTCACGAGTCCCTGGAGTTCGTCGAGAAGTTGTTGGGAGAGCCATGAAGGCTGATCAATCCCCTATCGCGTGGGTCAAAAGCACTTACAGCAGCGAGGAGGGCGGACAGTGCGTAGAAGTGGCGCTGACAGGGGCTGTTGTCCACGTCCGTGACTCGAAGGACCCGGACGGGCCGGTCCTCCGCATCGCGTCCGCTGGTTGGGCGGCGTTCGTCCGGTTCGCCTCCGCGAGTCAGGTCTGACCGGAGGGTCGCCCCTCAGGCCTGCGCGTCACCACCGAGCTGGCGGGGCGGGGTGGACCAGTCGAGGAGGGGGCCTTCGGAGCCGGGGGGTACCAGGGGGAAGGTCTCCCGGCGGAGCCAGCGGCGGACTTGGCGGGAGGGGAGGTCGAGGAGGACGACGGCGCCGTGGCCCCGGAGCATGATGCGCAGGTGGGGGCGGCCGTGGCAGGGGCAGGGCGGCCAGATGCGGACGTCGCCGAGGCCGCTGGGTTTCTGCAGGCCCTCCCAGAGGAGGTCGCGGGCGAAGCGCCAGACGCCTGCTTGCGCGGCCGGCCCGAGGAACTCCAGGGCCACGGCGAGGGGGTCGTCGCTGCGGTAGCCGAGGCGCACCGGGACGTCGACGGAGTCGCGCTCGCCGAGGACGAGTCCGGCGTCGAGGAGGAGGTCGGTGCTGGTGGCCTCCGGAAGGGGGTGGTGGGTGGGCACGGGTTCTCCTGGGTGGTGCGGGGCGAGTGCCGGGGCCGGCGGCCCCTCGGGCGTGGGGGAAGGCCGGCCGGTCGGGTGCGCGGGGGCGGGGCGGGCCGGTGCTCTCGCCCCGGCCCCTGGGAACTGCCGGGGAACAGGGGGAGGCGGAGCCGCTCCCCAGGCTAGGGAGCGGTGGTGGGGGAGCTGTTCCGGCGGTGCACCGCGATATGACGATCCGTGCACCGTTCGTCCGGGGTGCGGGGCGGGGCGGGGGTTGCTCCGCGTCGTGGGGGTGGGACCGCCGGCGGGAGGGGCTCCTGGTAGGTGATGGAACGTCAATCCCAGTGCGAGAAAAGCAGGTTGGTGCGGCCGCTCTCCTCGGACCGGGGTTGTCGGGCGCCCCGTGCGGGTGTGATCCGGGCGTGTCGCGACCCTCGGTTCCTCGGTTTGTCGCAGGCTTGTCCGCCCGGTTTCGCCCAATGTATCAATGCCCCCCGGGAGGCAATTGATCATGAAGAGGTGGAGCCGGCGTGCGCGTCCGGGAGGCGAGGCGCTCCAGTCCCTGGTGGACGGCCTGGCCGAGGAGTTGGGGCGGTCCGTCGTCCTCGACGACCCGCTGGTGCGGATGATCTGCACCAGTCGGCACTTCGGGGACGAGGACCCGGTACGGGTCCGCACGCTGCTGCAGGGCATCGCGGACGACGAGGCCATCCGCTACGTGCTGGCGCAGGGGGTCGCCCGGTGGACCGGCCCGGGAGTCCTGCCGGGCCGGGACGACCTGGGACTGCGGCCGCGCTACTGCGTCCCGATCCGCGAACGGGGTCACCTGCTGGGCATCCTGATGGTCGTGGCGGCGAAGCCCCTCACCCCGGCCGACACCGAGGCCATCGACCGGGCCGCCCGCGCCGTGGCCGCCGAGATGTACGCCGAGCGGCTCGCCTCGGACGCCGACGAGGAGCGCACCCGCCGGCTGGTGCACCACCTGGTGGGCTCGGAGGTGACGCTGCGCTGGGCGGCGCACCGGTGCCTGCTGGACGAAGGACTGCTGCCGGCCGGCCCCCACGCCGTGGTCACCGGCGTGGCCGTCGCCGGGCAGCGCGGGCCGTCCGGGCACGTCTCGGTGGCGCTGCGCGGCGCGCTCGAACCGTTCCGCCGGACCCGTACGGCCCGCGGCCTGGCCGCGGTCGACCAGGACCGGGCGGTCCTGGTGCAGGTCTTCGAGACGGAACCGACGGACGAGGACCTGGACCTGCAGTCCCGCGGCATCGTCCGCTCCCTGCGGACCTTCCTGGACGCGGACGCGGTCCCGCTGGTGGGCGTGGGCGGACGCCGCACAGGCCTCGCCGACGCGTGGATCTCCCACGACCAGGCCAGGGTGGCTCTCCGGGCGGCCCGTCGGCTGCCCCGGCTGGAGGGCATCGGGGACTGGGAGCGGCTCGGGGAGTACGCCGTCCTCCTCCAGCTGCCCGACAGCGCGCTCGACGGGGCGCTGCTGCCCAAGCCGCTGCGGCGCCTGCTGGACGGCGGGGGCAACGCCCGGCTGGAGGAGACCCTGCGCTGCTTCCTGGAGAACGCGGGCTCGGTGCCCAGGACGGCGGAGGCCCTGGAGGTCCACCGCACCTCGCTGTACTACCGCCTGCGCCGGATCCAGGACATCACGGGCCTGGACCTGGACGACGGCGCGCACCGACTCGTCCTCCACCTGGGACTGCGGCTGTGGGACCTGCTCCAGGAGCCCGGGGAGGGGCACCGGCCCTGACCTGCGGCGTCGGGGGCCGGGAGGGGGGTGCCGTCCTTGCTACAGAGCGAGGAAGCTCCGTCGGGCAATCCCTACGCCGGTCGGTGGTCAACGGGCCCGGGACGTCGCCAGAATCATCCGTACGAGCTGCCGCTCATCCCCCGGAGACCCGCTGGTCCCGGACCTCCCGGACGGACCTGAACGAGCCGTCGCCCGAAGCGCAGCCGTGCATCCCCAGCACCTATCGAACCGGTCGGAGCCTTCCGTGATCCCGTCGGGTCCCTCACCCATGCCCGAAACCGCGTACCACCCGCAGCCGCATGACCACGTCGACCACGTCGACCACGTCGACCACGTCGACCACGCCGACGACGACGGCGGCAACGGCGGCAACGGCTGCATCGACGTCCTCGCCCCGCCGCCCGGGGGCGACCCCGAGGACTGCCTGTACGTCGTGCTCCACATCCACGGCGCGGCCTCGGTCCGCCGCCACGGCGCCAGCACCGCACTCGCCCCCGGGGACCTGCTGATCGGCACCACCCCGCACCCGGCAGGGCTGCTGCAGGACGCCGGGTGCCGGATGGTCCGGTTCCGCGTCCCCTGCTTCCACCTCGGGGTCCGGCACGGCGACGTCCGGCGCACCGGCGGCCTGATGGCACGCGGGAACGAGGGCATCGGCTCGCTCGCCTCCCAGTTCCTGCGCACCCTCGCCACCCAGACCCGCGCCCACCACGCCCGGCCCGGCAACCACCTCGCGCGCAGCGTCTCCGACATCGTCGCCGTCCTGGTGACCGAGCTGCTCCAGCAGGAGAACCCCGAGCACCAGACCGGCGCCGCCGAACTCCTGACCCGGCTCCGCGCCCACATCGAGGAGAACCTCGCCGACCCGGACCTCTCGCCCGAGTCGATCGCCCGCTCGCAGCACATCTCGGTGCGCTACCTGCACAAGCTGTTCCAGCAGGACGGCACCACCGTGGGCCAGTGGGTACGGCAGCGACGCCTGGACACCTGCCGCCGGGAGCTCGAACGACCCTCCCGCCGGCAGACCAACGTCGCCGCCGTCGCCCACCGGTGGGGCTTCGTCAGCCACTCCCACTTCAGCCGGGCGTTCCGCGAGGCGTACGGGGTCTCGCCCCGGGAGTGGCAGGCGTTCGCGGCCCGGGGTGGGATCCGGGACACCGCGTCCTGACCGGGCCGCGTGCCCCGGACCCGGTCCGCGTACGGCGGGTCTGGTCCCGGTGGCACCCGAGGAGCAGCCCCGCACCCCGCCCGGCGCGGCCGTCGCGGACGAGCACGACGGCCGCGCCGGGCGGGGTGCCGCACGCCTCCGGCGTCGTGGCCGTCTCCCGGCCGACCCCGGGCGCGGGGCTCGCCCCCGGGCTGTCCGGTCGGGGGCGGTGGGATGGAAGGGCAGAGGGGGGCAGGCGGTGCGGCCGCGTGGGGGTGCTGCGCTGTGGCGGCGGGTGCTCGCCCCCGGGACGGTGAGCGGGGGAGCCGGGTGTGCCGGTGGGCGGCCAGGCGGGGAGGGGCCTGGCCGCCCGGTGGCGACCGCGGAGCGGGGGGTGGATCAGTGGTCGGTGTGGAGCTCCGCGGTGTAGCCGCCGGGGAAGCGGACCATGGCGCTGTCGCGGCCGCCCGTGCGGACCGGGCCGGACAGGACGGTGGCGCCGGCCGCGGTGGCGCGCTGGAGGGTGGCGCCGAGGTCGGGGACGCCGTAGCCGGTGAGTTCGGTGCCGTAGGGGTGGGGCAGGTGGCCGTCCGTCACGGTGACGACGGTGGTGCCGAAGCCGGAGGTGAGGCGGATCAGCCGGTAGGTCGTGCCGGGCAGGCCGATGGCGGAGCCGTCGGCGCGGTGGTCGTCGGAGACGATGCGGCCCTGGGTGAAGGCGAGGTAGCTGCGCAGGAAGGCGCCGACCGAGTCCGGTGAGAGGTAGAGCCGGTTCTCCGGCACGCTCGCCAGGGCGGGGTAGGACGGCGGCGTGGTGTGCACGTAGAGCTGGGCGTTGATCCCGCCGGGAAACTGGATGACGGCGTCCCGGCCGATCGGGTCGGCGAAGGGGGCGACGGTGACGGCCGCGCCGTCGGCCCGGGCGGCGCGGACGGCCTGGTCGAGGTCGGTGACCAGCCAGCCGGTGCGTTCGGCGCCGAAGGGGTACGGGACGGGCGTGGTGTAGTCGAACACCGACAGCGTGCCGACCGGCGAGACCACCAGCTCGGACAGCGTCCGGCTGGGCGTGGGCGTCACCTGGGTGGAGACCGGCCCGATCGTGGTGCCGCCGAAGGTGGACGTCCAACTGGCCACGAATGCCTGCTCGGTGCCCGGCGCGACGTACACGTGGGTGGAGTCGTACTGCGGGCCGACGGCGAACTGCCGGTGCGTGCCCCGGGCCGCCGTGGCCTGGGCCGTGCCCGAGGTCGCGCTCTGGGCCGCGTTCTGGGTCGCGTTCTGGGTCGCCGAGGCGACGGGAACCGCGGTCAGCGCGGCGATCGCCGTCACCAGCGGGACGATGCGGCGGGCTAAGCGGAGCTGCACGGGTGACCTCCTGGTCGTAGTGCGCGCCCGGCGCCCGCTGGACGCGGGCGCCGGGCGCGGTTCCGTGGGACGGACGTACGGATATATGGACAGACAGACAGACAGACGTACGGACGTGCGGATGGACGGACGGCCGCGGACGGGGGCGCCGCGGCCGCCCGGGTCTACTTGGCCAGGAAGGCCAGCAGCGCCGCGTTGACCTCCTCGGCGTGGGTCCAGAGCAGGCCGTGCGGCGCGCCCTCGATCTCCACGTACTCGGCGGAGGGCAGGGCGCGGTGGAAGGGCCGCGCGGTGTTCTCGGCCGGCAGGATGCGGTCGGCGGTGCCGTGCAGGATCAGGGCGGGCACGTCGATGCGGGGGATGTCGGCCCGGAAGTCGGTGTACCAGGTGGTCGGCGCGGCCGACGCGGCGTAGGAGCCGCCGGCGGCGGCGGTGTTCCAGCTGTTGCGGACGGACTCCTCGCTGATCCGGGTGCCGAGGTTCTCGTCCAGGTTGTAGAAGTTCTGGAAGAAGTCGCTGTAGTAGGCGTACCGGTCGGCCTTCACGGCGGCGACGATGCCGTCGAAGAACTCCTGGGGGGCGGCGCCCTCCGGGTTGTCGTCGGTCTTGAGCAGGTAGGGCTCCAGGGAGGCCAGGAAGGCGACCTTGGCGACCCGCTCGGTGCCGTACGCGGACACGTAGCGGGCGACCTCGCCGGTGCCCATGGAGAAGCCGACCAGGACGGCGTCCCGGAGGTCCAGGGTCTCCATCACGGTGTTGAGGTCGGCGGCGAAGGTGTCGTAGTCGTAGCCGGTGGTCGGCTGCGAGGACTGGCCGAAGCCGCGGCGGTCGTAGGTGATGACGCGGTAGCCGGCGTCGAGCAGCGCGGCGCTCTGACGCTCCCAGGAGTGCCCGTTCAGCGGGAACCCGTGGATCAGGACGACCGGCTGACCGGTGCCGTGGTCCTCGTAGTAGAGGTCGATCGAGGTGGAGTTCTCCTGGCCAACGGTGATGTACGGCACGGGTGTTCGTTCCTTTCGGACAGCGGTGTCGCGGTCTTGCGGTGCCGCGGTGTCGCGGTGAGTGGGCCATACGTTAGGCGCGGCCTCGGAGGGCCGATGTCCTGTGAGAGCACACGGTGTCGTCCGAGAGTGCCGAGGAGGTTCCGGTGGCCGCCGGAAGGCCCGACGGCCCGATGGCCCGATGGCCCGACGGCCGGACCGTCGGACGGCCGGATGGGGTGCACGGACCGGCTGCCGGCGGTGCGCCGTCGGAACAGGCGGCGGGCCCGGGCCTTCCTAGGGTGAGGCCGCCCCGCGCCGCGTCGGAGCCCGGAGCGGCGTGGGTTCCCCGACCGACTCGACGATTTCGAGGACCAGTCATGACGACGAACGAGACGCCCACCGTCGTGCTCGTGCACGGCGCCTTCGCCGATGCCTCCAGCTTCGCCCGGGTCGTCCCCGCGCTGCTGGACGACGGGCTGGAGGTGGTGGCGCCGGCCGTGCCCAACCGCAGTCTGATCGGCGACTCCGCCTACCTGGCCTCGGTGGTGCGGCGGATCCCCGGCCCGGTGGTGCTGGTCGGCCACTCGTACGGGGGCGCCGTGATCACCGTGGCGGGCGCCGAGGAGAACGTCAAGGCGCTGGTGTACCTGGCCGGTTACGCGCTGGAGGAGGGGGAGAGCCTGGGCGAGCTGCAGGGCCGCTTCCCCGACTCCGAGCTCGCCTCCGCGCTGGTGTACACCCCGTACCCGCTCGCCGAGGGGGCGGGCGAGGGCACCGACGTCTCGGTGCAGGTCGACCGCCTCCCGGCGATCTTCGCGGCCGACGTCGACCCCGAGCTGACCCGGGTCCTCGCGGTCTCCCAACGGCCGCTCGCCGCGGCGGCGTTCGGCGAGGCCGCGAGCGCCGCCGCGTGGCGGACCACGCCGTCCTGGGGGATCGTCGCCGCCGCCGACCGGACCATCAACCCCGAGGTCCAGCGCTTCGGCTACCGGCGGGCGGGCACGACCACGGTCGAGGTCGACTCCTCGCACCTGGTCATGCTCTCCCACCCCGGCCTGGTGGCCGACGTGATCCGCGAGGCCGTCCGGTCCGTGCGCGACTGACCGCGCCGAAACCCCTTCGTTCCCCACAGAGTTGTCCCCCCGAGAGCCCCAGGAGCACCGCATGACCAGCCAGCCGCGCCTGCACCAGCACGGCGCCGAGATCCAGGAGTTCGGCACCGTCACCCAGCTGCCGATCGCACTCTCCCACGACACCCGCCAGTACTCCGCCCAGCGGCTCAACCGCGTCCTCGCGGACACCCAGTTCCTGTACGCGCTGTACAAGAAGTACCACTGGGGCATGCGCGGGCCGACGGCGTACCAGCTGCACCTGCTCTTCGACAAGCACGCCCAGGAACAGCTGGAGCTGGTCGACGCGCTGGCCGAGCGGGTGCAGATGCTCGGCGGTGTGGCGGTGGGCGATCCGCGCCACGCCGCTCAGATCACGGGCGTGCCGCGTCCGCCGGACGGGATCGAGGACGTGCGGTCGATGCTCTCACGGCTCCTCGACGCGCACGAGACCGTCCTGGCCGAAGCCCGCGACGCCGCCGCCCGCACGGCGCGGCTCGGCGACGACGGCACCCAGGACCTCCTGGTCTCCCAGATCATCCGCACCGGTGAGAACCAGGTCTGGTTCCTCGCCGAGCACCTCGTGGTGCTTCCCGAGCCGGGGGCGTGACCGGTGGGCCGGGTCCGTCCTCGGGCGGGCCCGGCCGTGGCCGGACGCCTTTCCTCCTCCCCGGCTTTCCTCCTCCCCGGCTTTCCTCCTCCCCGGCTTTCCTCCTCCCCGGCACCGGGAAACGGCTCGGGCCCCTGGACACCGTCGTGTCCAGGGGCCCGAGCCGTTCGGGGATCCCGCCGCTGCCGTCAGGGCCGGTCCGGGGCCCGGTGCAGGGCGAGCCGGGTGGCCAGGCCGCCGCCGACGCCGGCGAGGACGGCCACCGGCAGCCACCACAGCGGCCAGTGGGTGATGCCGAGGGCGTGGTCGGCCGACCATCGGCCGGGGCCGGTGGCGGCCAGCACCGCGCCGATGGTGATCAGGACGAGCGGGTACTCGTACCCGTCGTGCTGCACCCACAGCCCGTGCGGCCACTTGACCGTCAGGGCGACGGTCATCACCCCCATGGCACCCGCGCCGGCCAGCGGGGTGAGCAGGCCGAGGGCCAGCATCAGCCCGGCCCCGATCTGGGTGCCGCCGGCGGCCAGCGCGGTGAGCACGCCACCGCGGAAGCCGTCACCCCGGAACTCGGCGGTGCCGCCCTCCAGTCCGGCGCCGCCGAGGTGGTGGCTGACCTTCTGGACGCCGTGGCCCGCGATCAGCAGACCGGCGACCAGGCGCAGCAGGAGTAGACCCGTGTTCATGTCGGACTCCGTGGGGTAGCGCGTGGGCCGTCAGCCGGCGGCGTGCGGGTCGATCATGGACTGGGCGTAGACGATGCCCAGGCCGTACGCACCGCCGTGCTCCTTGACCAGGTCCGTCACCGGGACGTAGGTCTCGGCGCGGGCCCAGTCGCGCTGGAGCTCCAGCAGCACCTGCACCCAGGTGACGGGCACGGCGCCGGCGGCGGTCATCCGCTGCAGGGCGTGCTCGTGGGCCCGGGGGCTGACACCGCCGGAGGCGTCGGCGACCACGTACACCTCGTAGCCCTGCTCCAGTGCCGACAGCGCCGGCAGGACCAGGCAGACCTCGGTCCACAGTCCGGACAGGACGATCTTGTTGCGGCCGGTCGCCTTGACGGCCTCGACCAGGGCCTCGTCCTCCCAGGCGTTCATGCTGGTCCGGTCGATCACCTCCTGCTCGGGGAAGACCGCCCGCAGCTGGGGGAGGAGCGGGCCCGAGAAGGACTCCGCCGCCACGGTGGAGAGCACCACCGGCACGTCGAAGATCTTCGCGGCCTTCGCCAGGCCGACGGTGGAGTTGATGACGGCGGTACGGTCGCCGCTGCCGGTGCCGAAGAACATCTGCGGCTGGTGGTCCACGAACAGCATCATCGCGTTGTCCGGGGTGAGCAGGTCGGGGCTCGGGGCGGCGTGGACCCGGTCGAGGTCGAACACGGTTCTTCTCCTTCTGGTGGATGCGGGAATCCGCGGGGGGAGCTCATCGGCAACGTGTCTGTGGGAAAAGCACTGTGACGTGCCGTCAGTTCACGCTCCCGGAGAGCCCGGGGCGGTACATCGACGACGTTAACGGCGGGCCGGCCGGCGGTTCTGCTCGCTGGGCGCCCGGGACTGTTCCGACAACGCACGGCCGGACGCCGCCGCGAGCGAGGGCGACCGCCGTGCACTGCGGGTCAACTGACGATGCGCTGCGGAGTGCGTCGGCCGCCGTCGGGCTGCCTAGGTTTCGCGGGGTGGCCCCACCGGGCCGTGACCACCGCCGAACGAAGGGACCCCCGTTGTCCACCATGCCCGTCGCCGGGATCCGCCCCGGCGCCCCCGAGCAGCCCGCCGACCTGGTCATCCGCAACGCCAAGGTGCACACCAACGACCCGCGCCGTCCGCGGGCCACCGCCCTGGCCGTGCGGGACGGGCTGATCCAGGCGGTCGGTGACGACGCGGACGTCGTCCCGCTGGTCGGCCCCGGCACCCGGGTGGTCGACGCGCTCGGCCGGCGGGCCGTCCCCGGGCTCAACGACGCGCACCTGCACGTCATCCGCGGCGGCCTCAACTACGTGCTGGAGCTGCGCTGGGACGGCGTCCCGACGCTGCGCGAGGCCCTCGCGATGCTCCGGCTCCAGGCCGAGCGCACCCCGCCCGGCCAGTGGGTGCGGGTCGTCGGCGGCTGGTCCGCCGACCAGTTCGCCGAGCGGCGGCTGCCCACCCTGGCGGAGCTCAACGCGGCGGCGCCCGACACCCCGGTCTTCGTGCTGCACCTCTACCAGTCGGCCCTGCTCAACCGGGCCGCCCTGCGCGCCGCCGGCTTCACCCGGGACACCGCCGACCCCGCGGGCGGACAGATCGTGCGGGGACACGACGGCGAACCGACCGGCCTGCTGGTCGCCGCCCCCGGCGCGCTGCTGCTCTACTCCACCCTCGCCAAGGCGCCGACCCTGGACGAGGCCGACCGGATCGGCTCCACCCGGCACTTCCTGCGCGAGCTGAACCGCTTCGGCCTCACCTCCGCGATCGACGCGGCCGGCGGCTTCCAGAGCTTCCCCGAGAACTACGGCACCGTCATGGAACTCGCCCGCCGGGGCGAGCTGACCCTGCGCATCGCCTACCACCTCTTCCCGCAGACCGCCGGGCAAGAGCTGGACGACCTCACCCGCTGGGTCGAAACCGTGCGCCCCGGGGAGGGCGACGCCTGGCTGCGGCTCAACGGCGCGGGGGAGAATCTCACCTGGGCCGCCGCCGACTTCGAGAACTTCACCGAGCCCAGGCCGCAACTGAACGCCTACGAGGGTGAGTTCGAGAAGGCCGTCCGGCTGCTGACCGAGCACGGCTGGGGCTTCCGGCTGCACGCCACCTACGACGAGACGATCCGCCGCGACCTCGCCGTCTTCGAGAAGCTCGCCGCCGAGGGCCTGTTCCCGCAGGGCAACCGCTGGCTCTTCGACCACGCGGAGACCGTCAGCCCGGACAGCCTCGACCGGATCGCCGCCCTGGGCGGCGCCGTCTCCGTCCAGAACCGGCTCTCCTTCCAGGGCGAGGCCTTCCTCGCGCGCTACGGCGCGCCCGCCGCCGCCGAGGCCCCGCCGCTGCGCGCCATGCTGGACCGCGGCCTCACCGTCGCGGCGGGCACCGACGCCACCCGGGTCTCCTCGTACAACCCGTGGGTCGCCCTGCACTGGCTGGTCTCCGGCCGCGCCGTCAGCGGGCGGCGCCTCGCCGCCGAGCACAACCGGCTCGGCCGCGAGCAGGCCCTGGAGCTGTACACCCTGGGCGGCGCCCGCCTCACCGGCGAGGAGGACCTCAAGGGCCGCCTGAGCGTGGGCCGTTACGCGGACCTCGCGCTGCTCAGCGCGGACTACTTCACCGTGCCCGAGCAGGAGATCCCGCACATCGAGTCCGTCCTCACCGTCGTGGGCGGACGCATCGTCCACGCCGTCGCGGAGCACCAGGGGCTGGCCCCGGAGCCGCCCGCCGTCTCGCCGTCGTGGAGCCCGGTCGCCCGCTTCGGCGGGTACCACGCCACTCCCGCCCCCACCTCCGCCCCCGGCCGGGCCGGGGTCCGGCAGGCCGAGGGCGTGCTGGAGGCGGTGGCCGCCTCCGGCGAGCAGCACACCTGGCGGGTGGCGCGCGGCCTCGCCCAGCCCGGGCAGCCCGAGGCGCCTCTGGACCCCTGCTTCCTCTGACGGCGCCTGCTGCCGGGGCGCCGCCCACCGCGTCCCGCCCCCGTACCGGCCCCGTACCCGCCCTGAACCGCCGAACCGCCGAACCGCCGAACCACCGATCCCGAGGAGCCGCCGTGACCACGCCCGCAGCCGATTCCCGCACCGCCTCCGGGCCGCCACCGGGGCCGCAGATCCACGACCGGCACCCGCTGGCCCTGGCCCTGTTCGGCCTCACCCTGGTCAGCGGGCTGATCGACGCCGTGAGCTACCTCGGCCTCGGCCACGTCTTCACCGCGAACATGACCGGCAACGTCGTGGTCATCGCCTTCGCCCTCGCCGGAGCGCCCGGCTTCTCCGTCGTCGGCTCGCTGACCTCGCTCGCCGCCTTCCTGCTCGGTGCGGTCCTGGCGGGCCGGCTCGCGACGCGGCCCGCCGTCGCCGAGCGCCCCCGGCGGCTCCGTACGGCCCTGGTCCTGGAGGTGGCGCTGCACGGGGCGGCCGCCGCCGTCGTCTTCGCCTGGACTGCGGACGGGCTCGCGCAGTACGGGGTGATCGCGCTGCTCGCCCTGGCGATGGGCGTCCGCAACGGCACCGTGCGCGGCCTCGGGATACCGGACCTCACCACCACCGTGCTCACCCTGACCCTGACCGGTCTGGCCGCCGACTCCCGGCTGGCCGGCGGCACCGCTCCGCGCCGTCGTCGGCGGATCCTCTCGGTCCTCACCATGCTGGCCGGCGCCGCCCCGGGCGCGGTCCTGGTCCTGCACGGGCAGACCGCCTGGGCGCTGGTGGCCAGCGCCGTCCTGGCCGGGGCGACCCTGCTGCTCTACCGCGAGTGATCGCGTCCGGGTTCGGGTCCGGGTCCGGGTTCGGGTCCGGATGCCGGAGTCGGCGGTCGGCGAAGGGAGTTGGCACTACGATGCGCAGCGACACTTTCCGGCCGGTACGACGGGGGAATCCGATGACGGGTCAGTGGCAGGAGCTGGGTGCGCCCGGCGGGATCGAGGCGTACGTGCACCGCCCGGCGGGCGAGGTGCGCGGGGCGGTGGTGGTCTGCTCCGAGCTGTACGGGGTCAACGCGTACCTCCGGGGCGTCTGCGCCGAGTTGGCGGAGCTCGGGTACGTGGCGGTGGCGCCGGACTTCTACTGGCGCAACGCCCGCCGGACCGAACTCGGCTACAGCGCCGAGGAGCGGGAGGCGGGCCTGGTGCTGATGCGCGCCCTGGACCGGGACGAGCTGGTCGCCGACTCCGCCGCGGCGCTGGAGGAGGCCCGGCGGCTGGCCGGCGGGCACGGGGTGGCGTTCGTCGGGACGAGCATGGGCGGGCACATCGCCGTGCGCGCCGCCACCGAGCTGCGCTTCGAGCTGGCCGCCGTGTTCTACCCCGGCTGGCTGCTGAACTCCGGCTTCCCGCTGGTCGGTCCGGTGCCGCCGCTGGAGACGGCCGAGCGCATCGCCGCCAACGGCGTGCACCTGCTGGGCTTCTGCGGCGAGTTGGACCACATCCTCCCGCAGGAGGAGTGGCGGGAGGCGGAGCGGCGGCTGACCGGGGCCAAGGTCGACCACGAGCTGGTCACCTACCCGGGGGCCCGCCACGGCTTCGCGGCCGACCGCCCGGAGGACCACGACGCCGCCGCGACGGCCGACGCCTGGCAGCGCGTCCACCGGGCGCTGGCCGAGCGGCTGTAGCGGGCCTCGCCGCCCACCCGGAGCGGCTGCCGCCAGCCGTCCCGGGCGGGCCCGGGAAGCCCTCTGACGCCCGTGCCGGTCGGCTGTCACAGAGCTGTGACAGACCGGTGCCGGATCTCTGACGAGTTCCTCATGACGTGCACATAGGGTCCTTGGCATGGCAGCGAAGCGGGCGGGGACGGGCATGCGGAAGTTCGGGCACGGACTGGGGTTGATCGGGGTCAGCGTGGTCGCCGGCGTCGTGGCGGCGGGGATCGCGCTGCCGGCGGTGGCGGCGGCCGGGCTGGGGGCCCAGTCGGCGGCGGACGACTTCCAGAGCCTGCCCGACGACTTCAAGACCCCGGCGCTGTCGCAGGCCTCGACGATCCTCGACGCCCAGGGCGGCACGATCGCCACCGTGTACGACCGCGACCGCACCGTCGTCCCCGGGGACCAGATATCCCCGCTGGTGAAGACCGCGCTGGTGGACATCGAGGACAACCGGTACTACGAGCACGGCGCGATCGACCTCAAGGGCGTGCTGCGCGCCGTCGACAAGAACGCCTCCTCGGGCACCACCGCGCAGGGCGCGTCCACGCTGACCCAGCAGTACGTGAAGAACGTCTTCGTCGACGAGGCGGGCGACGACCCGGTGAAGGTCCAGGAGGCGCAGCGGCAGACCGTCGGCCGCAAGATCCAGGAGCTGAAGTACGCGATCAAGGTCGAGGAGACCCTCAGCAAGGACCAGATCCTCACCAACTACCTGAACATCACCTTCTTCGGGGAGAAGGCGTACGGCATCGAGGCGGCCTCGCGGCGCTACTTCGGCGTGCACGCCAAGGACCTCACCCTGCCGCAGGCCGCGATGCTGGCCGGCCTGGTGCAGTCGCCCAGCGGCTACGACCCGGCGGTCAAGCCGGCCGCGGCCAAGGACCGGCGCGACACGGTGCTGCGCAAGATGGCCGAGTACGGGCACATCACCAAGGAGCAGGCCGAGCAGGCGATCGCGACCCCGCTCGGCCTGAACATCCAGGCCCCGCAGCAGGGCTGCATCCTGGCCAAGCAGGGCGAGGGCTTCTTCTGCGACTACGTGCGCAAGGTGGTGCTCACCGACCCGGCCTTCGGGAAGTCGGCGGCCGAGCGGCTGGCGCTCTGGAAGCGCGGCGGTCTGCAGATCCACACCACCCTGGACCCCAAGGCGCAGGCCGCCCTCAACGACTCGGTGACCAGCCACGTGAACGCCGGCGACAAGGCGGCGACGGCGATGAGCATCGTCCAGCCGGGCACCGGCAGGATCCTCGCGATGGGCCAGAGCCGCCCGTACGGCGTCGAGGACAAGCCCGACCAGACCCAGATCAACTACAACGTCCCCAAGGCCATGGGCGGCGGGCTCGGCTTCCCGACCGGCTCGACCTTCAAGCCGATCGTCGCGGCGGCGGCCCTGGAGAGCGGTCTCTCGCCGAGCCAGAGCTACACCACCGACTACAGCATCCCGTGGCCGGCGATGAAGGACTGCTCGGGCGGGAAGTTCCCGTCCGCCGGACAGGTGCACAACGACAGCCCGACCCTCACCGGCCAGTTCGACATGAAGTCGGCCATGGCGCAGTCGGTGAACACCTACTTCGCGAAGCTGGAGGCCGACACCGGGCTCTGCGGCGTCGCCCAGATGACCAACAAGCTCGGCATCACCGAGCAGGCGGGCGGCGAGAAGCTCCAGGTGGTGCCGTCGATGACGCTCGGCAGCAACGACCTGACCCCGCTGGCGATGGCGGGTGTCTACGCGGCCTTCGCCGCGCACGGCACCTACTGCACGCCGACCGCGATCGGTTCGGTCACCGGCCCCGACGGGAAGCAGTTGGCGGTGCCGCAGGCGAACTGCTCGGCCGTGATGTCCGCGAACACCGCCGACACCGTCACCGCGATGCTCAAGGGCGTGGTGGAGGACGGCACCGGCAAGGCGGCCGGTCTCACCGGCCGGGACAGCGCGGGCAAGACCGGCACCACCAACGGGAGCCTCCAGGTCTGGTTCGTGGGCTACACCCCGGAGATGGCCGGCGCCACCGTCGTCAGCGACACGGACAACCCGAAGTCGCTGGACGGCCAGCGGATCGGCGGCAAGACGGTGGGCCAGGCCTTCGGCGGCACCCTGGCCGGCCCGATCTGGCGCGACGCCATGGACGGCGCCCTCAACGGCACCCCGGCCGGCACCTTCACGTCGGTCCCGCTGCCGTAACGGACCGGACGGGGCCGAAGGCCGCCGCCTCCTCGCCCGCGGGCGGGCGGGGCGGCGGCCTTCGCCGTGCGGGACCCGGGGAGCGCGTCGGGCCGAACGTGCATGAACCGGGCGGAAGGGGGCAGACGACCGCCGCACGGTCGGTCGCGGGCGTGGTGAGCGGCCCCTCGACCGGCGGGCACCCCCGGGACTCCGTGGCTCCGGCCTCGGAGCGCCGGGCCGGGCCGCCGGCGGACGGCCCGGCCCGGTGGCACCGACGAGAATTGATTCGACGTCAGTTTCTCACCTCTGCCGTGCCATTCCGGAGACGCCCGAAATCCGCGGAGCAAGTCGCCTGTATTTTTCGGGGCAATGAAATCCTGGCGCAATAACTCCCCTGCCGGGCACCGCAGTTGCCCGACCGGCCGGTCGGTACGGAGCGGACGGCCGGAAGTGCGGCCGTCCGCATCCGGCGCACCATCGATGACCAGCGCCGATGCCTCGAAACGGCGACCTCTCAGCCCGGGCGGGCGCGCTTTCGGCGCCGTGATCTCCCTCACATCCCACGGGGTGGTTCATCCGTTTTTACCTGTGCTGGTCCTGGTTCGGGGGCGGAGTGGCAGGTCGTGCGAGGACACTCCTTTCTGAGGGTCCATTGACAGTTCTTTTAAATTTCCATGAAGATCCGCTCCAAACTTCGCTCACATATCGGAAGTCGGAGCCCACGCACAGTGAGAACAGCAGCAAGACGGTCGGGCAGTGTGCTCGCCGCGGCCCTCGCCGCGGTCGCGCTGGCCGCGACCGCGGTGGTGCCGGCCGCCGCCGCGCCCGGCGGAGCGCCTCCGCCCGGTGCGGCCGGGTCGCAGGACACCGCCGAGACCCAGGCGGTCCGGGAGGCCGCGCGCTCGGGCAAGCCGGTCGAGGTGATCGCCAAGCGCAGCGAGACCAGTGACACCGTCGCCCAGCCCGACGGCAAGCTGAAGACCACCACCTACGTCCAGCCCAAGCGGGTGCGCAAGAACGGCGCCTGGGTGGAGCTCGACCCGACGCTGCAGGCGCTGCCCGGCGGCACCATCGCCCCCAAGGGCTCCACCGCCGACCTGCGGTTCTCCGGTGGCGGCAGCGCGCCGCTGGTCACGATGGCCCGGGCCGGCAAGGAGCTCAAGCTCAGCTGGCCGAAGCCGCTGCCCAAGCCGACGATCAACGGCGCGACCGCCGAGTACCGGTCGATCCTGCCGGACGTGGACCTGCGGCTCTCCGCCACCAAGACCGGGTTCACCCAGGTCATCGTGGTGCACACGGCCGCGGCCGCGAAGAACCCCGAGCTGGACCAGCTCCGGCTCGGCCTCCAGGGCGACGGCCTGACGATCAGCCAGGAGCCGGACGGCACGCTCAAGGCCAAGGACACCTCCGGCGGTGGCACCGTCTTCGAGGCGCCCGTCCCGGTGATGTGGGACTCCTCCAAGCCGGCCGCGCCGACCGGTCCGGCCGCGCCGACCGGTCCGGCCGCGCCGACCGCGCCCGCCCCGGCGCCGAGCGCTCCCGCAGCCGCGGCGAAGGCCCTCAAGGCCGCCCCGCAGGCCGCCCCGCAGGCCGAGGCCCCCGTCGCCGCGCCCGCGCAGAGCGCCCCCGCCCCCGCGCAGAGCGCCCCCGCCGGCCAGAGTGTCCCCGACCCCGCCGCCGGCTTCGGCGATCTGCCGGGCGAGGGCGCCAAGATGGCCCGCCTCAAGGTCGAGCTGCCCAAGGACGGCCTGCTGCTGTCGCCCGACCAGGGCATGCTGGCCGCCCCGGACACGGTCTACCCGGTGATGATCGACCCGGCGTGGAACTCCCCGCACGCGGGCGACTGGGCGGGTGTCTCGCGCACCTACCCGAACCAGGCCTACTGGCACTTCACGTACAACAGCACCTACGTCCACGACTGGGGCGTCGGCTACTGCGGCGACACCTCGCGGTGCGCGCCGACCGACGTGAAGCGGGCGTTCTTCCAGATGTCGAACCCGTTCGTCGGCAAGCAGGTGCTCGCCGCCACCTTCGGCACCTACGAGAGCTGGTCCTACTCCTGCGACGCCCGGCCCGTCGAACTGTGGAACACCGGTTACATCTCCCCGAGCCTGAACTGGAACGCCCAGAACGCCTCCGGCTTCTGGAGCCGCTACCTGCAGACCATCAACACCGCCAAGGGCTGGAGCGGCAGCTGCCCCGGCGGCTGGCTGGAGTACGGCGAGGACGGCGCGGTGCGCAACCTCGTCCAGGACGCCGCCAACTGGGGCTGGCCGACCATCAGCTTCGGCCTGAAGGCCCAGAACGAGGGCGACACCCTCGCCTGGAAGCGCTTCACCGACGACGCCTACCTGACGGTGTACTACAACCTGCGGCCCAACCAGATCCCGATGGCCGACCTGACGATGTCGCCGGGCTCGGTCTGCCAGTACCCGGGCATCAAGATCAACAAGATGCCGCAGGTCACCGCCCGGGCCAGTGACCCGGACGGCGAGGCGATCGGCGTGCAGTTCGCGGTCGCCTGGGACGACGGCACCGGCCTGCGCCGCCGCTGGTGGTCCACCGGCTCGGAGGACGCCGCCCCGGCGGGCAACACCTTCAAGGGCTCCGGCTCGATGTTCTCCTGGCCGCTGCCGACCTCCCTGCCGCAGAACACCCAGCTCGACTGGGAGGCCCGCGCCTGGGACGGTGCGCAGTGGGGGCCGTGGTCCTCCGACGGCGACCCGACCGGCTGCTACTTCACCGTCGACACCTCCGCCCCGGACGGCCCGGCGATCACCTCCGACACCTACCCGGGCTCCAAGGACGCCACCGCGGCGCTGCCGTGGACCGACGGCGTGGGCAAGAACGGCCTGTTCACCCTCAAGTCGGCCGCCACCGACGTGGTCAAGTACCAGTGGGCCCTCGACGGCTCGGCGCTGACCGACGTGGCGACCAGCGGCGGCGCCGCGCAGACCGTGCGCATCCAGCCGCAGACCGCCGGACCACACCTGTTCTCCGCCAAGGCGATCGACGGCGCCGGAAACGCCTCGCAGCCCGAGTCGTACTACTTCAACGTGCTCTCCGGGCAGACCCAGCGCACCGGCTGGGCGATGGACGACACGGGCGGCACCAGCGTCACCGGCACCGGCGGCGGCTTCGAGGCCACCCTCGCCCCCGGCGCCACCCCGGGCGCGCCCGGCCACCTCGGCGAGGCCCTCGCCCTGGACGGCACCGCCAACGGCTACGGCGAGACCCAGGGCAACGTGCTGGACACCACCCGCGGCTTCACCGTCTCCGCCTGGGTCAACCTCACCGGCGACACCACCCGCAACCGGGTCGCGGTCAGTGAGAACGGCAACTGGGCCGCCCGCTTCGCCCTCGGCCTGATGAGCGGCAAGTGGGCGATGTGGACCTCCAGCCAGGACACCAACGCCGTCTACACCCTGGACGTGGCCAGCTCGGACACCCCGGTCGTGCTCGGCCAGTGGACCCACCTGACGGGCGTCTACGACCCGGTGGCCAAGACCAGCACGCTGTACGTCAACGGCGTGCCCGGCACCCCGGTGCCCGTCACCGCCGCCTGGGACGCCCGCGGCCCGCTGGAGTTCGGCCGCTCCAAGTGGCACGGCAACATGACCGACCCCTGGAAGGGCTCGATCGACGAGGTCCGGCTCTGGGACCGCAACCTGAGCAAGGCCGAGGCCACCGACGTCGCGGCCGACAAGCAGCTCGCCACCGGCCGCCCCGCCAAGGCCGTCTGGCACCTGGACGGCGCCGACGCCAAGCCGGTCGGCACCACCGAGACCGACAACCTGACCGCCAACAACGGCGTCGCGCTCGGCCGTCCGGGCATCGTCGACAAGGCGGCCCACCTGGACGGCGTGGACGACTACCTGCGCGGCACCCGTCCGCAGGTCGACGGCAGCCGGGACTTCTCCGTCTCCGCCTGGGTCAAGCTCCCCGCGCCCGCCGCCGGCGACACCAACCCGAAGATGGCGGTCACCCAGAACGGCCAGCACAACAACGAGTTCTCGCTGTACTACTCGCCCTACTGGAAGCGGTGGATCTTCGGCCGCTACAAGGAGGACACCTCCGCCGACACCCTGGTGCGCACCTGGCAGCCCGACTGCACCCCGAACACCCAGGTGAACGGTGTGCCGTGCTTCGCCGGCACCACCGGTGAGTGGACCCACCTGCTGGGCGTGTCCGACACCGCCGCCAAGAAGCTGCGCCTCTACATCAACGGCTACCCGGTCGGGGAGTCCGACTACACCCAGAACGCGCCGTGGGCCAACCCCGGCCCGGTGCAGATCGGCGCCGTCAACCGCGAGGGCGTCAACGCCGAGTTCTTCGGCGGCGACATCGACGACGTGCGGCTCTACGACCGGGTCGTCACCGGCCCGGAGGCCACCGCGATGGTGCAGCAGCGCCCGCAGCTGGCCGGCCGCTGGAAGCTCTCCTCAGCCACCGGCACCCCCGCGCTCATCACCCCCGACGAGGGCCCGGCCAAGGCCGGCGCCCAGCTCGGCGGCGCGGCCGAGATCAACACCGGAGGCGGCCTGTATCTCTCCGCCGGCAGCCTCAAGCTGAACGGCACCACCGCCTACGCGGCCACGACGTCGACCCCGCTGCACACCGGCCAGAGCTTCACCCTGGCCGGCTGGGCGAACACCGCGGGCGTCCCGACCCGGGACATGACGGCCCTGTCGGTGGCCGGCTCCGGCAACAGCGCGGTCACCCTGCGCTGGCACGCCCTGGGCAACGACGCCAACGGGCAGCCCACCGGCCAGTGGCAGGCCGAGGTCCGCGACTCCGACGCCAACGGCGCGGTGCGCACCCTGACCGCGCACACCCCGGCCAGCTCCGTCCTGGAGAACTGGACGCACCTGGCGGTCAGCTACGACGCCTTCGCGGACCGGCTGGTGCTGTACGTCAACGGCCAGCCGGAGAACCAGGGTTGCCCGGACGGCGTGCCCGGCTGCGTCCCGCACGTCTCCTCGACCGGCGCCCCGCAGCCCTACGAGGCGACCGGCGGCGTCCAGTTCGGCCGGAACCGGGCGGCCGGCGCCTGGGGCGAGTACTTCTCCGGTGAGCTGGACGACGTCTGGCTGTACCAGGGCGTGCTGAGCCAGGCACAGATCGCCAAGCTCGCCGACTACAACACCGAGCTGGCCACCGCCACCGGCGTCTGATCCCCCCGATTCCACGGGCCGGGCGGCAACCTGCCGCCCGGCCCGCGGTCTGTCCTATCCACCTTCTCCCGAAGGAGTCGTTCCACCATGAGCAGGAAGAGGTCGGTGCTGCGGCCGGCCCGGCCCAGAGTGTCCGCGGTCATCGCGGGCGCCCTGGTCGGGTCACTGCTGCCGGCACTGCCGCTGGCCGCCGTCGCGGCGGCCGCCGAACCGTACACCAAGCCGTCCGCCGTCTCACCGGAGAAGCCGGTCAAGGGCTCGGACGCCAAGTCCAAGGGCCGCAAGGCCGACACCACCGTCAGCAAGGTCGACGGCAAGCACGGCGGCCTGCCCGGCGCGGGCAGCGCCACCGTCGACGTCCCCGGCGAGAAGGGCAAGACGGTCAAGGCCGGGCAGCTTCCGGTCGCCGTGGCCTCCGCCGGCTCCGCGGGCAAGGCCAAGGTCGAGCTGCTCGGCCAGGACGCCGCCGTCAAGGCCGGGATCAACGGCGTGCTGCTGACCGTCGCGGGCGCCGACGAGAACAGCGGGCTCGCCGTCGACTACTCGTCCTTCGCGCAGGCGGCGGGCTCCGGCTTCGGCTCGCGGTTGAAGCTGGTGCGCCTGCCCGAGTGCGCGCTGACCACGCCCGAGCGGCCCGAGTGCCGGGTGCAGACCCCGCTGCCGGGCGGCAACGACGTCGAGCACCAGACGGTGGCCGCGGACGCCCTCACCACGGCCCCGGCCGGGTCGATGCGCCTGGCGGCCGCGCCGGGGGCGATGGTGGTCGCCGCCACGACCGGCAGCGCCGGTCCGAGCGGCTCCTACAAGGCGACGCCGCTGTCCTCGGCGTCCTCGTGGTCGACCTCGCTCAACAGCGGGGCGTTCAGCTGGTCGTACGACATGCCGCTGACCGCGATGCCGGGCGACCTCACGCCGAAGATCGGCCTGTCCTACAGCTCGGGCAGCGTCGACGGCCGGACCGCGAACAGCAACAACCAGGCCTCCTGGGCCGGCGACGGCTTCGAGCTGTCGCCCGGCTTCGTCGAGCGCAGCTACAAGGCCTGCGCCGACGACGGCGCCCCCAAGACCGGCACCGCCAGCCCGGGTGACCTGTGCTGGGGCACCGACAACGCCACCATCAGCTTCACGGGGCACTCCGGTGAGCTGATCCCGGTCTCCGGTGACGAGTGGCGGATCAAGGGCGACGACAACACCAAGGTCACCCGCCTTCGCGACACCGGCCGGGGCAACGGCGACAACGACGGTGAGTACTTCCGCGCCGTGACCGCCGACGGCACCAGCTACTACTTCGGCTACAACCGCCTGCCCAACTGGGGCGCCGGCAAGCCGGAGACCAAGTCCGTCTACACCGTGCCCGTCTACGGCAACAACGCGGGCGAGCCGTGCAACGGCGCCGACTTCGGATCGTCCTGGTGCCAGCAGGGCTGGCGGTGGAACCTCGACCTGGTGGTCGACGCCCACGGCAACGACATCACCTACTGGTACACCCCCGAGACCAACAACTACGGCCGCGACCTGAAGGCCTCGGACCGCACCCCGTACGTCCGGGGCGGCCGGCTGGAGCACATCGAGTACGGCCAGCAGCAGGGCGACCTCTACTCGGCCACGGTGAAGCCGATGGGCCGGGTCGAGTTCGGCACCGCCGAGCGCTGCCTGGAGACCAACGCCGCGCTCTGCGACCCGGCGAAGATCGACGCCAACCGGCAGTACTGGTACGACACCCCGTGGGACCAGAACTGCAAGGACGGCACCGACTGCACCGGCCAGTACTCGCCGACCTACTTCACGCGGACCCGCCTCACCTCCGTCACCGCGAAGACGCTGCAGGCCGACGGCAGCTACGCCGCCGTCGACACGTGGACCCTGAACCACAAGTGGGGCACCGCCGACTTCGACTACCAGCTGCTGCTGGACTCCATCCAGCACACCGGGTCCTCCGCCACCCCGGCGCTCACCCTGCCGAAGACCACCTTCGCGTACAAGCAGCTCGCGAACCGGCTGGACAAGGTCGGCGACGGCCGCATGCCGTTCATCAAGCAGCGGATCGGCACCATCACCGACGAGCAGGGCGGCCAGCTCGACGTCAACTACTCGGCCGCGGTCTGCGACTGGAACGCCCTGCCCACGCCGCAGAGCAACACCACCCGCTGCTTCCCGCAGATGTACCAGCCGTCCAACGACGTGCCGGTGACCACCGAGTGGTTCAACAAGTACGTCGTCGAGTCGGTCATCGCCACCGACCGCACCGGCGGCGCGCCGGACATGGTCACCCACTACAGCTACCTCGGTGACGCCGCCTGGCACTTCGACGACGAGGACGGCCTCACCCCCGCCAAGCTCAAGACCTGGTCCCAGTGGCGCGGCTACGCCCACGCCCGGGTCGAGACCGGCGGCGTCACCGGCATGTCCACCCAGGCCGACCACTACTACCTGCGCGGCATGGACCAGGACCGCAACGATCCTGCCGACAAGAACGGCAAGCGCAGCGTCACCGTCGACGACGGCCAGGGCACCGTCCTGACCGACGACCAGGCCTGGGCCGGCTTCGAGTACCGCAGCGAGCAGTACGACAAGCCCGGCGGCGTCATCG
This sequence comes from Kitasatospora sp. NPDC093550, assembly GCF_044764985.1. NCBI lineage: Bacteria > Bacillati > Actinomycetota > Actinomycetes > Kitasatosporales > Streptomycetaceae > Kitasatospora > Kitasatospora sp. NPDC093550. The sequence continues at coordinate 292,902 of NZ_JBIWJF010000009.1, forward strand.
TCGGCAAGACCGTCAGCACCCCGTGGAAGCAGGAGACCGCCAAGCGCTCCAACGACTGGGGCACCACCACCGCCAACCTGACCGGCACCCAGGCCACCCGCTCCTTCACCTCGCTCGACAAGGGCGCGGGCGCGATCTGGCGCGAGACCCGCTCGTCGTCCTCGTTCGACGGCTACGGCCGTACGACGCAGGTCGAGGACCAGGGCGACGTCGCGGTCGGCACCGACGACACGTGCACCCGCACGACGTACGCCGACAACACCGCGGCCTGGATCCTGACCGGAACCGTCCAGGTCGAGACGGTCGCCGCCGGCTGCGGCGCGACCGTCAACCGCGACACCCAGGCGGACGGCACCTCGGCCGTCCTGTCGGACGTCCGCACCCGCTACGACGGCCAGGCCTACGGCGCGGCGCCGGTCAAGGGCGATCCCACCACGGTGCACACCCTGAAGTCCCGCTCCGGCAACCGGGCCACCTACCTGGACGGGACGACCCACTTCGACGGCTACGGCCGCCCCGACAGCACCACCAAGCTGGCGTCCAGCACGGTGTTCGACACCACGGGCGCCACGGCACCCGTGACCACGGCCAGCCCGCTGGCCCAGACCACCACCACCGCCTTCGCCCCGGCGAACGGCCGGCCGACCAAGGTCACCACGACCGGCCCGCCGGCGGTCGCGGGCAACGCCGCCACCGCCATGGTCACCGTCGCCGACCTCGACCTGCTGCGCGGGCAGGCCGTCGACACCGTCGACGCCAACAACCGCCGCACCGACACCCAGTACGACGCGCTCGGCCGCACCCTCAAGGTCTGGCTGCCGAACCGCTCCAAGTCGACCGGCCAGACCCCGAACCACGAGTTCGGCTACCTCGACAACGACGGTCAGATCCGCGTCGTCTCGACCAAGGCGCTCCTCGCCGACGGCTCCCAGGCCACCGCGTACACCCTCTACGACGGCTTCGGCCGGATCCGGCAGACCCAGGACCCGGGGGACAACGGCGGCCGCGTCCTGACCGACACCTTCTACGACGAGCGCGGCCAGTCCGCGCTCGCCTACGCCGCCTACTACGCGACGGGCGCACCCTCCACCACGCTGTTCAAGGTCGAGGACGCCACCGGCGTCGAGACCCAGACCGCCAACACCTTCGACGGCCTCGGCCGCGTCACCAACTCGACCACCCTGGCCGGCAACGGCGTCGGCACCCCGATCGCCACCACGCTCACCGAGTACGGCGGCGACCGGGTCACCGTCACCCCGCCCAAGGGCGGCACCCCGTCGACGACCATCACGGACGCCCGCGGCCGGACCACCGAGGTCCGCCAGTACCGCGGGGGCTCGGCCACCGGCGACTACGACCGCATCACCTACGCCCAGGACGCGGCCGGGCACACCACTCGGCTGACGGACCAGTCCGGGACGCAGTGGAGCTGGACCTACGACCAGCAGGGCCACCTGGTCAAGACCGTCGACCCGGACTCCGGCACGTCGGTCAAGACCTACGACGACCGCGGCCGGCTGGCCACCAGCCGGGACGGCAACAACCAGACCCTGGCCTACGTCTACGACAACCTCGACCGGCAGACCGAGCTGCACTCCGGCTCCGCGTCGGGCCCGCTGCTCACCTCGCAGACCTGGGACCCGGCGGGGAACAAGGGCCTGATCTCCTCGGCGACCCGGTACCTCACCGTCGGCGGCACCTCGTACCCGTACAAGACCACCTGGTCGCTGTACGACGCGCTGGGCCGCGCGACCCGCACCACGCTGAGCGTCCCGTCCGTCCCGGGCCAGGAGCCGCTGGCCGGGAACTACGTCAGCGGGACGATCTACCGGCTCGACGGCAAGCCGCAGAGCACCAGCTACCCGGCGGCCGGCAACCTCGCCGCCGAGTCGGTGGCCTACGGCTACGACGCCCTCACCCGGATGACCACGGCCCAGGGTCTGAGCAGCTACCTCACGAACCAGACCTACAGCCTGACCAGCAAGCCGCTGCAGGCCACGCTGTCCGACGGCACGCCGAACAAGCAGCTCTACGTCACCAACGCCTACGAGTGGGGCACCCAGCGTCTCGCCTCCTCGCGGACCGACCAGTACGGCGTCGCGACTCCGCTGCGCGCGGCCGCCTACAGCTACGACCAGGTCGGCAACGTCACCTCGATCACCGACGCGTCGGGCTCCGGCACCGACCGGCAGTGCTTCCAGTACGACTACCTGGCCCGGCTCACCGAGGCGTTCACCCCGAGCGGCACCAGCTGCCCGGCCACGCCCGACGCCAAGGCCCTCGGTGGCCCCGCCCCGTACTGGACCAGCTGGAAGTTCAACCCCGACAGCACCCGGGACACCCAGACCCGGCACGACACCACGGGTGACGCGACGAAGGACGTCACCACCAAGTACAACTACCCGGGCGCGTCGGCCGCCCAGCCGCACACGCTGAAGGGCACCAGCGGCACCGGCGTCCTCGCCGAGACCGCCGGCTACGACCCGGCGGGCAACACCATCGCCCGCCACCGGGACCTCGCCGCGGGCGGCACCAGTGACCAGGCCCTGACCTGGGACGCCGAGGGCAAGCTCGGCAAGGTCGTCGAGACCGTCAAGAACGGGCCCGTCACCAGCACCAGGACCACGGAGTACCTCTACGACCCGGCCGGCAGCCGACTGACCTCGCACGCCCTGGACAGTGCCAACCCGAGCGCGGAGAGCTGGACGCTGTACCTCGGCGCCACCGAGCTGACACTGACCAAGGGCGCCGCCAAGCCCACCGCGACGCGCTACTACTCGCTGGGCTCGGCGGTCGGCGTCCGTACGGACGACAACAAGCTCGGCTTCCAGGTCACCGACCACCACGGCACGTCCGAGCTCAACGTCGAGGCCTCCACCGGAAGGGTGGCGCAGCGCCGGACGACCCCGTACGGCGAGCAGCGCGGCACCGCGCCGACCTCGTGGGCGGGCAGCCGGGGCTTCCTCGGCGGCGTCAACGAGCCGACCGGCATGGTCCACCTCGGGGCGCGCGACTACGACCCGACCCTCGGCCGGTTCCTCAGCATCGACCCGGAGTTCAACCCGGCCAGCCCCAAGGAACTGAACGGCTACGCCTACTCCGGCGGCAACCCGATCAGCACCAGTGACCCCGACGGCCGCAAGATGTGCGCCGACGACTGCTCGGGCAGCGACATGGCGCTGCACGGCTGGGTCGGCCCGGACGGCACCTTCCACGACCCGGTCAGGGGTCCCGAGTGCGTCACCAACTGTGCCGACGACGGCGACGGCGGCGGCGGGGATGACGGCGACGGTGGCGACGGCGACGGTGGCGACGGCGACGGTGGCGGTGGCGGCGGCGGCGGTGGTGGTGGTGGCGGACACCCGGGCAGCACCACCGCCGGCTCCCCGGAGGAGCGCCAGAAGTGGTACGAGGCCCGGGTGGCCTGGCTGATGCAGAAGGACAACCCGATCATCGGCGAGTACCTGGAGAAGATCCGGGAGATCAACAAGAAGTACTGCCGCCCCTCTGCCAAGGACGGCTGCCAGTTCGCCAACATCACCCAGGAGTACCTCAACCGGAAGATGGTCGAGGACGCCGCCGCGCTGATCGACGAGAGCGCCAACCCGTTCACCGCGCTGGACTTCAAGCGGCTGACGAAGGGCAAGCAGAGCCAGAACGGTTTCAGCCTCGGCGAGTACCGGATCGCGTTCGACCTGGCCCGGGGCGGCCACTCGGTGGTGTCGGTGCCCGAGGCGGGCGGCAAGACGCCGGACGCCTACGTGGACGGCGTGCCGTCGGAGTTCAAGGCATCCACCGGCACCGGCGACGACGTCGTCAGGAACTCGCTCAGGGCCGTCACGGAAGGCAAGGGCGCCGTACGGGCCTATGTGACCCTCAAGGACGGCTACGACGCCAAGACGGCCATGAAGAGCCTCAACAGCTTCCTGCACAACAACACGGCCCACTTCCAGGAGTACCAGATCTGGGCCCGAGGGGATCTGCGAGGCGGCTGGGTGATCAGCGGTAAGGTCGGCAGCGAACCCAAGTGCAACGGCTGGGGGTGCTGAACCTTGTCGATCGATGCGGTGCTCGCCGTCCGACGCCTCGAAGGGCCTGCCCTGACCGCCGAGGAGATCGGATCGGTCCTCGGCTTCCGGAACGGTCCGGCGGCACGGACCTGGCACGGGGCGACGGGCCCGGACGGCTCGGTGCTCAGCCTCTGGCTGAGCACCGACCCCGGTGACCTGTCCGGCCCGGCCGTCGGAGTGGTCCGCGGCGACTGGTACGCGGAGCGCCTGTACGACGGCCGACTGCACGTCGGCGTCGCCGAGTCGGCGGGCGAGGACGCGGTCGCCGCGCTCCGCGCCTACTGCCGCTCCGCGACCGCCCGGCTGCACGCCGCACTAGGGGGCCTGGAGACGGCCTCCTATGTCGACGTCGACGGGAACTACAGCTACCGGATCGATCGCCAGGGTTTGCCGGAGGCCGTGGTCGACCTGCGCCTGGGGAGCGAGGCTCCGATCGCGTTCTCCCTGGTGGAGACGGCCAACCGCGCCGCCTCGGGCACCGGGCTGGTCTTCACCGAGGACGAGCCCGGCCGGCACGTCATCCCGTCGGGGAGCGCGGGTGACTCGGTGACCCACACCGTGGCCCACCGGGCGGAGGAACTCGCCTTCGCCCGGGGCGCGCGCTCCGGTCCGGTGCCGGTCGACGCCCGGAAGCTGGCCGAGTTCACCGACCGGCTGGCCGCCGAGCTCGCCGGGATCACCAGTGGTGCCGACCTGGCGTGCTGGGTGAACGACCGCCTCTACCGGTACGAGGTGGAGCTGTCACCGGCGGAGTGACGGAACGCCAGTCGACGGGGCCCCGACCGCAGCCTGCGGTCGGGGCCCCGTTGCGTGTCCGCGCTCAACGCCGCACGGGAACCGGGTCCTCCGGGGCGTCGAGCCAGAGGGTGTGAGCATCCGGGGTGACGGTGAGGCCGAAGCGGTCGGGGCTGGGGCGGCCCTGGGCGTCCCACCAGCGCCAGGCGGCCTCCACCTCGTCCCAGAGCCGGCGGGGGCCGGACTGGTACACCTCGTAGCTGGTGCGGCCCCGCTCGTAGTCGGCGGAGGCCCAGGAGCGGGCGTCGCGGCTGTAGAGCCAGAGCGTGTAGGCGCCGTCGGCGTAGCGCTCCGCTCGCCAGAACGCCTCCGGGACGGCCACGCCGATGACGAACTGTTCCAGCCAGCCGCCGGTGTGCGGCGGGGGCAGGGTGGTGGTGCTCCGGATCCCGTCCGCCGGCCAGGGCCGCCCGTGCAGGTAGGACTCGAACGGTGGTCGGTCGGTGCGGTGCTGCCGCAGGCGCATGAAGGCGGAGCTTCGGGTGAACCGGCCGCTCGCGCTCGTCCCGTCGCCGTTCACCGTCAGCCGGACGATCTGCTCGCCGCCGTACTCGGTGCCGAACGGCGCGACGATGACCGCCCCGGGCGCCGCCTGCTCCAGCCACGCCGGCGGGATCTCCAGCAGGGAACAGGTGGCGATGATCCGGTCGTACGGTGCGCCCTTCGCCCACCCGGCCCGGCCGTCGCCCTCGACCACGGTCGGAGCGAGGCCGGCGCGGCGGAGGTTCTCCCGGGCGCCACGGGCGACCTCCGGGTCGTACTCGACGGTCACCACGTTGAGGTCGCCCAGGCGGTGCGCCAGCAGACCCGCGTTCCAGCCCGTCCCGGCGCCGATCTCCAGCACGCGGTGGCCCGGGCGGACGTCGAGGTCCTGCAGCATCGAGAAGACCATGGTGGGCATGGAGTTGGACGAGGTCGGCGTCGTACCGAGCCCGTCGCCCTGGTGCGCGCCGTCGTCCCACTGCGTGGTCAGCGGGACGTCGGAGTAGACGGCCCGGCGCCACGCCTCGGGGTCCTTGGACTTGTCCAGGGCCGGGTGCTGTCGTGTGCCGTCCGCGATACCCGGCCAGATCCGGTCCGGGACGAAGAGCTCGCGGGGCACGGCGTGGTAGGAGGGCAGCCAGTCCGAGGTCAGCGCGCCGCCGGTCACCAGCACGGAGGCGAGCCCGCGCGGGCCCGCCTCCCCGGGCATCTCGCCGCTCACTTGCCGCCGCCGCCCGCCGGGGACGAGCCGTCCGACGTGTTGCCACCCTCGTCGGACCCGCCACCGCCGTGCCCGGCCCCCTTGTTGCTGTCGTCCTGCTGGCCGCCGCCCTTGCCGCCACCGGTGCCACCGCCGTGCGTTCCCATGTGAGGGTCCTTTCGCCAATTCCCGCTCCCATGGCGGGTGCTGGTGAAGACGTTAGGCGGGTGAGAGTCGCCGACGGGTGCGTGATTCTCGAATATTCCTGGTCGTGGAGATTCTTCAGACGGATCCGAGAGCTTTGCGGCACCGAGTGATCACCTTGCGGGCGTCCTCGCCGAAGACGGCCGAACCGGACAGCGTGTCCCACACACGCCGGTACAGCGCAATATCGTCCGGCTGATCGAGCCACAGCTCCGCGTGCCAGTCCTCGACGATGACGAGTCGTTCGTCGTGCATCCAGAAGCCGTTCGCGGGCGGCAATGCCAGTGATGCTTCGAACGGAATGATGCTGAGGGAAAAGGTGTCCAGTGCGGTGGCGTCGCTGAGCCGGTCGAGCTGCGCGGCCATGACGCCCGGCGGGCACAGCTGCGCGCGGAGTACGGATTCCGACATGAGGACGTGATACTGCTTGTCCGGCCGGTCCAGGAGTTCTTGCCGTTGCATCCGAGCTTGCACGGCGTCGTCGACGTCTCGCACTGTCTCGCGGAGGTCGACGAACGCGTTGAAGACGTGTCGGGCATAGTCGGCAGTCTGAAGAAGGCCGACGACAATGGACGCCTCCCACGCGCGCATGACCGTCGAACGTTCGTGCTCGACGGTCAGTGCGTCCTGCACCGGCCGATGTCCGGAGGCCAACTGCTGTTTCCAGGGACGAGTTCCCGCTTCATGGGTGCTCACGTGTCGGACGGTACCTCAGCGACCCCCGGCTGAGGGGAGCTTCACGGAGATCCGATCGGCTGAGAATATTCGAGAATCACGGCTTGCGAACGGCCAGTTGAGTCCGATCATGGGGATCTCCCTGTCTGTCGGCGAAAGGAACGGCTTGTGGCGAGGCGACTGCGGGTCATCGGAAGCACGTCGGCTGTCGGTGACTGCCCGACGTTGTACGAGGACGTGGACACCGGCGAAGTGGTGGTGCAGGGATACGCCGTGACGGACCCGGACGATGTGGCGCAGCTCAAGTACGTGAAGGACGATGAAGGCTTCGTAGTCGTCCCCCGCGAACTGCTCGTGCGGTTCGCACCGAAGGAGTCAACGCCGGTGCCCGAGTTCGTGCCTCAGCAGAAGATCAACGAGTTCATCAACGACGGCTTCGAGCACACCGCGTGGAGGCTGGAGACCAGGTCCGGGTACCTCTCCGACAAGCAGATGCCTTCCTACGCCGAGTTCCTGCGGACGGGGGACACGGCCGGTGAGGTCGGGCACCCGTGGTTCGAGAACGTGCGGCGCATGGTGAACAAGGGCAAGAGGTTCGAGCGCGTGCGTCTGGTGGACAACCCGCCGACCGAGGGTCAGCGATACCTGCTGGCGTGCGCTCGGACCAACGTGGCTGCCGGCGAGGACATCCGGTACCTGTGGCGCTCGGACGCCGAGACGGCGGGCCTGGCCGGGCTGTCGGACTTCTGGCTCTTCGACTCGCGAACGGTTGCCCGCTTCCACTTCGAGGGGGAGCGCACCGTCGGTATGGAGCTCGTCACCGACCCACTGGAAGTCCTTCGCGCCTGCCAGGCCCGTGATGCCGCATGGCACCACGCCACGCGGTATGCCGAGTTCCTGGCTCAGGTACCTTCCGGTATGTGAGCACCGACTTTCAGCAGGCGCGGGCTGCTCTCGGTGCCAGGATGCGCGAACTTCGCACCGAGAGTGGCCTGTCGGGCCGTTCCTTGGCCGAGCGGCTTGGTTGGCCGCAGTCCAAGGTCAGCAAGGTGGAGAACGGAAGGCAGTCGCCCACCCCGGCCGATGTCGTCGCTTGGGCCGAGGCCGTCGGCAGACCCGAGTGCGCCGCCGAATTGGTCGGCCGACTGCGGACGCTGGAAACCCAGTACCGTTCGTGGCGGCGCCAACTGGCGGGCGGTGTCCGGCCTGTGCAGGAGGCGCATGCTGCGCAGGGGGAGAGGACCGAGCACCGCCAGTCGTTCGATCCGACTGTGGTTCCCGGTCTGCTGCAGACCGCCGACTACGCGCGTGCGATCCTCACGCGATACACCAGGATCCGTCCGTCGATCAGCGATGTCGAGGCCGCGGTGGTGGCTCGGATGGAACGTCAGAGGGTGCTTGAGGATCGGGCGCGGTCTTTCCGTTTCCTGGAGTGGGAAGGCGCCCTGGTCTCCCGGCTCTGTCCTCCGGGCGTTCTGGTCGACCAGTTGGAGGCTCTGGTTCCCCGGCTGGCGTCGGGGAACGTCCGGCTCGGGATCGTGCCGTTCTCGGCCGATCTGCAGGTGCCCGCGGGGGTCGGATTCTCGATCCATGACGGCGCGTTGGTCGTCACAGAGTCCTGGCACGCGGAGATGTGGCTGGACGATCCGGCGGACGTGGCGTTGCACGTCCGGGCCTGGGAGGCGCTGGCGGAGAGTGCGGTCTACGGGCCGGCGGCTCACCGGGTGATCGCGAGGGCCTGCCGGGCGGTCCGTGGGGGTGATTGAGGGAACGGTGCCTCGCCCGGGTGGGCGAGGCACCGCTGTGGCTTCTCAGAGGAGGTCGAAGTCGAATTCGCCGGCGGCGACCGCGGTGATGAAGGCGGTGTGCGCTTCCCGCGGGAAGGTCAGGGTCGGGCCGTCGGGGTCCTTCGAGTCGCGGATGTGGGAGACCGGACCGGCTGGGAGGGCCACCTCGACGCAGTTCTGATTGCCGCCGCTGTAGCTCGATTTCTTGAAGGTCAGCTGGGTCACTTGATCTGTTCTCTCTGTGCGGTGATGAAGGCGAGCGAGGAGTCGACCGTCAGGGCCTCGGCGGTGATTTCCTGGAACTTCGCCCGGTACAGCTCGACATCGGCCGGGTCCTCGACCCAGAACGCGTTCAGCAGCCCTTCGATGAACACGACGTCGAGATCCTTCCGCTGAGGGAATCCGAGCAGCGTGAACGCGCCGCTCATGCCAGGGTGGATGGCCGCACCGGCGGGCATGACCTGGATGTTGACGTTCGTCAGCCGGCCCAGCGTGAGCAGTTTGTCGAGTTGCGGACCCATGATGTCGGGACGGTTCTCGATCGCGCGGAGCGCGGCCTCGTGGATGACCGCCCAGACCTCGACGGGATTCGGGCGGGTGAGGATGGACTGCCTCGCCATCCGGACCTGCACGAGGTCTTCAACCGTGCCGCCCTTCACGGTTCGAAGCCGGTCGATGACAAGGCGGGCGTAGTCGGCAGTCTGGAAGAGGCCTGGAACGAAGGCGGGTTCGTACGTCTTGAAAGTCGAAGCCTCGGTCTCGAGCGTGATCAGGTCGGTCGCGTAGGCGTCGATCACATCGCGGTAGCTCAGCCACCAGCCTCGCTTGCTGCCGTCCTTGGTGATGGCGATCAAGCCGGCGCGGAACTCCTCGTCGTCGCAGCCGTAGTGGTCGAGGAGTTTGTTGACGTCCTCGATCTTGGCGGCTGTGCGGGCGTTCTCGATGCGGTTCAGCTTGGCCAGGCTCATGCCGGTGGCCTCGGCTGCGACGTCGGCGGCGATCTTCGCTTGCTCACGCAGCCTTCGCAGCTCCTCGCCCAGTCGACGACGGCGAACGGTTGATACCGCCATGCGGTGCCCCTCCTGACCTGTCGGTGGACCAGTCTGCCCTCGCCTATTGCACGGGCGCTACCGACAACTGGCAGACGATGGAACCGAATTCGGGTTCGATATGAGATTTTGCAGATTAGTTGAGTCTGCTTGCGCAAGAGGATGCCCTCACGTCATGCTGAGCGTAGCCGGTCGCATGCGCTGAGTAGGCAGTGATCGGTGATCTCGCCGTCTTCTGGGCCGTCTTCTCTCGGCGTGCGGCGATGGATGATCCCCTTACACCCCTCACGGAGGTCGCTTCGTGTTCTCCCTCGACATCCCCCCTGACTGGTCGGCCGCGCGTGAGGAGTTGCGCGGGGCCATGACGCGCGCCGGGTGGAAGCCCGGCCTGGTGGGCGACGCCGAGCTCGCGCTGCTCGAACTGTTCGTCAACGCCTGGCGTCACGGGGGCAGTCCGGCGCCGCTCGTGGTGATCACGGCGATCGACGGGGTGCTGCGGGTCTCCGTCAGTGATCCGAGCCCCGTCCTGCCGGTCCAGCGGGAGGGTTCCGGCCTCCATGCCGTGTCCGGCCGGGGTCTGCGGCTGGTGCGGTCGCTCACCCACCGCTTCGGCTCGGACCCCCGTAGATCCGGAAAGTCCGTCTGGTTCGAGCTGGACGCCGCCGCGTGACCGGCGCCGAACGCCGTCCGACGGACCCGGCCGACCCGTCGATCCGCACCTTCACCGAGCCGCAGGTCGCCGCCCTGCTGGCCGAAGTCCGTGAGCTGGGTGCGAAGTTCGGCCTGCTCTGGCCGTCCGCAACCACGGACAGCGTGGTGGACGGCCGCGTCCTCGTCCGCTTCGGCAACGCTCCGACGAGTACCGTCCTCAACCTGCTCGCCCTGCTCCGCGACGCCGAGCGGGCCGAGGTTCCGTCCGGCAGCTGATCGGCCTGTGCAGTCTGAATGCCGTCGACCCACTCCGCCCCACCGGGGGGAGGTCGACGGCCTTCGTCGTCCTGCCGGGCGGGAAAACGGGCGGGCGGAGTGTGGGCACGCGGCAGTACTCTGCGGAGCTGCGGAGTTGACGAAGTGCCCGCTGGGGGAAGTGGCCGCGTGAGGGGTAGGGCGTGACGTACGGGGATCAGGACTTCTCGTGGTCGGGATATCAGCAGGGACACCCGCAGTGGCAGCAGCCGCAGCGCGGGGCTCCGCTGTGGCAGCGGTTCCGGGGTGACGGGGAGTGGCCCACCCTGCGGGAGGTGCTGGCGCCCGCGCGGCGGGCGGTCGGCTGCTGGGTGTGGGTGCCGCTGCTGTTCTGCCTGTGCCCGTTCCTGCTGTTCCTGGGGCTCTACCCGATGGCGCGGTCGGCGCGGCGCCTGGCGCGGCGGGTGTTCGTGGCGCCCGGGCCGCGGGGGATCACCGATCGGGTGGTGCTGCGGGTGCAGCGGATCCGGGGGTGGCTGGCGCTCGCGGCGGGGTTCACGCTGCTGGCGGTCTACGGGACGCCGGACGACTGGAGCCAGGCCAACGACCAGCTGGAGACGCGGCTGGTGATCACGCCGTGGCTGGTGCTGGTGACGGCGCCGGTGGTGGTCGGGGTGCTGTTCCGGCTGGCCGGGCCGGCCGCGCGGCCCGCGATGCGGGCGCAGGTGCGGCCGGCGGCGCTGATGGCGCTGCAGTACGTGGGCGCGTGGACGGCGGTGCCGGCGCTGCTCTGGCTGGCGGCACGGCTGCGGGGGTCGGTCCAGGTGCTGCTCCTCGGCCAGGTCTTCGACATGCTGGTGCTGGCGGTGCCGGTCTGGGCGCTGATGTTCGTGGCGTTCGCCTCGCCGACGGTGGTCCGTACGGCCTTCACGATGGACCGGGTGCACGCGGTGTTCCCGCCCGTGCTGACCGTGGTGCTGGTGTGGGAGCTGGCCGCGATCGGGCTGGCGATCGGCGGGTTGCCGCCCGGTCCGCCGGTGGTGCAGCTGTGCTCGGTCGTCGGCGGGCCGGCGACGGTCACCGCGGTGGCGTGGTGGGAGGTGCACCGGCTCCGTTCGCACTTCGGGGTGTCCCTGCGCGGGGCGGCGACGGGCGGGGGCCCGGGCGGGCGGTAGGCCGCACGGCGGCGGCCGCGTGGACCGCGCTGCGGTGCCCCGCCCGGGCGATGGGCGGGGCACCGCAGCGCGGTCCGGCGTCCGATCCCGCCGCCGCGCTACAGCAGCGCTTCCGAGCCGTGCAGCTCCACGAAGCCGACCACGCGCCGCAGCTGGTCGAAGTTCGTGACGTTGGTGCCGATCAGCCGCACCGAGGCCGGCTGGCCCTGGTGCCAGCTGTGGGCGGCGCGGGAGAGCGCGCCCCACTGGTTCTCCATGTCGCGGTAGTCCACGCTCAGCTGGTTGCTGCTCCCCGTGTTGATGTTCCCGTGGACCCGGTTGAAGATCGGTCCGAACCGGGCGGCTTCCGAGAAGATGGTGATGGCCATCAGCATGCCCCGGTCGACGCGCGTCTGGTCCCAGTCCCGGACGTTGTACAGGTCGCGAAGGGCGTTGAAGATGTTCTCGGTGCCGAGGGTCAGGTTCTCGCGCGTGGTTCCGCCGTTGAGGCTGAGGTAGCTTCCGTTGCGCGGCATGAGGCGCACCGGCACGGCGCCCAGGTCGTTCTGGAACTGCTGCTGGCGGCCGTCCTGGAAGGCCCAGTGCTGGTTGGCCGCGGGAGAGTAGAAGCCCGCGACGTAGAGGTTGTCGGCCCACAGGTAGACGGAGACGAGGTCCGACCCCTGGTTCCTCACCCGCACCTGGATCAGCTGGTTGGTGTTCCGGGTCGTCTGCCGGACGACCCCGCTGTCGACGTGGGGCGGCTCGCCGTAGCTGGAGCGGTGGATCGAGTCGACCATGTCCCAGTAGCGGCGCGCGTGCTCGCCGCCGCCGGCGGTGATGTTGGTGATGTCCCATTCGATGACGGGCCAGGTCGCCGCCGCGCGGTTGGCCGCGGCGGGCGCGGCCTGGCTCACCGCGGCCGGGTTCGCGGTGGGGCCGGCCGCGGCGGACGCCGTGCCCGCCAGGGGGAGGAGGAGTGCGGTGGCCGCGGAGATCGACAGCAGCACGGAGGAGGTCTTCTTGAGCACGGTGCCTTCTCGGAGATCGGTGGCGGGGAGGGGACCTGACACCGCGACGGGCGCGGTCCCGGTGTACCGATCCAGCATCCGCGTGTTCCGGCTGCCGCGTTTGTCCTGGGGCGCACGCCCGTTGATCCGTGCGCGAACGCGATCCCGTTCGACGTCCGGCTGATCGGTGGCGAGTGTGCCGACCGCCGCCGGACGGGGGACTACTCGCCCTTCTCCGGGGCGGGGGCGGGGGCGGCCTCCGGGGCGGGGGTCTGGCTCGGCGTGGACTCCATGGCCGTCATCCGGGGCAGCAACAGCAGGACGGCGACCAGGAGGACGAGCATCAGGCCGCCGCCGAGGAGGAGCGGGGTGCGGATGCTGGTGACGGAGGCGATCCAGCCGCTGAGGGCGGCGCCGGCCATGATGCCGAGGCGGCTGAGCAGCATGTAACAGCTGTTGACCCGGCCGAGCAGTTCCTTGGGCACGGCCTGCTGGCGCAGCGAGATGGCCTGGATGTTCCAGGTGACGATGCCGAAGCCGATCACGCCGTACAGCGCGGCGATCTCCAGGACGGAGGTGCTCAGTCCCATCAGGATCAGCGAGACGCCCATCAGCAGGAAGGCGGCGGCGATCCGGGTGCCGCGGCTGAGCAGGCGGCTGAGCCGGCCGGCCAGGGTGCTGGCGGCGGTGCCGCCGATCGCGCCCGCCGCGAGGACGATGCCGTAGGAGGCGGCGGGGGCGTGCACGACCTTGGTGACCATCAGGACCATCATGGTGGTGCCCATGAAGCAGGTCAGGGCGCCGAGGGTGGAGAGCACGGCGAGCATCCGCACTTCGCGGTGGCGGAGCAGCCAGTTGACGCCTTCGCGGATCTCGGTGAGCACGGGCCGTCCGGCCGTGGCGCGGGCGGCGGTGGAGCGGCCGGTCGCGGCGACCAGGGCGGCGGCGAGGGCGAAGGAGACGCCGTCGACGGTGAACGGGAAGCCGGCGGCCACGGCGAACAGCGCGGAGCCGAGCAGGGGGCCGATCAGGTTGCCGCCGACGAGCATGTTGGCCTGCATCCGGCCGTTGGCGGCGTCGAGTTGGTCGGGGCGGACGAGTTCCGGGACGGCGGAGGTGGCGGCGTTGGAGAAGACCGTCTCGCCGCAGCCGAGCAGGAAGGCGAGCGCGGCGAGCGCGGCCAGCGGCGGGTGGGCGAGGAAGACCCAGCAGGCGAAGCCGAGGACGAGGACGGCGCGCAGGGCGTCGATGGTCCACATCAGCCGTCGGCGGTCGGAGCGGTCGGCCAGCACACCGCCGTACAGCGACATCACCAGGAAGGGCAGCGATCCGGCGACGGAGACCACCGAGACCGCGCTGGGGGAGTCCGAGACGGCGACCGCGAGCAGGGGGAGGGCCGAGTCCCGCATGCCGTCGCCGACCGAGGAGATCGCCGAGGCCGACCACAGCATGGTGAACTTCCGCCCCAGGTGCGGGCGGCATTTTGGGGGCTTCTCGGCCAGGTCTGCTGCGGTCACCGACGCAGTATGTCATGTCCGCGGAGGACTGTTCGGGCGGATTCCGAACTGCCCGGGGTGTCCTGAACTGACCGTGTCGGCAGGGAAGTCGGGGTCGTCCGCTGCTGTCCGTCCTGTCCTGCGGGTTTGCGAACTCTTGACGGGGGATCCGCCGGCCGAGGGGCCCCCGGGGCGCCTGTGCCGAGAGGGGTCGGACCGGCCGTCAGGGCCGGGCCCGGCCCTGACGGCCGGGCACCGTCCGCCCGCACCCGGTCGGCCGGCGGCCGCCGTGCCTCCGGTGTGCGGGGCGTGTGCGGGAGTGGTCAGTGCCGGGGGAGGGCGTCGGGGGTTTCCGGGAGCGGGTAGGCGCCGGGGTCGACGGGGCCGGGGAGGTCGGTGGCAGGGTGGGCAGGGGCGGTGGGGTCGGGGAGCGAGGGCTGCGCGGGTGGGGCCTGGACCTGGCTGAAGGGGATGCCGGGCGGGGCCTGGACCGGGGTGGTGCGGCCCGCGGGCAGGGGGCCCCGGCCCTGGGCGGCCGGGCAGGCGGCCGCGGTCTCCAGGTCCTCCGGGCTCTGCACGGTGGGCCGGTTGCCGGTGAAGCAGTTGGCCGGGTCGACGGAGGCGAGGGCGAGGTCGGTGCCGTTGCCGGTGGCCCGGTTGCCTTCGACCCGGTTCCCGCTCGCCGGGTGGCCGGGCGGGTCGGTGATCACGATGCCGACGGCGCGGTTGCCCTGAACGAGGTTGCGCTGCACCAGGTTCGCCGTACCGCCGCCGATCCCGATGCCGATGCCGAAGCCGCCGTCGGCCTGTTCGGGGGTGGCGGCGGCGTTGTTGTCGGTGACGACGTTGCCCGCGATGACGGCGCCGTGCTGCGGGGCGAGGGCCTCCAGGTCGTTGGAGTTGACCGTGACGCCGACCCGGTTCCCGCTGACGCGGTTGCCGACGACCGTCAATCCGTCCGAGGCGTTGGTGAGTTCGATGCCCACGGCGTTGCGCTCGGTGGTGTTGCCGCGCACCAGGGTGTCGCAGGGCTTGCACTGGCCGACGTAGATGCCGGAGTCGGCCTGCCCGGAGGCGTACGAGTCCTCGATGACGCCGCCGCGCGCGTCGAAGGCGTAGATGCCGTACAGGCCGTTGTTGTAGGCGGTGACCCTGGTCGCGCGGAAGCCCTGGACGACGGGGAAGCGGGCGGTGTCCAGCGGGTCGTAGGCGGAGCCGCCGGCGCCGCGCTGCTGCAGCTTCTCGTCGGTGACGCCGGTGAACAGCACGCCGTTGGCGAGGTAGCCGTGGACGGTGAGGTTCTCGACGACCGAGCCCGCGCCGGTCACGGTGATGCCGTTGACGAGCCGCACGCCGCCGTCCAGGACGACGGTGTTGCGGTCGGTGCCGCGCAGCACGATCCGGGGCTTGGTGATCCGGACGCTCTCCCGGTAGGTGCCCGGGTCGACCAGGACGGTGTCGCCCTCGCGGGCCACGTCGACGGCCTGTTGGACGGTCGGGAAGTTCTGCGGGACCCGAACCACCGTGCCGTCCGGGTGTTTCGCGTCGGTCGAGGTCGAACCGCTCGACGAGCAGCCGGAGAGGGCGGGGGCGAGGGTGAGGGCGGCGGCGGTGAGCAGGGCGGGGAGCAGCCCGCGGGTCGTCGGCGCGCCGGGCCGCGCTGCCCTGGAAGGGAATTGACGTGTGGTCAAAAGTTGCATGATCCGTGTTCTATCGTCTCCAATGTCGGCCATGCATGCCGAAGCCGAAAAGGAGCAGGACCGGCCACGAACTGTCGGTGCCGGTGTCGGCCGCAGGGCCCTGCTGGCGGGCGGGGCGGTGCTGGCCGCCGGGGTCGGCGCGGGTGTCACGGCTCTGGTCCGCGGCGGGGACGGCGGAGGTGGCGGGGACGGCGGAGGTGGCGGCGGACGGGCCGCCGCTGCGGTGCCGCCCGAGCCGGATGTGCCCTTCCACGGCCCGCGGCAGGCCGGGGTGACGGCCCCGCAGCAGCCGGCCACCCAGTTGCTGGCCTTCGACCTCGCGCCCGCCGCGACCTCGGACGGCCGGGCGGCCCTGCGGGGCCTGCTCGGGGAGGTGACCCGGGTGCTCGCCGAGGCGGCCGGTGGCGGCTCGGCGGATCCGCGGCTGCGGGGCGGGGAGCCGGCCCGGCTGAGCAGCCTGGTGGGGGTCGGGCCGGGCCTCGCGTCCCGGCTGGGGCTGAGCGTTCCGGCGCCCGTCCTGGCCGAGCTGCCCGCCTTCCCGGGGGACCGGCTCGATCCCGCGCGGGGCGGCGGTGACCTGCTGGTCCAGCTGTGCGCGGCCGACCGGTGGCCGCTCTCGGTGGTCGCCGAGCAGCTGGGTGCGGCCGCTGCGGCGGCCGGGGCGTCCGCGCGGTGGACGCAGTCCGGCTTCCTGCCCCGGACGCCCGCGGGCACCACGCCGCGGAACCTGTTCGGCTTCAAGGACGGCACGGCCAACCCGGACGAGGAGGCCGCCCGGCAGTGGGTCTGGGGTCCGCCGGGGCCGCACGAGCACGGCACGGCGCTGGTCTACCGGCGGATCCGGATGGACACCGCCGCCTTCGCCGCCCTGCCCGCGGACCGCCGGGAGCAGGCGATGGGACGCCGGGAGGGCGACGGCGCCCCGCTCACCGGCACGGCGGAGCACGACGAGCCGGACGTCTACGCGAAGAACCACGACGGCTCGTACGTCATCCCGGCCACCGCCCACGTGCGGCTCTCCAGCCCCCGTCTGGACGGCGGCGCCCGGATGCTGCGGCGGGGTTACAGCTACGACGACGGGCCGGCGGACCGGGGGCTGCTGTTCTGCGCCTTCATGCGGGACCCGGCCCAGTTCACCCGGGTGCAGAACCGGTTGGCGGCGCGGGACGCGTTGAACGCCTTCCTGGAGCACACGGCCTCGGCGGTGGCGTACGTGCTGCCGGGGGCGCCGGAGGGCGGGGTGCTGGGGGAGGGGCTGTTCGGCTGACGCCTGACGCCTGACGCCTGACGGCGCGCCGAGCTGAGCCGAGCCGAGTCGCGCCGCCCGGGGCGGGGCCGTGCCGTGCCGTTCCGTGCCGTTCCGTGCCGGGCGCGCCGGGCGGGCCGAGCTGCCGCCGTCCGAGGCCCGTGCGGGTGGCGGCGGCCCGGCCCCGGGGCTCACCAGGTGACGGGGATCCGGGCCGGGCTCCGGGTGGTGCCGCCGAGTTGCCAGGCGATCTCCTCGACCGGGGTGGTGAGGCGGAGGCCGGGGAGGGCGGCGGCGAGGCGGTGCAGGGACTCGCGCATTTCGAGGCGGACCCGCCAGGCGCCGATGCAGTAGTGCGGGCCGGCGCTGAAGGCGAGGGTGGGGGAGGCGAGCGGGAGGTCGAGGTCGGCGTCGATGCCCTCGGGGTAGACGGCCGGGTCGCGGTTGGCGCTGCCGAGGCTGATGGCCACGACGGCGTCGGCCGGGATGGTGGCGCCGCCGAGCTCGACCGGCGCGGTGGTGCGGCGGATGGTGGCCTCGTCGTCGCCGAGCGGGATGAAGTGGAGCAGGCGTTCGGCGGTGCGTTCGGCGGTGCCGGGGTCGGCGAGGCGGCGCCAGTGGTCGGCGCGTTCGCCGAGGAGGTAGAGGAGGGCGTTGCCGAGGGCCCCGGCGACGCTCTCGTTGCCGCTGGCGGTGAGGCCGGCGACGAGGTAGACCAGCGGTTCCTCGGGGATGCCGCCGTCCTGGTCGGCGGCTCGGACGAGTCGGCTGACCAGGTCGTCGCCGGGTTCGCGGCGCCGGCGATCGATCAACTCCCGGGTGAAGGAGCCGAATTCGGCGAGGACGTCGGCGTGGTCGGGGCCTGCGCCGCCGTCCTCCTCGGCGGTCGGCCCCTCGCCCTGGGCGAGCAGGGCGAGCGTCCAGCGGCGCAGCCGCTCCTCGTCGAGACTGTCCGGTCCGTCGCCGTCGAGTCCCATCAGCCGGGTGGTGACGGCGAAGGGCACCGGCCGGGCGAAGGCGGTGACCAGGTCGGCGGGCGGCCCGGCGGCGACCAGCGCGTCCACGGACTGCTGGACGGCGGCCGCGACCCAGGGCTGCCAGCCGGCGATGGCGCGCGGGGTGAAGGCGCGCTGCACGGTGCCGCGCAGGCGTCGGTGGGCGGGGCCGTCCTGGTTGAACAGGGACGCGGGGTTGGCGGCCACGTCGGCGGTGGCGCCCGCGGTGCCGACCTCGTGCAGGTCGGCCCGGGTGAGCCGGGGATCGCCGAGGACCTGCCGGACGTCGTGGTAGCGGGTGACCAGCCAGGCGGGGGTGCCGTCGGGGAGGGTGGTCGGGTGGGGCGGCAGGGCGGGGGAGAGGGGGAGCCGGTGGAGCGGGGGGAGGGCGGTCCGGGTGTCGGCGGCGGAGTCCATGGGTCCCTTCGGGGTGGATGCGGACTTCACATCCAACTGTCATATTTTCAGCGAGAGTTGGATGCTTCGTGCGGATTTTCCCGTTGCGGATCGATGGTATGCGTCCGGAGGTGCCGGCGGGTGCCCGGCGGGGGCTACCGCCCCCAGTCGGGGGCATGGCCAGGACGCTGCGGGTGCTCGTGTGGACGATGGGGATCGCCTGCGTGGCGATCGGGTCCCTCCACATCCTGCTGGGGAACGCCGCGATGCCCGGGACCGCGGGCGCGGGGCCGACGGTCGGCGGCTTCGGCCGCTTCATGGGCGCGGTCTTCGCCGGGTACGGCGCGGCCTGGGTGTGGGCCGCCCGGCAGGAGCCGGTGCCCGCCCGGGTGGTGCGGTGGCTGGCGGCGGTGCTCCTGCTGGGCGGCCTCGCCCGGGTGCTGTCCATCGCGGTGGACGGGTGGCCGCACGGCTTCCAGGTGGTGCTGATGGGGATCGAACTCGCCCTCCCGCCGGTCTACTTCCGGCTCGCCGACGCTGACGAGCGGGAGCGGGGGCGGGGGCGGGAGCGGGGGCGGGAGTGGGCGCGGTCGTGCCTGCCGGAGTCGGGCGGGGCTCAGGCCACCGGGGCGTAGCCCCCCAGCTGCTCGGCGAGGGTGCCCGGATCGGCGGTGGCCCCGGTCAGCGCGACGTAGCCGTCCGGCCGGACCAGGACGACGGCGTCGCCGCGCAGCCCGTACGCGCGGGCGACGTGACCGTCGGGGTCGAGCACGGCGGCCCGGCGGATTTCGGTGAAGTGCCCGTTCGAGAAAGGTAGTTCGGCCGGAAGCGCCGGGTGGTCGCCGATGGTGAGCAGGGTGGAGTGCGGGCCGCGGAAGAGGTCGAACAGTCGGGTCGGCGTGCCGTCGGCGGCGGTGCAGGGGGCGTCGGGGGCCCGGTCGCCGGCCCGGATGCCGGTGCTGTCGTCGAGGTCACGGCTGAGCGGGCCGCCGCGGTAGCCGACGGAGAGCCCGGTGAAGTCGGAGCCCGCGGCGGCCGGATTGACGAACTGGTCGGTGAGCACCCGGGCGCCGTCGGCGCCGAACAACGCCCTGTGCTGGGCCGAGGTGGCGGCGAGGACGGCGCGGGCGACCGGCAGCCGCTCGGCCTGGTAACTGTCGAGCAGGGCGTCGGGCGCGCCGCGCAGGACGGCGGCCAGTTTCCAGCTCAGGTTGTGGGCGTCCTGGATGCCGGTGTTCATGCCCTGGCCGCCGGCCGCGGAGTGGCAGTGCGCGGCGTCCCCGGCGAGCAGCACCCGGCCGTCGCGGTAGCGCTCGACCATGCGGACGGTGGGCCGCCAGACCGTGGACCAGACCGGTTCGCGCAGGGTGACGCCGGGCAGGCCGGCCCGTTCGGCGAACAGCGCGCGGAAGGTGTCCCCGGTGGGGGCCGGGATCCGGCCCCGCGCGTCCGGGTCGACGCAGGCGTGCACGGCCCAGTTGCCGTCCGCCCGCATCGGGACCATGACCAGCGCGCCGACGCCGAGCCGGGGGTCGTTCCAGATGTGCATGGCGTCGGCGTCCAGGCCGTCGACCTCGATCGAGGCCATCAGGAACCGTTCCTCCTCCCAGGTCTCGCCGAGGAAGGGGATGCCGGCCAGCTTGCGGACGGTGCTGCGACCGCCGTCGCAGCCGACCAGGTAGCGGGCGCCCAGCCGTTCGGTGCGGTCGCCGCGCCGGACGGTGGCGAGCACGCCGTGCGCGTCCTGGACGTGGTCGAGCAGCTCGGTGCCGGCCTCGACGGTGACGCCGTACGCGGCGAGCCGTTCGCGCAGCACGGCCTCGGTGTGGTGCTGGGCGAGCAGCACCATCCCGGCGTACGGGCGGTCCGGCGTCGGGCGGAGCCCGGGGGTCGGATCGACTTCACGGAGGAGGCGGCTCCCCTCGTACGTGCGGACTTTGAGGTCGAGGGTGCCGCGGTCGAGGATCGCGTCCACGACGCCGAGGTCGTCGAACACCTCCAGGGTGCGCGGGTTGACGCCCTTGCCGCGGACGCCGCGGTCGCGGAACTCCGGCTCCCGCTCGATGACGCGGCAGTCCACCCCGGCGCGGGCCAGCCCGAGGGCGAGCGCGAGACCCACCGGTCCGGCACCGACGACCAGGACGTCGGTCCGGTGGTGGTGAGTCGTGGCGTCAGCGGTGGTGTCAGCAGTGGCGCGGGCAGTGCGCATGACGGATCTCCCCCTGGCCGTTGCGGCCATAAGATACGGCACGTTTCTTGTGTTCGACTGTAGACTGGCCCCGATAAGAAACGCAACGTATCTATGAGGGCCGGGTGCGGGACGTGCGGGACGGGCAGGGCGGGGTGGACTCCACCGGTGGCGACAAGCCGGTGCGGCGGCGCGGTGACGAGCTGGAGCGGGCGATCCTGGACGCCGTCTGGGCCGAACTCGCCGACCACGGCTACGACCGCCTCACCATGGAGGGCGTCGCGGCCCGCGCCCGGACCAGCAAGCCGGTCCTCTACCGCCGTTGGCCCAACCGGGCCGCCCTCGTCATCGCGGCCCTCGGCCGCAACGCCCCCGACTACCAGGAGCCGCCGGACACCGGCGACCTGCGCACCGACCTGGCGCAGTTCCTGGGCAGCGTGCTGCACCGCTTCGACGACCTGCCGACCGACGCCGTCCACAGTGTCCTGGTGGACCTGCTGCGCCACCCCGAGCTCCGGGCCGGTTTCTCGGGCCTGGTGAACACCGAAGGCCCGGTCGACAGCCTGGGGTTGATGATGCGCCGGGCAGCCGCACGGGGCGAGATCCACCCCGGCCGGATCACCCCGCGCGTCGTCTCGCTCCCGCTCGACCTGCTGCGGGACGCGTTCCTGGTCGGCGCGGCGGTCCCGTCCGACCGGGTCGTGGCGGAGGTCCTCGACGAGATCGTGCTTCCACTCCTCAAGGCGCCGGTCGCGGACTGACCGGCACGGACCGACCGGCACGGACTAGGCTTCGGGCCGGTCGAACGTCGGGGCGCGAGGAAGGTCCGAGGCATGAGCGGCACCGTGGTGGCAGTCAGCAGCAACGCCGAGTACGCGTTCACCAAGCCGAACCGGGACGGCATCATGCTGCTCGCCGGGCTCGGCGTGGAGGGCGACGTGCACGCCGGAGTGACGGTCAAGCACCGTTCGCGCGTCGCCCAGGACCCGACCCAGCCCAACCTGCGGCAGGTCCACCTGATCCACCGCGAACTCCTCGCCGAACTCGCCGCCTCCGGCTTCGACGTGGCGCCGGGCGGGCTCGGCGAGAACATCACCACCGAGGGCGTGGACCTGCTCGGCCTGCCGGTCGGCGCGGTGCTGAGGATCGGCGCGGAGGCGGAGGTGGAGGTCACCGGCCTGCGCAACCCGTGCGCGCAGATCGACGACTACCGGGCCGGCCTGCTCAAGCAGGTCGTCGGCCGCGCCGAGGACGGTACGATCGTCCGCCGCGCCGGCATCATGGGCGTCGTCCGCGCGGGCGGTCCGGTCCGGCCCGGGGACCGGATCGCGGTCGAGCTGCCGGAGGGCCCGCACCGGGCGCTCGAGCGGGTCTGACGGATCGCCGGCCAGGCGGAGGGGGCTCAGCCGCCCGGGAGTTCCGGCTCGCCGAGGTCGTCGAGGTCGTCGGGGTCGCTGAGGCCGTCGAGCTCGTCGGGGTCGCTGAGGCGCAGGTCGTAGAGGTAGGACTTGCCGGCCTTCCAGCTGCGCCAGGGGCAGCGCGGCGGGAGCGGCTGGTCGGCCGTACCGCCGGGCAGGGGCGCGGAGTTGGGGACGCCTGCGGCGTCGACGGTGCACCAGCCGCGGTCGGGCAGCCAGCGGCACCAGATGTCCAGGTCGGTCCGCTTGAACGACGGCCGGCCGTTGAAGGTGCCGTCGGGCCGGAAGCGGTAGACCAGACCGTCCAGGCGGCGGACGAATTCGATCGATGGCATGGCGGCTCCCCCTCGTCCCGGTTGGCGGCCCCGCCCGTCGTCCGGCGGGCTTCGAGGGTACCCCCACCCCGTACCGGTCGGCGCGGGAATGGGGCCGGGGCCCGGCGGACTTCACCGCCGGGCCCCCGCGGTTTGACGGGGAAGCGGGTCAGGACCGTACGAGGCGGGCGATCGCCTGGTTGGCCTCGCGGATCTTGGTGCTCGCCTCCTGGCCGCCCTCGGCGATGGCATCGCGGACGCAGCATTCGACGTGCTCGTCCAGGAGTTGGAGGGCGAAGGCCTGGAGGGCGCGGCTGGCGGCGGAGACCTGGGTGAGGACGTCGATGCAGTAGGTGTCCTGCTCGACCATGCGCTGCAGGCCGCGGATCTGGCCCTCGATGCGGCGGAGCCGCTTGTGGAAGTCGTCCTTGTGGGAGCTGTAGCCGGCCACGGCCGTCTCCGGTTCCTGTGCGGCGAGGAGGGTGCTCACTCTACCGGCGCGCGGTAGGGGGAGGGCCGGCCCGGGCGGGTGGGGGTGCCGCACCGGGCCGGCGTCAAGGGGTCGGGGATCGTCGTCGAGGCCTCAGCCGTCGAGGCGGCCGACCAGGTCGTAGCCGGCCTCGTCGACGGCGGCGGCCACGTCGGCGTCGGTGAGCGGCCGGGTGCTGCCGACGGTGACCCTGCCCGAGGCGAGGTCCACGGCGACGTCGGTCACGCCGTCGAGCTTCTTCAGCTCGGCGGTGACCGAGGTGACGCAGTGGCCGCAGGTCATGCCCGAGACCTGGAAGACCGAGGTCGGGGCGGAACCGGTGGCGGGGGCGGCGGTGGCGCCGGTGCCGCACGAGCCGCAGCAGGAGGAGGCCTCGATGCTGGCCGACTCGACGGTGACGGTGGTCTCGCTCATGGGTGTGCTCCTGTCGTCATGGCCCGGCGCCGGCCGGAGTGGTCCGGCGGCTGCTTCTCTTCGAACATACCATACCCCCCCAGGGTATTGAAGAGATCCCGGACGGGTCCGGCGCAGGACGCGGCCGCCCCCCGGTGGGCGCCACGGGTCCGCCAACGCGCCGCTGTGACACCCCTGTTGCGGGTGACCGAGCAGGGTGGAGGCGCTCCCTCATGCCCCCGGACGACCGAACCCCACCACACGAGGTGAACCCCATGGACCAGACGACCCCGCGCGGCCCACGCGGCCTGCGCGAACTCCTCGCCGCCGGCGAACGGACCTACTCCTTCGAGTTCTTCCCCGCCAAGGACGAGTCCGGCGAACGCGCCCTGTGGGCGGCCATCCGGCGGGTGGAGGCGGCCGCACCGACCTTCGTCTCGGTCACCTACGGCGCCGGCGGCTCCTCACGCGACCGCACCATCGAGACCACCGAGCGGATCGCCGCGCAGACCACGCTGCGCCCGGTCGCCCACCTGACGGCCGTCGGCCACTCCACCGCCGAGCTCCAGGCCGTCCTGCGGCGCTACGCCGACGTCGGGATCCGCGACGTCCTCGCCCTGCGCGGCGATCCGCCCGGCAACCCCAACGGTGTCTGGGAGCGGCACCCGCAGGGCCTGCGGCACGCCATCGAGCTGGTGCGGCTGGTCAGGGAGTGCGGCGCGTTCACCGTCGGCGTGGCGGCCTTCCCCGAGCGGCACCCGCGCTCCGCGGACTGGGGCAGCGACATCCGGCACTTCGTCGCCAAGTGCCGGGCCGGCGCCGACTACGCCGTCACCCAGATGTTCTTCGAGGTCGAGCACTACCTGCGGCTGCGGGACCGGCTGGCCGCGGCGGGGTGCGAGACCCCGGTCATCCCGGAGATCATGCCCGCCACCGACGTCCGGCAGATCGGCCGCTTCGCCGAGCTCAGCGGGGCGTCCTTCCCGGTCGGCCTGGCACGGCTCCTGGAGGCGGCCCGCGACGACCGGGCGGCCGCGCACCGGATCGGCGTCGAGCACGCCACCCGGATGGCCGAGCGCCTGCTCCGCGAGGGCGCGCCCGGCCTGCACTACATCACGCTGAACCGCTCCACCGCCGCGCTGGAGATCCACCGCAACCTCGGCCTCGGTCTCGACCGG
This sequence comes from Kitasatospora sp. NPDC093550, assembly GCF_044764985.1. Taxonomy (NCBI): domain Bacteria; kingdom Bacillati; phylum Actinomycetota; class Actinomycetes; order Kitasatosporales; family Streptomycetaceae; genus Kitasatospora; species Kitasatospora sp. NPDC093550. The sequence goes on from NZ_JBIWJF010000009.1 coordinate 317,549, forward strand.
GTGCCGGCGGCCCGACCCCTGATCGGCAGCCCCGCCTGACGGCACCACCGACCGCACCGCCAGCCCGACCACGCACCGCCCCCGGTCGCCGGCCTCCTCGACCGAGGAGGCCGGCGCCACCCCCTTCGCCCCCGGGGTCTCCGGACCCGGGAAACTCCGCTGCTTCCCCGGTGGCTTCGTGGTTGACTCCCGCTCATGCAGACAACGATCAAGTCGCCGTGGGGAATCACCGGCTACGGCGCCGCGAGCGTCCAGGCCGCACCGGACCTCGCCAGGATCCGGCTCGGTGTCGAACGGGTCGAAGCGACCCCCCAGGAGGCCTTCGCCGCCGCGCGCACCGCGATAGCGAACCTGCGCGAAGCGGTCCGGCGCCACGGTGTGCAGGACGCGCAGGTCTCGGCGTCCCGACTCGACCTCGAAACGGCCTGGAGCGGCTACGGCTCGGACCGGAAGTTCCTCGGCTACCGCTGCCACGCCGGGTTCGCCATCGAGTACCAGGACCTCGACTCGCTCGAACCGTTCCTGATCGCGGCGGTCGACGCCGGCGCGAACGAACTCGACGGCGTGGACTTCGACGTGCGCAACAAGCCGGAACTGCGGGCCGAGGCACGGGAGAAGGCCGTCCACGCCGCCAGGGCCAAGGCCGAGCTGTACGCCACGGCCGCGGGCGTCCGACTGGGCCCGGTCCTCCACATCGAGGACGTCGATCCGGAGAGCATCGGCGGAGGCCGCTACCGGGGACACGGCGACTCGGGCAGCGCGTCCGAGGCCGACCTCGCCCCCGGCTCCGTCGTGGTCTCGGCCGCCGTCATGCTGGGCTTCGCCATCGCGCCCGCCTAGGGCCCGTCTTCAAAGCTGATCAAGTGATGAGAGATCATGTCGGGCATGGTGCGTCGTCATGAGCTTTCGGATGCCGAGTGGGCTGTGCTGTC
>NZ_JBIWJF010000010.1:0-136648 GCF_044764985.1 Kitasatospora sp. NPDC093550
CGCCCGGTTACATTCCGAACCCGGAAGCTAAGCCTCACAGCGCCGATGGTACTGCAGGGGGGACCCTGTGGGAGAGTAGGACGCCGCCGAACAATTCTTCGAGAGAAGCCCCCGCCGGGTGAACCGGACGGGGGCTTCTCTGTTGTAAGGTCAACGTGCATTGTCCTCACACGGTACAGGAGGCCCCCGGGTGGAGGTCCAGGAGACGCGGGTCCAGACCGATCGCGTCCTCACCATCCCCAACATGCTGAGCATGGGCCGGCTGGTCGGTGTTCCGCTGTTTCTCTGGCTCATTCTGTGGCCGGTGTTCGACGGGCCCAACAATGACGGCTGGGCGCTGCTGATCCTGGCGCTGAGTGGTGTCAGTGACTACCTGGACGGAAAGCTGGCCAGGCGGTGGGGGCAGATCAGTCGGGTGGGGCAGCTGCTGGATCCGCTGGCCGACCGGCTGTATGTCCTGTCCACGCTGGTCGGATTGACCTGGCGTGAGATTCTGCCGTGGTGGCTGACGGCGATTCTGCTGGCCCGGGAGCTGTTTATCGCCGCGCTGCTGCCCATTTTGAACAAGCACGGTTACGGGCCGCTGCAGGTGAGTTTCCTGGGGAAGGCCGCGACCTTCAATCTGATGTACGCGTTTCCGCTTCTGCTGCTCGGCAGCGTGGACAGCTGGATCGCGCGGCCGGCCGAGGTGGTGAGCTGGGCCTTCATCTGGTGGGGGACCGTGCTCTACTGGTGGGCCGCCATCCTCTACGCGGTTCAGGTGCGGCAGATCGTCAAGGGGAGTGCCGCGGGCTCGGCGTCCGCAGTCTGAGACGCGATCTGAGAGAAGCCCCACGCTCCATCGGTGCGTCGGACGATACCTTCCGGGTAGAGAACCCTCTGGAACGGTTTGATGGACCTGCTGGTCCACCACCGCGAAGGAGGACGCACCCGTAATGAAAGCCGTTGTAATGGCAGGGGGCGAGGGCACTCGACTCCGCCCGATGACCTCCAGCATGCCGAAGCCCCTGCTTCCGGTCGCCAATAGGCCGATCATGGAGCACGTGCTTCGGCTGCTGAAGCGGCACGGCCTCTCCGACACCGTCGTCACGGTCCAGTTCTTGGCGTCACTGGTCAAGAACTACTTCGGTGACGGCGAAGAGCTGGGCATGCATCTGACCTATGCCCACGAGGAGACGCCTCTCGGCACTGCGGGGAGTGTCAAGAACGCCGAGGACGCGCTCAAGGACGACTCCTTTCTGGTGATCTCCGGTGACGCGCTGACAGACTTCAACCTCTCCGAATTGATCGACTTTCACCGCAGCAAGAACGCCCTGGTCACCGTGTGTCTCACGAGGGTGCCCAATCCCCTGGAGTTCGGGATCACGATCACCGACGAGGAGGGCAGGGTCGAACGCTTCCTGGAGAAGCCGACCTGGGGGCAGGTCTTCTCCGACACGGTGAACACCGGTATCTACGTGATGGAACCCGAGGTCTTCGACTACGTCGCGGCGGGTGAGTCCGTCGACTGGTCGAGTGACGTCTTCCCGCAGCTGTTGAAGGAGGGCAAGCGGGTCTACGGGTACGTCGCCGAGGGCTACTGGGAGGACGTGGGCACCCACGAGAGCTACGGCAAGGCCCAGGCGGACGTCCTGGAGGGCAAGGTCGAGGTCGAGCTGGACGGGTTCGAGATCTCGCCCGGCGTCTGGGTCGCGGAGGGGGCCGAGGTGGACCCCGAGGCGGTGCTCCGCGGGCCGCTTTACATCGGGGACTACGCCAAGGTCGAGGCCGGCGTCGAGATCCGCGAGCACACCGTGCTGGGCAGCAACGTGGTCGTCAAGCGCGGCGCGTTCCTGCACAAGGCGGTGGTGCACGACAACGTGTACGTCGGGCCGCAGAGCAATCTGCGGGGCTGCGTGGTCGGCAAGAACACCGATGTGATGCGGGCCGCGCGGATCGAGGACGGCGCGGTGATCGGGGACGAGTGCCTGGTCGGCGAGGAGTCGATCATCGGGGCGAACGTCCGTGTGTACCCGTTCAAGACCATCGAGGCCGGCGCCGTCGTCAACACCTCGGTGATCTGGGAGTCGCGCGGCCAGGAGCACCTCTTCGGTCTGCGAGGCGTGTCCGGGATCCTGAACGTGGAGATCACCCCGGAGCTCGCCGTCCGGCTGGCCGGCGCCTACGCGACGACGCTGAAGAAGGGCGCCACCGTCACCATCGCGCGTGACCACTCGCGTGGTGCGCGTGCGCTCAAACGGGCGATGATCTCGGGGCTGCAGACCTCCGCCATTGACGTCCGCGACCTGGAGAACGTGCCGATGCCGGTGGCCCGGCAGCACACGGCGCGGGGGAGCGCGGGCGGGATCTTCCTGCGGACCACGCCGGGGGTGCCCGACTCGCTGGACATCCTGTTCTTCGACGAGCGCGGTGCGGACCTCTCGCAGGCCGGACAGCGCAAGCTCGACCGCGTCTACGCGCGCCAGGAGTACCGGCGGGCCTTCCCCGGCGAGATCGGGGACCTGACCTTCCCGTCCAGCGTCTTCGACTCCTACGCGGGCAACCTGCTGCGGACCGTCGACACCACCGGGGTCCGGGAGGCCGGGCTGAAGGTGGTCGTGGACACCGCGCACGGCAGCGCGGGGCTCGTCCTGCCGAGCATCCTCGGCCGGCTCGGCGTGGAGGCGCTCACCGTCTCCAGCGGGCTCGACGAGGCGCGGCCGACCGAGGACGCGGAGACCCGGCGGGCCGGGCTGGCCAGACTCGGCGAGCTGGTGGCCTCCTCCCGGGCGGCCTTCGGGGTCCGGTTCGACCCGGTCGGCGAGCGTGTGGCGTTCGTGGACGAGCTCGGCCGGGTGATCGACGACGACCGGGCGCTGCTGGTCCTGCTGGACCTGGTGGCGGCCGAGCGGCGCAGCGGGCAGGTGGCGCTGCCGGTGACCACGACCCGGATCGCCGAGCAGGTCGCCGCGTACCACGGCACCCAGGTCATCTGGACCACGACGACGCCGGACGACCTCGCGAAGGCGGCCTCCGCCGAGGGCACGGTGTTCGGCGGGGACGGGCGCGGCGGCTTCGTGGTGCCCGAGTTCAGCGGGGTGCTGGACGGGGCCGCGGCCTTCGTCCGGCTGGTCGGTCTGGTGGCGCGGACCCAGCTCACGCTGAGCCAGATCGACGCGCGGATCCCGCAGGCGCACATCCGGCGCCGGGACATCGCGACGCCGTGGGCGGCCAAGGGCATGGTCATGCGCTCGGTGGTGGAGGCGGCCGGCAGCCGTCGGCTGGACACCACCGACGGTGTCCGGGTGGTCGAGGCGGACGGGCGGTGGACGCTGGTGCTGCCGGACCCGGCGGAGGCGGTCACCCATCTGTGGGCGGAGGGCCCGGACGACGAGGCCACCGAGGCGCTGCTGGACGAGTGGGCGGCGGTGGTCGAGGGCGCCGGGCGGTGACGACGGGAGCCTGAGGGCGGAACGTCCCTGATCAGAGGGGCGCACGGCATGCTTCGTGCGCCCCTCTGTCTGTTTTCACCTCATTAGGGATGGTCCGTCGCTTCCGTCATGTGTGCAGCGTGTGTGCAGCTCAGGGGCCGTGCACGGGCCCCCTCGCGGCCATGGGACGATGGTCTCCATGCCAGCGACGCCGACACCGAGTGCCCCGAACGGGCGGTACAACCGCCCGGACGCCTCGATGTCCCTGCTGACCAATGTGATGGACCACAGCCTCGACGAGGGTTACGCCGAGGCGGCCGAGGCACGCGGTGGCGCCCGCGACAGCCGGATACCCGGCACGCTCCGGGGCCTGCTCACGCTCGGTGCCGGGCTGGCACTGGTCGGAGCGGTGGTGACGGTGGGCGCGGTGAACGCGCACAAGGCCGAGCCGACGCTGGCCAAGGAGCGGGACGCGTTGATCCAGCGGATCAACGACAGCAACACGTCGGCCGACCGCCTGCAGAAGCAGGTGCAGGAACTGCGGCGCAAGGTCGACAGCACGCAGCAGCAGGCGCTCGCCTCGGGGGACGGCGACGCCGGAGGCCTGACCGGGACGGTGGGCCTGGGGGAGGTCACCGGGCCCGGCGTGAAGCTGGTCCTGGAGGACGCCGCGGGGACGGGCCTGGGGGGCAACGTCGACCCGCGGGCGGGGCAGGGCTTCTCCAACAGCGGCCGGCTGCGGGACCGCGACCTGCAACTCGTGGTGAACGGTCTGTGGGGGTCGGGGGCCGAGGCCGTGGCGATCAACGGCCAGCGGCTGACCGCGCTCTCCGCGATCCGAGCCGCCGGCGAGGCGGTGCTGGTGGACAACCGACCGCTGGTGCCGCCGTACAACATCCAGGCGATCGGGGACGGACCGAAGCTCCTCACCGCCTTCGAGAACGACATGGCCGGCCAGTACCTGCGGCTGCTCCAGGAGAAGTACGGCATCAAGTCGACGCTCTCCACGCAGAAGAGCCTGACCCTGCCGGCGGCGGTGGGCGTCACGCTGCGGACCGCGCAACCGGCCACGCCCGAGCCCTCGCCGACGGCGACCGCCTCGGCCTCGACCACGCCGAGCGGATCGCCCCCGGCGGGCCCCGGAACCTCGGAGAGCCCGAGCGCGTCCGTCCCACAGCCGGCCACACCAAGCGCTTCACCATCCGCGACCAGCGGTGGTGCGACCCCCAAGCGGCGTCCGTCGACCGGATCCGCCAAGACCTCGACAGGAGCAGCCAGACCGTGATTGCCGTACTGGGTCTTGTGATCGGGGTGGTCGTCGGCCTCTTCGTCCAACCCGAGGTGCCGGACGCCGTCGTGCCCTACCTGCCGATCGCGGTGGTCGCGGCGCTGGACGCGGTCTTCGGTGGTGTCCGGGCGATGCTCGACGGCATCTTCAACGACAAGGTGTTCATCGTCTCGTTCCTGTCGAACGTGGTGGTCGCGGCACTGATCGTCTTCCTCGGTGACCAGCTGGGCGTGGGCTCGCAGCTGTCCACGGGTGTGGTCGTCGTCCTCGGCATCCGCATCTTCTCCAACGCGGCAGCGATCCGGCGCCATGTCTTCCGTGCCTGAGTCGGGCCGCGAGGAGGCGGTGGAGGAGCAGCAGGAGCGGACCGCCGAGAAGCCGATCGGTGAGGCCGCCGGGAAGGCTGCTGAGGAGGCGGCCCAGGAGGCTGCCGAGGCGGTGGCCGGGGCACCCGAGCCGGACGTGGCCTCGGAGGCCGACGAAGCCGCCGAGGAAGCCGCAGCGGGCGTCCCGGCGACCGGGGCCGAGGCGGACCGGGACGCGGCGGAGGAGAAGTCCGACGCCAAGGCTGAGCTTGAGGCCGACTCGACGCCGGAACCGACGCTCCGGCTGGTGAAGGCCGTCCGGCCCGAGCCCGAGCCCGAGCCCGAGCCGGCGCGCACGCCGACCGTGGACGCGGAGCCCGTCCCGGAGCCCGCCGCGAAGGTCGAGCCCGAGCCCGCGCCCGAGCCTCCGGCAGAGGAGACCGTGGAGCCGCCGGCCGCCATGGACCGGGGCGCCGGACGGCGCCGCCTCAAGGCCGCGCTGTGGCCGCCGCGGCTGTCGCGCGGTCAGCTCGTGGTGGCGCTGTTGCTGTTCTCGCTCGGACTCGGGCTGGCGATCCAGGTGCGGTCGACCAACGACCACCACAGCCAGTTGCGCGGGGCCCGCCAGGAGGACCTGGTCCGGATCCTCGACGAACTGGACAGCCGTCAGCAGCGTCTCCAGCAGGAGAAGGCGGAGCTGGAGCAGTCCCTGGCGAAGCTGGAGAACAGCTCCAACCAGGCCAAGGAGGCCCAGGAGCAGACCAGGAAGAAGGTGACGGAACTCGGTGTTCTCGCGGGTACCGTCAAAGCCACTGGTCCGGGCATCGTACTCACGGTCGATGATCCCCAAGGGCAGGTGAAGGCAGATATGCTGCTGGACACCCTGCAGGAACTTCGAGCGGCGGGGGCGGAGGCGATTCAGATCAACGATGTGCGCGTGGTGGTCAACACCTACTTCACCGACCTGTCGGGCGGCGGGGTGCAGATCGACGGGAAGAAGGCCTCGCAGCCCTATCGGTTCACCGTCGTGGGGAACCCGCAGGACCTGACGCCCGCGCTGAACATCCCGGGTGGTGTCGTCCGCACGCTGGAGAGCCACCAGGCGCGGGCGACGATCAGCCAGCAGCAGAAGGTGGTCGTCGACGCCCTCGTGGATCTGAAGACGCCGCAGTACGCCAAGCCGGCCTCGAAGTGACGGGGCGCCCGACGAACGGCCCGTCACGGGCCGGCGGAACCCGCTGCGGGCCGCCGCCGTCACGTGGGCGAGACTGGTTCGCACCAGTACGCTCCGGAGCAACAACCGCAGCAGCACCAACTGTCGGAGTACCACTCCAGCGGGCCCGAGCCGCAACCGGGCTCGCGGCCTGTCCGAGGTTCTCACCCTGCCCCGCGGGCGGGTCTGTCACACGCAAGGGGATTCGCCCGTGAGTTTCTTCTCGAAGTTGTTCGGTCGTAACAAGGACCGTGACGCGGCCGTCGTCGAGGCGCCGACCGCGCGGCACCGCCGGCCGGAGGACGAGCCCGCCGTGCCGGGCATGCGACCCGCCCCCGAGGCCGCGCCGTACGCCGGCCAGCAGATGTTCCGGGACGGTGGCGCCCAGTACGCGGGGAATCCGGCGGGCTACGGCGCGTCGGTTGACCCCTCCGGCGACCCGCGCATAGGTTTCCCGTCAGCACCCTCAACCTCTGGTGGAGGGTTTGCCCCGGACCCGTACGCCGGGCACAACCCGTCGGGTGTGCCGCGCCAGGAGGCTGTGAACATGGCTGGCCCCTCTCCGTGCCCCAGGTGCGGCAACCAGAACCCGGCCGCGGCCCGGTTCTGTTCCAACTGCGGTACGGCGCTGCGCGGCGGTCTGCTCCCGGAGGGGGCGGCGGAGACCACGTCGACCATCTCCATCTCCGGCCTGGAGTCGTACGACCCCAACACCACGACCGGCACTGGTGCCACGCCGGCCCTGTCGGCCGAGGTGCTGTCGGCGATCGACGCGCTCCCGCCGGGCTCGGCCCTGCTGATCGTGCAGCGCGGCCCCAACTCGGGCAGCCGCTTCCTGCTCGACTCCGACGTCACCACGGCGGGGCGTCACCCGCAGGGTGACATCTTCCTGGACGACGTCACGGTCTCGCGCCGCCACGTGGAGTTCCGCCGCACCCCGGCCGGCTTCAGCGTCGCCGACGTGGGCAGCCTCAACGGCACCTACGTGAACCGGGAGCGGATCGACGAGGTCGCGCTGAACAACGGCGACGAGGTCCAGATCGGGAAGTACCGGCTGGTGTTCTTCGCCGGCCACAACCGGGGGTACTGAAACCAACGTCGGCGGGAGCCCGAGTGAATACGAATACCCCTTCCTCTTCTCTCGGGGCGGCCACCCCAGCGTCGTCCGGTCCGCAGGCGGACCGCGGCGGGCGCGGGGTGGTCGCGGGCCCCAGGCAGCCGGGCCGCACGGAGCGGCCCGCCGGGCGGCGGCGCGGCGGCGACGAACTGCTGAGCATCGGCGCGGTCCTGGCCTTCCTGCGTGACGACTTCCCCGAGGTGACCATCTCGAAGATCCGCTTCCTGGAGGCGGAGGGGCTGGTCGAGCCGCAGCGCACGCCCTCGGGGTACCGCAAGTTCAGCCCGGCCGACGTCGACCGGCTGGCCTACGTCCTGCGGATGCAGCGGGACCACTACCTGCCGCTGCGGGTGATCCGCGAGCACCTGGACGCCATCGAGCGCGGTGAGAGCCCTCCCGCGCTGCCCCCCGCCGCCGACGCCCGGCCCGGGCCGATGGAGGAGGCGGACCGCGAGCTGGTGGCCGCCGGGGACGTCCCGTCCGGGGTCCGGCTGGGGCGCGCCGAACTGCTGGCGGCCGCCGAGGCCGGGGAGCGGGAGCTCGCCGAGTGGGAGTCGTACGGGCTGGTCGCGCCGGGCCCGGACGGCGGGTACGACGGGGAGGCGCTGCAGGTGGCCCGGCTGGTCGCCGAGCTCGGCCGGTACGGTCTGGAGCCGCGGCACCTGAGGGCCATGAAGGCGGCGGCGGACCGCGAGGTCGCGCTGGTCGAACAGGTCGTGGCGCCGCTGCGCCGGCACCGGAACCCGCAGACCAGGGCGCATGCCGAGGCGACCGCGCGGGAGCTCGCGACGCTGTCCGTACGGCTGCACGCGGCCATGGTCCAGGCCGGTCTGCGAACCCGCGGGTAGCCGCCGGGGCGGCCTCCGGACGGTGGGTGCACGGCGCTGACCAGCGGCGTCGGCTCTGCGCTTTCATATCCGGGACCGGAGCCATAGGGTTGCCTGTGTGAATGAGCTCGACGTCGTGGGTGTCCGAGTGGAGATGCCTTCCAACCAGCCGATCGTGCTGCTGCGGGAGGTCGGGGGAGATCGCTACCTGCCGATCTGGATCGGCCCCGGCGAGGCGACCGCGATCGCCTTCGCCCAGCAGGGCATGACTCCGGTGCGCCCGCTGACGCACGACCTGTTCAAGGACGTCCTGGAGGCGCTCGGCCAGCAGCTCACCGAGGTGCGGATCACCGATCTGCGGGAGGGCGTGTTCTACGCCGAGCTGGTGTTCGCCGGCGGGGTCGAGGTCAGTGCCCGGCCGTCCGACGCGATAGCGCTGGCGCTGCGGACCGGCACGCCGATCTACGGGAGCGAGGAGGTGCTCGCCGAGGCGGGCATCGCGATCCCGGACGAGCAGGAGGACGAGGTCGAGAAGTTCCGGGAGTTCCTGGACCAGGTCTCGCCCGAGGACTTCGGGGGCGGCGGCCCGCAGTAGCGCGGACGGGCGGTCGAGGTCCCGTCCGAGGGAGTCGTTCACGGGCCCGTTGACCCTGCGGCTCGCCGTTTTGCCAAAAACCGTCCGTCTACCCACACTAGGGGCACGAAAAACCACTCTCCTGAGTGATGTGGCTTGTCCGGCCCGGCGTGGCGATCGTTGACGGGTCATAGGGGACTGCCTACCGTCAGGAGTGGCTGTCCGGGTGGCCGATGCCCGCAGTCGGGTTGCCCGCAGCACAAGTGGACGGAGGCAGGCATGAGCAGCACCGGCGATGACGCGGTTGTGGGAGGCCTGTGCGCCGTGCACGTGCCGCGCACCGCTCGCCCTGTCGCGGACCTGCCCCGGATGACCCGGTTCCCGGCCGTGCAGCCGGGGCAGCCGGCCATCGAGCGGCTGGCCCCGACCTCCGAACTGATCGGCTTCCGCGGCCCGACGGCCTGCGCCGCCGCGGGTATCACCTACCGCCAGCTGGACTACTGGGCCCGCACCGGGCTGCTGGAGCCCAGCGTCCGGACGGCGTACCCGGCGACCAGCCAGCGGCTCTACAGCTTCCGCGACGTCCTGCTGCTCAAGATCGTGAAGCGGCTGCTCGACGCGGGCGTCTCGCTGCAGAACATCCGGGTGGCCGTCGCCCATCTGCAGGCCGCCGAGCAGGCGGACCTGGCCGGGATGACGCTGATGTGCGACGGCGCGACGGTGTACGAGTGCACCACGCCGCAGCAGGTGGTGGATCTGCTGAAGGGCGGTCAGGGAGTCTTCGGCATCGCGGTGGGAGCGGTCTGGCAGGAGCTGGAGCTCACCCTCGGGCGGCTGCACGCGGAGCGCACGGACACCGGCGAGACCCTGGTCGGGCAGGACCCGGCCGACGAGCTCGCCCAGCGGCGCAACCGGGCGGTCTGAGCAGGCGTTCGACGAGGCCGCGGGCCCGGACGGGGAACCGTTCGGACCCGCGGCCTCGTCGTGTTGCCTGGCGGACGATCGAGGGAGGGGCACATGGGGGTCGGCACGGGGACGGCGGGGTTGTTGCGGCGCAGGGCCGGACAGGCGCGGGCGCGGCTGCGGCAGCGCCGGACGCAGCGCAGGGTGTTCCAGGCCGGGACGCTGCTCTGCTCGCTGGCGCTGGTGCCGAGTGCCTGGCTGTGGCTCTCGGCGGGGGACCGGGTGGGCACCGTGGAGAGCGCGCCCTCGGCGCCGGTCGCGATGGTCTTCGGCGCCGGGCTGGACCAGGGCAAGCCCTCGCCGTACCTGGAGCACCGGTTGGTCGCCGCGGTGGACCTGTACCGGGAGGGCAAGGTGCGGGCGATCCTGGTGACCGGGGACAACGGGCGGGTCGAGTACGACGAGCCCGACGCGATGTACACGTACCTGACCGAGCACGGGGTGCCGGCGGAGCGGGTCGTCCGGGACTACGCGGGCTTCGACACCTGGGACTCCTGCACCCGGGCGCACCGGGTCTTCGGGGTGGACCGGGCGGTGCTGGTCAGCCAGGACTTCCACGTCCGGCGGGCGCTGGCGCTGTGCGAGGCGGCGGGCATCCGGTCGTACGCCGTCGGGGTGCCGGAGCTGCACGACGAGACCTGGCTGTACGGCGGGCTGCGCGAGGTCGCCGGGGCGGGCAAGGCGGCGGTCAACGCCTTGCTGCGGCCGGACCCGGTGTTCCTCGGGCCCAAGGAGGACGGCATCCCGAAGGCGCTGGCGGAGGCGGCGAAGAAGTAGCGGCGGGGGCCGGTGGTCGTCACCCGCCGCGCTCGCCAGCCGGCGGGCGCCCGGCCGGGTTCGTACGCACTGTCGGACCCGTGCGCGATGATCGGCGGGTGCGATCACTGCCGAGCATCATCCACCTCGACATGGACGCCTTCTTCGCGGCGGTGGAGCAGGCGGCCAAGCCGAGCCTGCGCGGCAAGCCGGTGATCGTCGGAGGGCTCGGCGGGCGCGGGGTGGTCTCCACGGCCTCGTACGAGGCGCGGAAGTTCGGGGTGCATTCGGCGATGCCGATGGCACAGGCGCGGCGGCTCTGCCCCAACGCGGCCTTCCTGTCCGGACGTTTCGAGGCCTACCGGCAGGTCAGCGAGATCGTGATGGGCCTGCTGCGGGAGCTGTCGCCGCTGGTGCAGCCATTGAGCCTGGACGAGGCCTTCGTGGACCTGGAGGCCGGCCCGTACGGCCCGGTGCTGGCCGAGACGGACCACGAGACCGGTGAGCGGCTGGTGCTCGCCCTGGCGGAGGACCTGCGGGCGGACATCCAGCGGCGGACCGGGCTGACCGGCTCGGTGGGGGCGGCCGGGTCGAAGCTGATGGCGAAGATCGCCTCCGAGCAGGCCAAGCCGGACGGTCTGGTACTGATCGAACCCGGGCAGGAGCGGGCCGTGCTCGGACCGATGCCGGTCCGGGCGCTGCCCGGGATCGGGCCGGCCACCGAACAGGTGCTGCGGCGCGCCGGACTGAGCACCGTGGCCGATCTCGCCGACGCGGGCGAGGCGGAGCTGGTGGCGCTGCTCGGGCGGGCGCACGGCGCCGGGATCCACCACATGGCGATAGGGCTGGACGAACGGCCGGTGGTGGCCGACCAGGACGCCAAGTCCGTCTCGGTGGAGGACACCTACGAGGTCGACCTGGCCGACCGGGACCGGGTGCTGCGCGAGGTGGAGGCGCTGGCAGCCCGGTGCGTGCGGCGGCTGCGGGGGGCCGGGCGCTCGGGGCGGACGGTGGTCCTCAAGGTCCGCCGCTTCGACTTCTCGACGCTGACCCGCTCGGAGACGCTCGGCGGCCCCACGGACGACGAGGCGGTGATCACCGCGACCGCGCGTCGGCTGGCCGAGCAGGTGGACATCACCGGCGGGGTCCGGCTGCTCGGCGTGGGCGTCGCCCAGCTCGCCGACTACACCCAGGAGGACCTGTTCGCGCAGGCCCTGCGGGAGGAGGCGGCGGAGCACGCGGAGGCGGCGGCCGAGGCCGAGGAGGCGGAGGAGGAGCCGGAGGCGGTGGTGCGGCGCTGGATGCCCGGACAGGACGTCCGGCACGAGGAGTTCGGGCCCGGGTGGGTGCAGGGCAGTGGCGTCGGGAGGGTCACCGTGCGGTTCGAGACGCCCTGGAGCGGGCCCGGGCGGGTGCGGACCTTCGCGGTGGACGACCCGGCGCTCGAACCGGCCCCGCCGCTGCCGCTGCGCCGCCGCGAGGAAGGGGAAGGGGACGGGGACGGGGATGCCGGTGGTGGGGCGGAGGCCGGCGTGGAGGACCGGCCGCAGGACGGGGGCTGAGACACGAAGACGGCCCCACCCGGTGGGGGGAGTACCGGGTGGGGCCGTATCACCGTGCCGGTCCCCGCACGTTCGTGATGCCCTCGCGACGTACGGGAGACCGGGGCCCCGCGCCCTGTCCCTGAGCGCGGGGGCCGGACGCCTCGTCAGGCGTCGGTCTTCACCAGCTTGTCGCTGGAGTCCTGCCGGGCCGCGCCGTCGACGACGGCCGACGGGGCGGCCGGCTTGACGGTGCGGATCAGGAACGGGACGGCACCGGCGATGATGCAGACCACGGCCGCGGTCCAGAACGCGTGCTTGTACGCGTCCAGGGTGGGCAGCGAGAGCGGGATCTGCGGCGGCAGCTTCATGGTGTCGCCGGTCAGGATGGCGGCCATGACGGCGGTGCCGATGGCGCCACCGACGGTGCGCAGCACCGAGTTCATGCCGTTGGCGATACCGCTCTGCTCGACCGGGACGGCGCCGTTGATGTAGGCCGGCATCGCGGCGAACGCGAGGCCCACACCGAGGCCGAAGATCGCCGAGGCGGTGTAGATGTCGCCCTCGTGGCTGTGCCGCACGGCGAGGTAGGCCATCGCGACGGCGCCGAGGACGCCACCGAGGACCAGCGGCAGACGGGGGCCGCGGCGGGCGATCAGCAGGGCGCCGACCGGGGCGGCGACCATCGAGCCGATCGCGGACGGCAGCAGCATGACGCCGGCGTGCAGGACGGTGGCGGTGAAGCCGTAGTGGGTCAGCTTCTCCGGGGTCTGGGCGAAGTTGCTGATGACCATGAAGGAGCCGTACATGCCGAAGCCGATGAGCAGGCCCGCCATGTTGGTGAAGGCCACGGCCGGGCGGGACATCATCTTCATGTCCACCAGGGGGTGCGCGACCTTGGTCTCGATGATGCCCCAGACCAGGGCGACCACGGCGGCGACGGCGAACAGGCCGAGGGTCTTGGTGGAGGTCCAGCCCCAGTGGTTGCCCTGGCTGACCGCGACCAGCAGCGCGGAGAGCCAGCCGGCCAGGGTGATCGCGCCGAGCGGGTCGGCGCCGCCGTCCTTGTCGGTGACCGGGTCGGACGGGACGCGGAAGGCGACCAGGGCCACCGCGATCAGGCCGAAGACCAGGCCCATCCAGAAGATCGACTTGTAGTTCCAGTGCTCCAGCAGGACACCGGTGGCGACCAGGCCGAGGCCGGAGCCGACGCCCATCGAGGCGCTGATGGCGGCGACGCCGCCGGTCACCTTCTGCTTGGGCAGCTCGTCGCGGACGATGCTGATCGCCAGCGGCATGACGCCACCGCCGGCGCCCTGCAGGACGCGGGCGACGATCAGCCAGGTGAAGGAGTGGGTGCTGACCGCCAGCGCCGAACCGGCGACCAGGCCGGCCAGCGAGATCAGCAGCATCGGCTTACGGCCCCGGAGGTCGCCGAAGCGGCCCAGGAGGGGAGTCAGCACAGCGGCGGAGAGCAGGTTGGCGGTCATCAGCCAGGCGATGCTGGAGGCCGAGACGCTCAGTTCCTTGGCCAGCGAGGGCAGGATCGGGACGACCGCGGTCTGCACCACGCTGAACGACAGCATCGCCAGGATGAGGGCCGGCAGGACCCGGGCGCTGCTCTGCTTCTCGGCCGCGGTGGTGGGCTGGGGTGCCTCACTCACGGTTGCTTCCTCCCGTACATAGTGAATGAACTGAAGTAACCATGCAGGGAGATACTTCAGAGTGTCAAATATCGAGTGGTTAAGCTTTGGCAAAGGGGGAGGGGCGGTGGGGCCGGGGCGGGCGCTTGCGGCGGGCTGCGGGGGTGGGGCATGGGGAAGGGCCACGGCTCTGGGAGTCGGGGCCCTTGGGGGGGTGGGAGTCAGGCGAGGGGGCGGAGGGAGCTCGGGCGGGCGGCTTCCGGGGTGGGGGTGGGGGACGTGGGGGCGGTGTCGTCGTGGATCTCGACGTGTTCGCGGCGGAGTTCCTCCCGGATCACCTCCTCGTCCGTGTAGCGCTCGACGACCAGCCGGACGCGCTCGATGGGCGCGAGGTACTTGCGGACCGCCGGGCGCTCCTCGCGGAGGGTGACCTCCTCGACGGCCTCGGCGATCTCCTTCTCGGTGAGGGAGGCGCGCTCGGCGTCGCTGACCGGCATCCGCTCGACCCGGACGCGCTCGCGGACCACCGGGACGCGGCGCTCGACCTGCTCGGTCGTCACGTACTTGCGCAGCTTCGCGGTGCCCACGTTGTGCCACTCCGTGGTGACCTCCAGCCGTTCCTCGCTGCAGGTGATCTCGATCGGGCTGCTGGGCGCGGACGAGTCGGCGGCGGCGGAGTGCACCGGGGCGGACGGCGCCACCGGTGCCGGATGCAGCTTCGCCTCCATGCTGGGTGCGGGGGAGGTCTCGGCGGCGACGGGGGTGGTCAGGGTCCGCATGTTGGCCTCCATGGCGGTTCTGGTGGTGGTCGAGGTGGTGGTGCCGGACTCCGAGGAGTGGAGGGCATGCGGTGGGGCGGCGACCGCGACGGCGGCCGGGGTGGTTCCGAAGTCGAGGTCGGGCTGTGCGGCCCGCTCGTGGTTCTCGTCGGCCGAGGGGTCGTCCGCCGGGGTGTCGAGGCCGTAGTAGCGGTAGAGCTGGAGCTCCTGGGCGGGGGACAGGTGCTGGCCCACGCCGAAGTCCGGGGACTCCTTGACCAGCGATTTGTCGTACGGAACCCGGAGCTCGTCGCCGGAGAACTCGCTCGTGGTGAGCGGGACGAAGGCGTCCCGGCCGAAGATGCCGGTCCGGACGGCGGCCCACTCGGGCTGGCCGGTGGCATCGTCGAGGTACACCTCGTCGACCGTGCCGATCTTGTCTCCGTTGCGGTCGACCGCCTTGTGGCCGATGAGGTCGCGGGGGTCGATGTCGGTCTGCACTCTTTCCTCCAGTGCGCTGAGCCTGCGGAACTCCCGCAGGGTCGGCGGCCGGAGCACCCGTCCTGTCCGCCAGTTCCCAACCAAATGCCATGAATCGGACGTGCGCGACCGGGGTGCGCCGGACGGGCTGCGCGCTGGGCCGTCCGGGGGACGCGCGTAGACCCGGGGTGACCGGAAGCACCCGTGATCGGAAGGCCTCCCGCTGGTACCCTGGGCGGCGACCGCAGAGCCCGCTCG
The DNA here is from genome assembly GCF_044764985.1 of Kitasatospora sp. NPDC093550. NCBI lineage: Bacteria > Bacillati > Actinomycetota > Actinomycetes > Kitasatosporales > Streptomycetaceae > Kitasatospora > Kitasatospora sp. NPDC093550. Next base: position 15,134 of record NZ_JBIWJF010000010.1, read on the forward strand.
GGAGAGTCTCCGACCGCGAAAACCGCTGGTCGGAGCGCCGAAGGAGCAACTCCTCCCCGGAATCTCTCAGGCATCCGTACCGTGTGGGGTAGGTCACTCTGGAAAGCAGGGCAGGAGTGTCGGCACGGAAGCCGGCGATCACCACCCTCACCGACGGTGCAAGCCGGCGGAGCGCCCACAGCGCGCCGTGCGGGCGAAGCTCTCAGGTCCCGATGACAGAGGGGGAGGCCTGTCGGGTCCGCCCGCCATCGCTGAGTCGCTGTCCGCAGCGGAAGGCCGGTCGGCGTGCGTACCCCCGCCGGTCCGTGACCAGGAGGCCTCGACCACCATGAACGCCCAGCCGAACGCGGGACGCCCCACCGGCGCCTCGACCCTCACCGAGCTTGAGCTGGCCAGTCCCTTCGAGAACCGCCACATCGGCCCCGACGCCGCCGCGCAGGAGAAGATGCTGGCGTCCGTCGGCTACGGCTCGCTGGACGAGCTCGCCGCGACCGCCGTGCCCGAGGCGATCCGCTCCATCACCGGCCTGGACCTGCCGGCCGGCCGGACCGAGGCCCAGGTCCTCGCCGAGCTGCGCGAGCTGGCCGGCCGCAACCAGGTGCTCCAGCCGATGATCGGCCTGGGCTACTACGGCACCTTCACCCCGCCGGTGATCCTGCGCAACGTCATGGAGAACCCGGCCTGGTACACCGCGTACACCCCGTACCAGCCGGAGATCTCGCAGGGCCGCCTGGAGGCGCTGCTCAACTTCCAGACCCTGGTCTCCGACCTGACCGGTCTGCCGACCTCCGGCTCCTCGCTGCTCGACGAGGGCACCGCGGCCGCCGAGGCGATGGCGCTGGCCCGCCGCGTCACCAAGGTCAAGGGCGGCGTCTTCCTGGTCGACGCCGAGACCCTCCCGCAGACCATCGCGGTGATCAACACCCGTGCGGTGCCGACCGGCGTCGAGGTCGTCGTCGCCGACCTGTCCGAGGGCATCCCGGCCGAGATCGCCGAGCGCGGCGTCTTCGGCGTGCTGCTGCAGTACCCGGGCGCCACCGGTGTGGTCCGCGACCTCGCCCCGGTCATCGAGCAGGCGCACGGCCTCGGCGCGATCGTCGCCGTCGCCGCCGACCTGCTGGCGCTGACCCTGCTCAAGTCCCCCGGCGCGCTGGGCGCCGACATCGCCTGCGGCACCTCGCAGCGCTTCGGCGTGCCGATGGGCTTCGGCGGCCCGCACGCCGGCTACCTCGCGGTGCGCGCCGAGTACGCCCGCTCGCTGCCCGGCCGTCTGGTCGGCGTCTCCGTCGACACCGAGGGCAACCGCGCCTACCGCCTGGCCCTGCAGACCCGTGAGCAGCACATCCGCCGCGAGAAGGCCACCAGCAACATCTGCACCGCCCAGGTGCTGCTGGCCGTGATGGCCTCGATGTACGCCGTGTACCACGGTCCGGACGGCCTGGCCGACATCGCCCGCCGCACCCACCGCTACGCCGCCGCCCTCGCCGAGGGCCTGCGGGCCGGTGGCGTCGAACTGCTGCACGGCGAGTTCTTCGACACCGTCACCGCCGTGGTGCCGGGCCGCGCCGCCGAGATCGCCGCCGCCGCCCGCGCCAACGGCATCAACGTCCACCAGGACGGCGCGGACCGGATCTCGATCTCCACCGACGAGACCACCACCCGCGAGCACCTGGCCGGTGTCTGGGCCGCGTTCGGCGTCGAGGCGGCCGAGGCCGCCGAGACCGCCGACGCGCTGCCCGCCGCGCTGCTGCGCGACGACGAGTACCTGACCCACCCGGTCTTCCACAGCCACCGCTCCGAGACCGCCATGCTGCGCTACCTGCGCCGCCTGTCGGACCGGGACTACGCGCTGGACCGCGGCATGATCCCGCTGGGCTCCTGCACCATGAAGCTCAACGCGACCACCGAGATGGAGGCCGTGACCTGGCCGGAGTTCGGCCAGCTGCACCCCTTCGCCCCGATCGACCAGGCCCAGGGCTACCTGACGCTGATCCGCCAGCTGGAGCAGCAGCTCGTCGAGGTGACCGGCTACGACGCCGTGTCGATCCAGCCGAACGCGGGCTCGCAGGGCGAGCTGGCCGGCCTGCTGGCCGTCCGCGCCTACCACCACGCCAATGGCGACACCCAGCGCGACGTCTGCCTGATCCCGTCCTCCGCGCACGGCACCAACGCCGCCTCCGCGGTGATGGCCGGCATGCGCGTCGTCGTGGTGAAGACCCTGGTCGACGGCGACGTGGACGTCGAGGACCTGAAGGCCAAGATCGAGCAGCACCGTGACAGCCTGTCGGTGCTGATGGTCACCTACCCGTCGACCCACGGCGTGTACGAGACCCAGATCACCGAGATCTGCGCCCTGGTGCACGAGGCCGGCGGCCAGGTGTACGTGGACGGCGCCAACCTGAACGCCCTGGTCGGCCTCGCCAAGCCGGGCAAGTTCGGTGCGGACGTCTCGCACCTGAACCTGCACAAGACCTTCTGCATCCCGCACGGCGGTGGCGGCCCGGGCGTCGGCCCGGTCGCGGTGCGCGCCCACCTGGCGCCGTACCTGCCGAACCACCCGCTGCAGGCGGAGGCCGGCCCGGCCACCGGTGTCGGCCCGATCTCGGCCGCGCCGTGGGGCTCGGCGGCGATCCTGCCGATCTCCTGGGCGTACGTCCGGCTGATGGGCGGCGAGGGCCTCAAGCACGCGACCCAGGTCGCGGTGCTGAACGCCAACTACATCGCCAAGCGCCTGGCGCCGCACTTCCCGGTGCTCTACACCGGTCCGGGCGGGCTGGTCGCGCACGAGTGCATCATCGACCTGCGTCCGCTGACCAAGGAGACGGGCGTGACGGTGGACGACATCGCCAAGCGCCTGATCGACTACGGCTTCCACGCGCCGACGATGTCCTTCCCGGTGGCCGGCACGCTGATGATCGAGCCGACCGAGTCCGAGGACCTGCACGAGATCGACCGGTTCTGCGACACGATGATCGCGATCCGGGCCGAGATCGACAAGGTCGGCTCGGGCGAGTGGGCGGCCGAGGACAACCCGCTGCGCAACGCCCCGCACACCGCCGCCGCGCTGGCCGGCGACTGGGCGCACGGCTACTCGCGGCAGGAGGCCGTCTTCCCGGCGGGCGTGAACCCGGCGGACAAGTACTGGCCGCCGGTGAGCCGGATCGACGGGGCGTACGGCGACCGCAACCTCGTCTGCTCCTGCCCGCCGCTGGACGAGTACGGCGTCTGACGGACCCGCTCGTCAGGTAGTCGGGTAGTCAGGTAGTTCGGGCGAAGGGCTGGGCCCCGGCGGAACGTTCCGCCGGGGCCCAGCCCTTCGCCCGTCTCGTTCTCCCTGTGGCGGCTGCCCCCCGCCGGACGGCCGGACCGTGCGGTCAGGCCGTGCGGTCAGGCCGTGCGGTCAGGCCGCGTGGGCGACGGGGCGGCGCGGGGCGATGACCCGGCCGTCGGGCAGCAGCTCTCCGGTGTCCTCGAAGAGCAGGACGCCGTTGCAGAGCAGGCTCCAGCCCTGCTCCGGGTGGCAGGCCACCGAGACGGCCGCCTCGCGGTCCTCGGACTCGGCCGACGGGCACTCAGGACGGTGCTGGCACATACGCGTACCCTCGCTTCGCTCTGCGATCCTCCCCGTGGTGCGGTCGCCGGAGGTCGTGCCCTCCGGGGCCGCCGCGGTAGTCGGATCCTGTCCGCACGCCGACCAGGTGTTGACCGGCGTTCAAGTGGGTAGGACAGGTGGTCCTTCCACGCTGGTTCCCAGTGTCGGCATCTGCGGACGTGCTCGCAGGGATTTCGTGACATGCGCCACAACTCCCGGGAAGAGATCACCCGTTCAGGTGGGGCCGGGGGGAAATCGCGCACCGGTGGGCCAGGCGGGGGATGGCCCGATCGGGCCATGGCGGGTGCTTCGTCCAGGTGGTCGCCGTTCGGGTGGCGCGCCCCGGTGCCGGGCGCGCGGGCACGACGGAGGGCCGCCGGGCGGGTGGTCCGGCGGCCCGCGCGGATGCGGGTGGTTCAGGAGGTGCCGAGCAGCAGCGGCCGGGCCAGCGGGGCGCGGGCGAGCAGCGGGAGCAGTTCGGCGGCCGGGTAGGCCCGGTGGGCGGTGACGCCGAGCGGGGCCGGGGCGAGCGGGATCAGCAGGTCGGCGGCCGGGCCGGTGTCGGGGCTGTGCAGCCAGAGGGCCGTCGCGTACTGGCCGGGGAAGGTCAGCAGCCGGGGCTGCTGGCGGATCCGGGAGGCCTGGGCGAGCTGCCAGGCCTCGCGCAGCGCCCGGACCGTCGAGTCCAGGTAGGGGCCCGCGGTGAAGTGGGAGAAGGTGTGCCCCTCGACGCCCTGCACCACTTCGGCCGCGGCGGCGACGTCGGCGCCGTCCTTGATCAGGAAGCGCCAGCCGGTGCGGCGGGCGGCGGGCAGTTCGGGGCGCGGGCCGTCCAGGACGTGCACCGCGAGCGGATGGGCGGGGACCAGTGGGCCGGCCGGATGGCGCAGCGCTGCGGCGGCGGGCTGACGCAGCGCGGTCTCCGAGTCGAGTGCGCCCAGGACCGCGCGCAGCGCGCTCGGTGGGGGCTGGGGGGTCTGCAGAGTCATGGCGGGGACCGCCTCTCCAAGCGAGATCGGCGTGCGAGTGCGGCATACCGGCATGGCTGGCGCGTCTTCGCTGACGGGGCCCGGCCGTGTCCGGTTGTGCAGGATCGCGGTGCCGGCGCGGTCGTCGCCGTCGACGAGGGGTTCGGGGCGGGAACGGACCGGCCGGAGCGCTGTGCGAATTCCATCGAACAGATGCGCAGGGTGATCTGTTTATCACAGGCGGTGGCGCCGAGCAAGTCTGCACATGGTCTGAATTTCCGTCAGATGCCTTGCAATGCAAGCCAGTACAAGCATTCGGGTATCGATCTTCGAGGTGGGCATGATGCTTGCACGGTCGGTCGGCCGGTGGCTCAACGGGGTGTCTCAGGAGGAGGGGACCGTGGGCGAGAAGGTCGTCGCGACTCGGGCGGATCTGGCGGACCGGCAGCTGTACCGGCGCAAGCTCCAGGCCTGTCAGGAGGCGCTCGGGCGGATGCTGCGGGAGGAGCGCTTCGACCGGCCGCGGGCGGTGATGGGCCTGGAGATCGAGCTCAACCTGGCCGACGAGCAGGGCCTGCCGGCCATGAACAACGCCCGGGTGCTGAGCGAGATCGGCTCCAGCGACTTCCAGACCGAGCTGGGCAAGTTCAACATCGAGGTCAACATCACGCCGCACCGGCTGTGCGGGCACGTCTTCGAGGAGCTGCGCGAGGAGATCGACACCGGGCTGCGCTACGCCGACCGGCGGGCCGCCGCGGCCGGGGCGCGGATCGTCATGGTGGGCATCCTGCCGACCCTGGAACACGCCCACACCGGGCTGGACGCGATGAGCCACAACCAGCGGTACTCCCTGCTCAGCGACCAGATCCTGGCCGCGCGCGGGGAGGAGATCGCGCTCGACATCGAAGGTGTCGAGCACCTCCAGCTGGAATCCATCACCATGGTCGCCGAGGCCGCCGCGACCTCGCTGCAGCTGCACCTCCAGGTGACCCCGGAGCGCTTCTCCTCGGTGTGGAACGCCGCCCAGGCGCTCTGCGGGCCGCAGCTCGCGCTGGGCGCGAACTCCCCGTTCCTGTTCGGACGGGAGCTGTGGCGGGAGACCCGGCCGGTGCTGTTCCAGCAGGCCTGTGACACCCGTTCGGCCGAGCTCAAGGCGCAGGGCGTGCGCCCCATCACCTGGTTCGGCGAGCGCTGGGTGGACTCGGCCTACGACCTGTTCGAGGAGAACCTGCGGTACTTCCCCGCGCTGCTGCCGATCTGCGACGACGAGGACCCGCTGAAGGTGCTCGCCTCCGGGGGCGCGCCCAAGCTCGCCGAGATGCGGCTGCACAACGGCACCATCTACCGCTGGAACCGGCCGATCTACGACGTCGCGGGCGGGGTGGCGCACCTGCGGGTGGAGAACCGGGCGCTGCCGGCCGGGCCGACGGTGGCCGACACACTGGCCAACGCCGCCTTCTACTACGGGCTGGTGCGGGTGCTCGCCGAGCAGCCCCGGCCGGTGTGGACCCGGCTGCCGTTCGAGCGGGCGGACGAGAACTTCCGGCAGGGCGCCCGGTACGGCATCGACGCGGTGTTCCAGTGGCCGCGCCCCGGACGCGCCGGACGCGGCGGCGGGCTGCAGACGATCTCCGCCGTCGACCTGGTGCTGGGCGAGCTGCTGCCGATGGCCTACCAGGGCCTCGACGAATGGGGCGTGGAGCCCGCCGACCGGGACCGCTACCTGGGCATCATCGAGCAGCGCTGCCTGCGCCGCACCAACGGCGCGTCCTGGCAGAGCGCGACCTTCCACCGGCTGCGCGAGCAGTACCGGATGGACCGTCCGGCCGCGCTCGCGGCGATGACCCGGCGCTACGCCGAGCACATGCGCGGTGGGGAGCCGGTGCACACCTGGCCGGTCGGTTAGGGACGGGACGCCGCGCACCCGGCCGGCGGGCCGAACGGGGCGCTGTGTCAGGATGATCGCTCCGGCGGTCGGCCGACGGCCGGAGCGACCGTCCGTTCGCTGGAGCCCCCGTGACCACCGTCCCGACCGCGCCGGAGACCGAGCAGCCCACCCGGCGGCTGCTCGGGGCGGAGTTGCTGATCGTCCTCGGCCTCTCGCTCGGGGCCAGCGGGATCAGCGCGCTGATCAGCTTCGCGGGCTCGCTCACCGAGCCGATCAAGCTCGGCCAGCAGGTCGCCACGCTGAACGGTTCGCGCGCGCCCGGGCGGCCCTGGCTGGACCTGGTGTGGCAGCTGTACTACATCGGGCGCGGTCTGATGCCGGTGGTGCTGGTCGGCTACCTGCTGGTGCGCGAGGGCGTCACGCTGCGGGTGCTGGGCTTCGACCTCGGGCAGAAGCTGCGCGACCTCGGCCGGGGTGCCGCCGTCGCGGCCGCGATCGGCGGGTCGGGGCTGGTGCTGTACCTGGCCTCGCAGGCGGCCGGGTACAACCTGACGGTGGCGCCCTCGGGGTTGCCGGACGTCTGGTGGCGGGTGCCGGTGCTGGTGCTGTCGGCCTGGCAGAACGCCGTTCTCGAAGAGGTCGTCGTGCTCGGCTACCTGCTGCGGCGGGTGCGGCAGTGGGGGTGGTCCTGGCCGGCCGCGGTGGTGGCCAGCTCGGTGCTGCGCGGTTCGTACCACCTGTACCAGGGGGTCGGCGGGCTGGTCGGCAACATGGTGATGGGGGCGGTGTTCTGCCTGCTGTACCGGCGTTGGGGGCGGGTGATGCCGCTGGTGGTGGCGCACGCGCTGATCGACACGGTCGCCTTCGTCGGGTACGCCCTGCTCGCCGGACACGTCAGCTGGCTGCCGACCCCCTGAGCGCCCTGCCCGTGAGGGCGTGGGCTCGTGGCGGGCGGGCCAGCAGCCGGTCCACGTGCCACCGCTCCAGGCCCTGGCCGGGGTCGATCCGCAGCAGCAGGCGGTCGCGTCGCCAGAGCGACTTGCGCAGCAGCCGGCCGGGGATGACGTCGTCCACCCAGGCGAACGGACGGCCCCCGGCGTAGCGCAGCAGCGGGGCCCACTTCTGGGCGGAGAACAGCTCCATCAGCGGGACGCGCGGATCGCCGGGCCGCGGGACGTAGCCGCTGAGGCGGACCACCGGGAGCGGGTCCAGGCCGAGCGCCGGGGCGACGTGGGTGTTGGCGTGCTCCTCCCAGGTGGTGGCCCAGACGAGTTCGTACCCGTCGGCGAGCTCGCGCAGCCACGCGCCGTGCCGGGCGGACAGCAGGACGGCGTAACCGAACAGGGTGTGGGTGTCGAACCCGGCGTCCGGATGCGGGCAGACGGGGTTCAGGACGCCGTCGACGTCCAGGAACAGCAGGGGCTTCGGCACCGGTGGCCTCCCAGATCGCTCGCGCTTGCCACCTGTTCGGACGAATCACCCGTACCGCCGGTTGCTCGCCGGTGGGCGCACGCGGGGCGCACGAGGCGCTCACGACGTGGACACGGGCGTGGCGGCGGGCTCCGGTGCGTCGGTCGTGCCACGGCGGCCGAGCCGGCGCACCTGGGGGTCGAGCAGGACCGCCGCGCTGAGCACCAGGCAGACGACGGCGCACGTCCACAGCGCCCCGTCGAGGCCGAGGGCCACGGCGGCCGGGCCGGCCAGCGCGGTGCCGACCGGGGCGAGCGAGAAGGAGCCCAGCTCGTCGTACGCGGAGACCCGGGAGAACACCTCCTCCGGGATCTCCTGCCGCAGCGCGACCATCCAGTTGACGCCGAAGACGGTGACGCCGGCGCCGGAGAGGAACATCGCGGCGATCAGCAGTGGCAGCGGTACGGCGGCGGCGAGGGCGAGCGCGGGCACCCCGAACAGGAACACGCCCCAGTTGCCGGCCAGCAGGATCCGCCGGGGCCGCCAGCGCGCCATCAGCAGACCGGCGGCCACCAGGCCCGCGCCGTACGCGGACATCGCCAGGCCCCAGGCGCCCGCGCCGCCGAGCCGCTCCTTGGCGACGGCCGGCCCGTACACCGACTCGACCGCGCCGACGCAGGCGACCAGGACGGAGAACTGCGCCACGACCACCCAGAGCCAGCGGCGGGAGGCGAACTCCCGCCAGCCCTCGCGCAGGTCGCGCAGCATGCCGCCGCCGGAGGGGGCGGGGGCGCGCTCGGGCTCCAGGAAGAAGCGCAGCGCGGCGGCGATCAGGAAGCAGAGGGCGTCCAGGGCGAGCACCCAGCCGGGGCCGAAGGCGGCGGTGAGCGCCCCGCCGAGGGCGGCGCCGCCGATCTGGGAGGCGTTCTGGCCCATCCGGAAGACCGAGAAGGCACGGGCGGCGTGCTCCTGCGGGACGGCCTGCATGATCATGCCGCCGGAGGCGGGCGAGTAGAGCGCGTAGCCGGCGCCGCCGGCGGCGGAGAGCAGGAGCAGGTGCCAGAGCTGCGCCGCCCCGGTGAGGACCAGCGCGGCAAGGACGGCCTGGGAGGCGCCGCTGAACAGGTTGGCGGCGACCATGATCCGGTGCCGCGGCAGGCGGTCGGCGAGCGCGCCGCCGAGCACCAGGAGCAGCACGGTGGGCAGCAGGCGGGCGGCGGTGACGTAGCCGACCTCGGTGGTGGTGCCGCCGCTGCCGAGGACGGCGAAGGCGGTGGCGATCGGGGCGCCGGCGTTGCCCAGGCCACTGATCACGGTGGCGGCGCCCTGGATGCGGAAGTTGCGGCTCGCCCAGGCGAAGCGACGGGGGTGCGGGGGTGGGGTCGGCACCCGGTGACTATGACCGGAGTTCGTACAGGTGTCCATCCGGTTTTCGGGCCTGTCGGCGCGGTCCGTCAGCCGAGGTGGCCCCAGAGGAAGCTGAGGGTGCGGCGCCAGGCGATCCGGGCCTGCAGCGGGTCGTAGGTGCCGAGCAGGTTCTCGTCGTTCATGAAGGCGTGGCCGGCCGGGTAGAAGTGGAACTCGGGGCGGACGTCGGTGGCCTCGCCGATCCGGATCGCGGCCTCGTCCACCGCGGCCGCCGGGATCGAGCCGTCCAACTCGCCGAAGTGGCCGAGGACGTGGGCGGTCAGGCCGCGGTAGTCGAAGTCCGGGTCGGGCGGGAGGCCGTAGAACGGCACCACGGCGGCCACCCGGTCGCCGGCCCGGGCGGCCAGCAGCAGGGCGAAGCCGCCGCCCATGCAGAAGCCGACCACCCCGACGGCGTCGCCGACCACGCCGTCCAGCGAGAGCAGGTGGTCGACGGCCCCGGCGAGGTCCTCGACGGCCCGCTCGACGGGGAGTTCGCGCTTGAAGCGGGCCGCCTCGGTGCGGTCGTGGGTGGTGGCGCCGCCGAACAGGTCCGGGGCGAGGACGGTGAAGCCCTCGGCGGCGAAGCGGTCGGCCATGGTGGCGACGTGCGAGGTGAGACCCCACCACTCCTGCACCACCACCAGGCCGGGCCCGGTGCCCTGCGGCGGACGGGCCAGGTACCCGTGCGCGGTACGGCCGTTGCTCGGGAAGGTGACGTTCTGCCGGGAGCCGCCCTGGTCAGGCATGGCTTCCTCTCGGTGGGTCGGGCCGCGTGCGGCGGGGGTACGGTGACGCGGGCGGGGTCAGCCCATCTCCTCCAGGGCACGGCCCTTGGTCTCCTTGATGCAGAAGACCACGAACGGGACGGAGAGCAGGGCGAACGCCGCGTAGATGACGTACGTCGCCGAGAGGTTCCAGTCGGCGAGGTCCGGGAAGCTGACGGTGATCGCCCAGTTGGCGATCCACTGGGCGGAGGCGGCGACGGACAGGGCGAGCGCGCGGATCCGGTTGGGGAACATCTCGCCGAGCAGCACCCAGACGACGACGCCCCAGGAGAACGCGAAGCAGAGCACGAAGACGTGCGCGGCGACCAGGGCGACGGTGGCGTGGGAGTTGTCCAGGGTGGCGGTGTCGCCGGTGCCGTGCCGGTAGGAGAACGCCCAGGCGGCGGTGGACAGCGCGGCCGCCATGCCCACCGATCCGGCCAGGGCGAGCGGCTTGCGGCCGATCCGGTCCACCAGGACCATCGCGATCACCGTGCCGATCACGTTGATGATCGAGGTGGAGAGGCTGATCAGCAGCGAGTTGGACTCGTTGATGCCGACCGACTGCCAGAGCAGGGACGAGTAGTAGAAGATCACGTTGATGCCGACGAACTGCTGGAACACCGAGGCGCCGATGCCGACCCAGACGATCGGCAGCAGACCGAAGCGGCCGCCGAGCAGGTCCTTCGGCCGGGGCTTGTGGGTGGACTCGAGCACCGCGCGGATCTCCGCCACCCGGGCGTCCAGGTCCACGCCCTCGCCCTCGACCTCGACCAGCACCTTGCGGGCCTGCTCCTCGCGGTGGTCGGCGATCAGGAAACGCGGCGACTCCGGGATGGCCAGCGCCATCAGCCCGTACACCAGGGCCGGGATCGCCTCCACGCCGAGCATCCACTGCCAGGCCTGGATGCCGCCGAGGTGGTTGGTGGACTCGCCGCCGGCGGCCTGGTTGAGCGCCCAGTTGGCGAGCTGGGAGACGGTGATGCCGAGCACGATCGCCATCTGCTGGAAGGAGGCGAGCCGGCCGCGGTAGGCGGTCGGCGCGACCTCGGCGATGTAGGTGGGCGCGATCACCGAGGCGATGCCGATCGCGATGCCGCCGATCACCCGCCAGGTGGCGAGGGTCTCGATGTTCGGCGGGAACATCGAGCCGATGCCGCTGGCCGCGAACAGCGCGGCGGCCAGCAGCATCGTGCGCACCCGGCCGAGGTGGTCGGCGAGGCGGCCGGCGATCACCGCGCCGGCCGCCGAGCCCAGCAGGGCGATGGCCACCACGAAGGCGGTGGTGCCGTGGCCCACCGCGAAGTGCTTCTGGATGCCCGTCACCGCGCCGTTGATCACCGCGCTGTCGTAGCCGAACAGGAAGCCGCCCATGGCGGCGGCCGCCGAGATGAACACCACGTGGCCCAGGTGGGCCTCGCCGGACGCCCGTTGGCTGTTGACGGTGGACAAGCGCGCTCCCGGGGGTGGACGGGCCCGCCCTGACGCCGAGTGGGCAGGGCTCGCCTCACATTCGAGCAGGGGCGGGGCCGGCCCGCGCGTGTTCAGGGCCGATCGGGTGACGCGGGGTCAGCCTCCGGCGCCGCGGTGCCGGGCCGCGTGCGGTCGGCCGTCAGGAGGCGTCGGCCGGCCCGGCGCCGCGCCGCCGGTGACGGCGGAGCAACTGGGTACGGGCGGCGGCGTACTGGTCGCGGCCGCGCCCGCGGCCGTCCGCGCGCTCCGCGAGGCGCTCGGCGATCGCGTACTGCGCCTCGGCGGGCTTCTTGTCGTCGTACTTGAACTTGGCCCGCACCTCGTCGACGGTGAGCCGGAGCGCGCGCAGGCCGGGCAGCTGCCGGGCCAACTCGCCCTCGCCGGGCACCACTCGGACCTCCGGCGTCTCGGGCTGGAAGTGCGCCAGCTGGCGGTTGAGGATCTCCGCCTTGCCGGCGGCGGACTCCACCACCTCGGCGGTGCAGTGGAAGTGGACCGAGGCGTAGTAGCTGGTGGGCGTGCCCGGTGCGCCGCGCCAGTGGCCGGGGGCGAAGGCGTAGCCGTCGGTGACCGCGAGGGTGACCTTCGGGTCGGCCCGCACGGCGGCCAGCAGCGGGTTGGGCGCGGCGAGGTGGAGCAGGATCTCGCCGCGCTCCGCGTCCAGCAGGAAGTGCGTCGGGACGAGCACCGGGCCCTCGCCCGGGGCGCCGTTGGCGGCGAGCAGGCCGAAGTCGCGGCCCTCGGCCAGCCAGGTGCGCCACTCGTCCTCGTCGCCGCGGTCCCAGGACCTGATCAGCATGGGGGTTCCTCGTCAGCGGGGGTAGCCGCGCAGGTGCGCGGGAAGCGGGACGGCGGTGCCGGGGTGCGGCACGGGGGCGCCGTGCACGGTGGTGACCGGGATCAGGCCGGACCAGTGCGGCAGGTCGGCGTCCTCGGGGTCGTCGGCGGCGTCGTCCTCACGGGTCTTGGCCGAGACCTCGTCCAGCTCCAGCCGCAGGACGGCGGTGGCGGCGAGTTCCTTGGGGTTGGCCGGGCGCACCTCGGCGGAGCGGCCGGGGATCGCGTGGTCGACCAGGGCGGCCAGTGCGACGTCCAGCTCCTCGGGGTCGGTGACCTGGTACGCCGTGCCGTGGGCGACGACCGAGCGGAAGTTGACCGAGTGGTTGAACGCGGACTTGGTCAGCACCAGCGCGTCGACCTGGGTGACCGTGACGCACACCGGCATGCCCTGCCCGCCGGAGGCGCCGCGCATCGGGCGGCTGCCGGTGGAGCCGTGGACGTAGAGCCGGCTGCCGACCCGGGCGTAGATCGTCGGCAGGACCACCGGGGCGCCGTCGGCGACGAAGCCGAGGTGGCAGATGTACGCGCTGTCGAGGATGGCGTGGATCGCGTCCTGCTCCCAGGTGGCCCGGTCCTTGTAGCGGGTGGGGGTGGTCCTGGGGGTGCGGGAGTAGGTCGGCGACCCTTCCGTGGTGTCTGACATGACATCCTCTATGTACTAGTGCATAATTTGCTTTGTGCTAGGAGACTATCCGCTGAAAGGGCGACGCGCCAGCGAAATCGCGGCCCACATCGAACAGGGCGTGAGCAGCGGACTGCTCGCCCCCGGAACCGCGCTGCCCCCGCTGCGCGACCTCGCCGCCGAACTGGGCGTCAACCCCAACACCGTCGCCGCCGCCTACCGGCTGCTGCGCGACCGGGGCGTGATCGAGACGGCCGGCCGCAAGGGCAGCCGGATCCTCCCCCGGCCCGCGCTCACCCCGCGCGACCAGATCCGCATCCCGGTGCCCCCGCACGCCCGGGACCTCTCCGCCGGCAACCCCGATCCGGCGCTGCTGCCCGACCTCGGCCCGGCCCTCGCGGCCGCCGCCGAGGCCGCCCGGGCCGAGCCGGTGCTGTACGGGCACGCGGCCGTCGACCCGGAACTGCTCGCCCTCGCCCGCGCCTCCTTCGAGGCCGACGGCCTGCCCGGCGGCCCGGTCGTCGTCGCCTCCGGCTCGCTCGACGCCATCGAACGCATCCTCGGCGCCCGGCTGCGCCCCGGCGACGCGGTGGCCGTCGAGGACCCGGGCTGGGGCAGCCTGTTCGACCTGCTGCCCGCGATGGGTCTGAAGCACCTGCCCGTCCGGCTGGACGACGAGGGCCCGTTGCCCGACGCGCTCGCGGCGGCGCTGACCGAGGGCGCCAAGGCCGTCGTGGTCACCAGCCGGGCGCAGAACCCGACCGGCGCGGCCGTCGGCGCGCGCCGGGCCGAGGAGCTGAGGGCCGTCCTGGCCGGGCACCCGGGGGTGCTGCTGATCGAGGACGACCACGGGCACGGCATGGTCGACCAGGCGTACCACCCGCTGGTCGGCGCCGGGTCGCGGCACTGGGCGGTGGTGCGCTCGGCGGCCAAGGCGTACGGGCCGGACCTCCGGGTCTCGGTGGCGGTCGGCGACGCGGAGACCATCGGACGGGTCGCCGGGCGGCTGCGGCTCGGCGCCGGCTGGGTCAGCCACCTGCTGCAGCGCACCGTCGCCGAACTGTGGCGCAGCGACGCGGCGCCGGCCGCGCGGGTGGCCGCCGCCTACCGGGCCCGGCGGGACGCGCTGCTCACCGAACTGGCGGCGCGCGGGATCGAGGCGCACGGGGAGAGCGGGCTGAACGTCTGGGTGCCGGTGCCGGACGAGACCTCGGCGCTGGCGGCACTGGTGCAGCGCGGCTGGGTCGCGGCGCCCGGTGCGCGGTACCGGATCCAGTCGCCGCCCGGGCTGCGGTTCACGGTGGCCCGGATGGAGGCCTCGCAGGCCAGGGAGTTGGCGGAGGACCTGGCGGCGGTGCTCGGGGCGGGGGAGGGCGGCTCCCGGCTGGTGTGAGGTCCGGGGCGGGGCCGGAGGTGGGGATCGGCGGCGGGGACCGGAGGTGAGGACCGGCGGCGGGGACCGGAGGTGAGGACCGGAGGTTGGCTGGACAAGTGTGGCGGGCGTGAACCACGGGCGGCCTCCCGTCATCGTCCGCCGACCTGGTCTGAACCCGGCGGTAACGAATGCGGAAACCTGCTGCAGATACCTAGCGGTAACAAGCGGGGGCATGTCATCTTCATCGCGCCACCGGCCGGCGGCCCACCCTCACCTACGCGTCTTCCCGTCCCCATCACACGGGGAGACCGAGCCGCAGGAGTTCCGCCGTGCCCGAAAACAGTTCGAGCATCACCCGCAGCGCGCCTCCACTCGGACGACGGCTGCTCACCGCAGCCTCCGCCCTCCCGCTCGCCCTCGCGGGCCTCGCCGTCGCCACGCCGGCCTCCGCCGCCCCGGCCGCGACGGCCGCCGTTCCCTCCGGCCCCACCGCCAGCGTCACGCTCGGCGACAGCTACATCTCCGGCGAGGCCGGCCGCTGGAAGGGCAACTCCGCCGGTACCAGCGGCAGTCGCAACGGCAGCGACCGCGCCTGGAACGGCAGTTCGTACGACCCCTCGCGGGTCTACGGCGCCACCGCCTCCAGCGGCTGCGACCGCTCCGACGTCGCCGAGGTGGTCAGCGCCTCGACCGGGGCCCAGAACGAGATCAACCTGGCCTGCTCCGGCGCCGTCACCGACAACGTCTTCCGCGCCTCCAACGGCGGTCAGTCCTTCAAGGGCGAAGCCCCGCAGGCCGACCAACTGGCCACCGTGGCACGGCAGAACAACGTCAAGCTGATCACCCTGTCGATCGGCGGCAACGACCTCGGCTTCTCCGACATCATCGCCGGCTGCGTGAAGGACTACCTGATCTGGTACTCCTACTGCCACGACGACGCGCAGGCCCAGATCGACGGCAAGATGCCCGCCGCGATGGCCGGCGTCGGCAAGGCGATCGACGAGATCCGCGCGGTGATGTCCGACGCCGGCTACGGGCAGTCGGACTACCGCCTGGTGCTGCAGTCCTACCCGTCGCCGATCCCGCGCGGCGCCGAGATGCGGTACCCGGAGAGCGGCTGGACCCGGTCCAACACCGGTGGCTGCCCGTTCTGGGACGGGGACGCCGACTGGGCCCGCGACACGATGGTGCCGCAGATCTCCCAGGCGCTGGCGGGTGTCGCCGCCGCCAAGGGCGCGCAGTTCCTCGACCTGTCGGACATGCTGCAGGGCCGCGAGGTCTGCTCGACGGCCACCAGGCAGCCCACCGCGACCACCGGCCCGTCCGCGACCACCAGCGAGTGGGCGCGCTTCCTGGACGGCGGGCTCAACTCCACCCAGGGCGCGCTGCAGGAGTCGATGCACCCCAACTACTACGGCCAGCAGGCGGTCGGGCGCTGTCTGACGCTGCTCTGGGGCCGGTCGAGCGGCGACTACGCCTGCCACAACACGGCGGGGCAGGACGCGAGCGGGATGTACCTGACCGCGCGGTGATCGCTCCGGTGACCAAGGTGCGGACGGTTTCCGTGAGTTCGCACTGAGTGCGTCATGGGTTCGTACTGAGTTCGTATGTGCACGTGCTTCGGCGCCCCCGCAGCCTGGCTGCGGGGGCGCCGAAGCCGGGGGGCGGAGGTCAGCCCTTGGCGAGCAGGGACTGGGCGTGCGCCCGCACCTGATCCTTCGTCAGATAGGCGTCGGTGTACTCGAAGTCCTGCAGCCGGGCGGGCTGGCGGGCGAGGAAGCCGGTGCGGACGAAGTCGTCCCCGGCGGTCGCGTTGAGCAGCCAGTTGGCGCCCACCCGGAACTTGGCCACATTGGTGCGCATCGCCATCAGGTGGTAGCCGCGGGCGACCAGCTGGGCGGGCACCCCGCGCAGCTCCACGCCGACCGGCTTGGAGACCGCGTCCTTGCCGCCGAGGTCCACCACCAGGCCCAAGTCCTTGTGGTAGTAAGGCTCCAGGGGCTGGTTGCGGAGCGACGCCATCACGTTGTTCGCCACGGCGCGGCCCTGCCGGGCGGAGTGCTGGGCGGTCGGCGGGCAGACCGCGCCGTCCCCCTTGGCGAGGTCCGGCACGGCGGCGGCGTCACCGAGCGCGAACACGCCCTCGAACTGCGGCACCCGCATCTCCGCCGTCACGGCCAGCCGGCCGCGGACCGTCTCGGCGTCCAGGGTGCCGATCAGCGGGCTCGCCGCCACCCCGGCCGTCCAGATCAGCGTGCGGCAGGGGAGCACCCGGCCGTCGGTGAACTTGACCGACTCGGCACCGACTTCGGCCACCGAGACCCCCAGCGACACCTCGATGCCGCGGCCCCGCAGCACCTCCAGGGCGGCCTCGCCGAGCGGGTCGCCGAGCTCCGGCATCAGCTTCGGGGCGATGTCGATCAGGTGCCACTTGATCTGCCGGGCGTCCAGCCGCGGGTAGCGGTGGGCGGCGGCCGTGGTCAGGCGCTGCAGGCAGGCGGCCGTCTCGGTGCCCGCGTAGCCGCCGCCGACCACCACGAACTGCAGCCGGGACTCGCGCTCCCGCTGGTCCAGGGTGGCCGAGGCGAGGTCGAGTTGGGCGATCACGTGGTCTCGGACGTAGGCCGCCTCGGCGAGCGTCTTCATGCCGCGGGCGTAGTCGGTGAGACCGGGGATGTCGAAGGTGCGGGTGACGCTGCCGGGGGCCAGCACCAGGTAGTCGTACCGCTGCGCGACCACCTCGTCGGTGATCTTGCGGACGACGCACACCTTGGACGCCGGGTCCACGCCGATGGCACCGCCGGGGACGATGTGGGTGCGGCGCAGGGAGCGGCGCAGGGAGACGGCGACGGACTGCGGGGTGAGGACGCCGGCGGCGACGTGGGGGAGGAGGGGGAGGTAGAGCTGGTAGCTGAACGGCGTGACCAGCGAGATCTCGGCCTCCGAGGGTGACAGCTTGCGTTCGAGGCGGCGGGCGCACTCCAGGCCGGCGAAGCCACCGCCCACGATCAGGATCCGAGGTCGTTCCATCGCTCATCCCTTTGCCGTGAAGGTCCCCATTACTGTCCGCCACACTCGCACGGAGCAGCGGGGGCTGCCACTGGGGTGGGGCGGATGAGGGAGAGGGGGAGTGGGGGTGGGGTGGGGTGGATGAGGGGGGTGGGGAGTGTGGGGTGGGTGGGGGCAGCTGGGGGCTGCCACTGGGGTGGGGCGGATGAGGGGGGTGGGGTGGGTGGGGGCAGCCGGGGGCTGCCACTGGGGTGGGGCGGATGAGGGAGGAAGGGGAGGAGCGGCACCGATAGGGTGGGGGCGTGCTACCCGAGGTGACGGCGATCCGGTACGTGACGCCACTGCGAGAAGGCGGCTCGATGCCGGGCCTGGTCGAGGCCGATGATCGGCGGCTGTACGCGCTGAAATGGGTCGGTGCGGCGCAGGGGCGCAAGGCGCTGGTCGCGGAGGTGCTGGCCGGGGAGCTGGGCCGGCGGCTCGGGCTGCCGGTGCCGGAGCTGGTGACCGTCGACCTGGACCCGGTGCTCGCGCGCAGCGAGCCGGACCACCAGATCCAGGACCAGATGCGGGCCAGCGGCGGGACCAACCTCGGGATGGCCTTCGTCAGCGGGGCGCTCAACTTCGACCCGCTCTGCTTCGAGGTGGATCCCGAACTCGCCGGCCAGGTGCTCTGGTTCGACGCGCTGATCGGCAACGTCGACCGGTCCTGGCGCAACCCCAACCTGCTGGTGGCGACCGGCGGGCTGCGGCTGATCGACCACGGTGCGAGCCTGATCTTCCACCACAACTGGCCGGGTGCCGCCGCCTGGGTGCGCCGCCCGTACGACGCCTCCGACCACGCGCTGCTGCGCGCCCAGCCGGACCTGGCCGCCGCCGACAAGGCGCTCGCGCCCCTCGCGGAGGCGGCGGTCGAGGCGGCCGTGGCGGAGATCCCCGAGGTCTGGCTGGCGGACGAGTTCGGCTTCGACTCGCCGGACGAGGTGCGCGCCGCGTACCGTGCCCAGCTGACCGAGCGACTGGCCGGTCCGCGTGACTGGCTGCCGGAGGTGCCCGTATGAGCGAGTCGTCGAGGTCCGCGCTGCCGGCCGTGGTCGAGCTGCACGACTACGAGTACGCCGTGATCCGCGCGGTGCCGAGGGTCGAGCGCGGGGAGTGCGTCAACGTCGGGGTGCTGCTGTACTGCCGGCAGAGTTCGCAGCTGGCGGCGCGCACCCACCTGGACCAGGCGCGGCTGCTGGCGCTGGACCCGGTGGTGGACGTGCAGGGGGTGCGGCGGGCGCTGCACGGGATCGAGGCGGTCTGCCTGGGCGGTCCGCAGGCCGGGCCGGCGGCGGGGGACAGCCCCGGGCAGCGGTTCCGCTGGCTGACCGCGCCGCGGAGTGCGATCGTCCAGCCGGGGCCGGTGCACACCGGGCTGACCGCGGACCCGGACGCGGAGCTGCGGCGGCTGTTCGACCAGCTGGTGCTCTGAGTCGAACGGGGAAGCGGCCGGAGCGGCGGCGTGAGGCGGCTCGCGGACGGTTGCCCCGGTCAAAGCTTGAGTTGCTGAAGCACCTGGTCGTACCCTGAGCCCATGGGTTCGACAGCGACGACGACCGTACCGACCAACGCCGAGCTGATGGAGGCGTTGGCCGCCGTCGGCGCCGCGTACTTCCAGGACTTCGCGGCGGCCGCGGCCCGGCACGGGCTCTCCTCCTCGCAGGCCAAGGCGCTGGGCGCGGTGCAGGAGCCGGTGCCGATGCGCGCGCTGGCCGGACGGCTGGGCTGCGACGCGTCGAACGTCACCGGGATCGTGGACCGGCTGGAGTCGCTGGGCCTGGCCAACCGGGAGGCGGCGGCCGGTGACCGCCGGGTGAAGATCGTGGTGATCACGGCCGAGGGCCGGGAGATCCTGAGCCGCATCCGCAGCGAGATGGGCCGCACCCACCAGGCCTTCGAGGCGATGACCGACGAGCAGCGGATCGCCCTGCACTCGATCTGCACGCAGGTGCTGCCGGTGCTGGCGGGCCGCACGGTCGGCGCGCAGTAGCCCGCACGGCCGGCGCGCAGTAGCGCCAAGACTCTACGGGCGTAGCGCGTTGGCGGCTGCAGGCGGCGTGACCTCGGCTGTTAGGCTTGCGAAGCGTGAGCGCGAAGCCCCAGATCCCCAATGTCCTGGCCTCCCGGTACGCCTCGGCGACCCTGGCCCAGCTGTGGTCCCCCGAGCACAAGGTGGTCCTCGAGCGCCACCTGTGGCTCGCCGTCCTGAAGGCCCAGCAGGACCTCGGTGTCGAGGTTCCGGCGGACGCCGTCGCCGACTACGAGCGGGTGATCGACCAGGTCGACCTCGGCTCGATCGCCGCCCGTGAGCGGGTCACCCGCCACGACGTGAAGGCCCGGATCGAGGAGTTCAGCGAGCTCGCCGGCCACGAGCAGATCCACAAGGGCATGACCTCCCGGGATCTGACCGAGAACGTCGAGCAGCTGCAGATCCGCCAGTCGCTGGAGCACGTGCGCGACCGTACGGTGGCCGTGCTGGTCCGCCTGGCCAAGCTGGCCGCCCAGCACTCCGAGCTGGTCATGGCCGGCCGCTCGCACAACGTGGCCGCGCAGGCCACCACCCTGGGCAAGCGCTTCGCCTCGATCGCCGACGAGCTGCTGGTCGCCTTCCGCCGCCTGGAGGAGCTGATCGCCCGCTACCCGCTGCGCGGGATCAAGGGCCCGGTCGGCACCGCCCAGGACATGCTGGACCTGCTCGGTGGCGACACCGAGAAGCTGGCCGAGCTGGAGCGCCGGGTCGCCGGGCACCTCGGTTTCGACCACGTGCTGACCAGCGTCGGCCAGGTCTACCCGCGCTCGCTGGACTTCGAGGTGCTCACCGCCCTCGTCCAGCTGGCCGCCGCGCCGTCCAGCCTGGCCAAGACCATCCGCCTGATGGCCGGCCACGAGCTGGTCACGGAGGGCTTCAAGGAGGGCCAGGTCGGCTCCTCCGCGATGCCGCACAAGATGAACACCCGCTCCTGCGAGCGCGTCAACGGCCTGGCCGTCATCCTGCGGGGCTACGCCTCGATGACCGGCGAGCTGGCCGGCGACCAGTGGAACGAGGGCGACGTCTCCTGCTCGGTGGTGCGCCGGGTCGCGCTGCCGGACGCCTTCTTCGCCTTCGACGGCCTGCTGGAGACCTTCCTGACCGTCCTCGACGAGTTCGGTGCCTTCCCCGCCGTGGTCGAGGCCGAGCTGGACCGGTACCTGCCGTTCCTCGCCACCACCAAGGTGCTGATGGGCGCGGTGCGCGCGGGCGTCGGCCGGGAGACCGGGCACGAGGTCATCAAGGAGCACGCCGTCGCCTCCGCGCTGGCGATGCGCGCGGGCGCCCGGGAGAACGAGCTGCTGGACCGCCTGGCCGCCGACGAGCGGATCCCGCTGGACCGGGCCGCCCTGGACGCGCTGCTGGCCGACCGGCTCTCCTTCACCGGTGCGGCCGGCGCCCAGGTCGCCGAGGTGGTCCGCCAGGTGGAGGCCGTCGCGGCCGCCTACCCGGAGGCCGCCAAGTACGCGCCGGGCGACATCCTCTGAGAGGTCGGTCTCCCCTGCGGCGTCCGTGAGGTGACGTCGCGTCAGTTGTCGGGCGAGGGCCCCGCCGCCGAACCGGTGGCGGGGCCCTCGCGCGTCTGGACGTGGCCCGGGTCGTACGGCGGGGTGGTGGTGCCGCAGGGCCAGTCGCAGTTCGGCTCGGCGACCGGCTGCTCCTCGGGCGCCAGCACGTTGCCCCGGACGGTGGCGAAGGCGATCAGCCCCCCGCCCGCCAGCAGCCCCGCACAGATCAGCATCGCGGTGTGGAAGGCGGAGTCGACGGCGGACGGCACCCGGTAGTCGTCGCCGCTCAGTCCGGCCAGCGCCGGGAGCGCCGCCACCGCGAGCAGGCCGGCCGCGCGGGCGGCGGCGTTGTTGACCCCGCTGGCGATGCCCGCGTGCCGGACCTCGACGGCGGCCAGCACGGTGGCCGTCAGCGGCGCGACCAGCAGGGTCATCCCGCAGCCCATCACCGTGACGGCGGGCAGCACGTCCGTCCAGTAGGAGGAGCCCGGGCCGGTGCGGAGCATCAGCAGCACCCCGACCGCGCACACCATCGGGCCCACGGTGAGCGGGATCCGCGGGCCGATCCGCTTGCCGAGGCGTCCGGCCCGCGCCGACAGCAGCAGCATCAGGATGGTGATCGGCACCAGCGCGAAGCCGGAGACCAGCGGCGAGAAGCCGGCGACGATCTGCAGCTGCACCACCAGCAGGAAGAACACGCCGCTGAACGCCGCGTACACGCAGAGGGTGACCAGGTTCACGGCGGTGAACAGCCGGGAGGAGAACAGGCCGAGCGGCAGCATCGGTTCGGGCGCCCGGCGTTCGACGGTGACGAAGGCGACCCCGAGCAGCACGCCGATCACCCCGCTGACCCAGACCGCGGGGGACACGCCCTCGCCGGCCGCGGTCAGCGCGTAGGTGATCGCGCCGAGGGCGAGGGCGGCGAGCGCCGCGCCGAGCACGTCGAAGCGGCCGGTGGCGCTCTCGTCCCGGCTCTCCGGTACGGACCGGGTGGTGACCGCGATCACGGCCGCGGCGAGCGGCAGGTTCAGCAGGAAGATCCAGCGCCAGCCGGGGCCGTCCACCAGCCAGCCGCCGAGGAAGGGGCCGACCGCGGCCGACACCCCACCGAGGCCGGACCACAGCCCGACCGCGGCCGAGCGGTCGTCAGGGTGGAACACCGCCTGGAGCATGGCGAGCGAGCCGGGGGTGAGCAGTGCCCCGCCGATGCCCTGGACGGCGCGGGCGGCGATCAGCACCTGGATGTTCGGCGCGGCGGCGCAGGCGGCCGAGGCGACGGCGAACCAGACCACGCCGATCAGGAAGACCCGGCGCCGCCCGTACCGGTCGCCGAGCGCGCCGCCGAGCAGGATCAGGCCCGCCAGGGTGAGCAGATAGGCGTTCAGCGTCCATTGCAGGGACGCCAGGGAGGCGCCCAGGTCGGCGCCGATCCGGGGCAGGGCGACGTTCACCACGGTGCCGTCGAGCATCGCCATGCTGGAGCCGAGCACGGTTGCCAGGAGTACCCAGCGACCCTGCGCGCTGCCCAGGCGCAGGGTGCCGGCTTCGGAGGTGGCCACGGCCCGATCCTGCGTCCTGCGGGGCGCACGTGACAAGGGTCACCGGAGGGCGTGTTGGTGCTGAGCGGTCCGTGCCCGGACGGTCGCACGGTGTCGCCGACGTCGGCGCAGGGTCGTGGATCAGTGGCGCGGGGTGAATGGATTGTGTACACACCGTGCAGCGGACCATTCGGAGGGTCACCGTCCGCCGGGGGGTCGTTGCCGATTCAAGAGATCGACATTGCTTCACCCGAACGGATGGGTTTTAGTTCAGCGACCGCCCGGCCAGTCCGGACGGATCCACCGGGTGGAACGCCGAGTCCTGCCGCTGCCCGGAGGTTCGAACTGAACTCTGTACGGCAGGAGCGGGGGACCCACAGGTAAGTCGCCGGACCGGAGTTCGCGCCTCAAGGCGCGGGCGTCCAGGGCCGGCTCGGGGTGAAGCCGCGCATGCGGCCGGGCAACTCCAGCCCGAACCCGACAGCTCACCTCGCAGGCGTCGGAGAGGAAACTTCCATGCCTGCTCAGGCTCGTCGTATCGCCCTGCCCCGCGCCGCCCGCATCGGCATCGCCACCGCCGTCACCGGCGTTTCCTTCGCCCTTCCGCTCGTCACCGCGATGAGCGCCCAGGCCCACACCGCCCCGGTCGCCCCGGTCGCCCCGGTCGCCGCCTCCAGCGCTGCCGCCGCCGCGGACTCCGCCGCCGAGGCCAAGCCGGCCGCTGCGGCCAAGGCCGCCGAGAGCTACCGCGTCGTCAGCGGCGACACCCTGTCCAAGATCGCCGACGCCAAGAACGTCGAGGGCGGCTGGCACGCGCTGTACGAGCAGAACCGCTCGGTCGTCGGTGCCAACCCGAACCTGATCTTCCCGGGTCAGCAGCTCGCGCTCACCGGCCACGCCGCCGCCCCGGCCGCTCCGGCCACCCAGGCCCCCGCCCCCAAGCCGCAGGCGAAGGTCCAGGTCAAGACCGAGGCCGCCAAGCCGTCCGCCCCGGTGCAGACCCAGGTTCAGACCGCCGCTCCGGCCCCGGCCGTGACCGCCGCTCCGGTCGCCGCGACCTCCGGCTACGTCGCGCCGCTGGCCAACCCGAAGCTCGGCACCGCCTACGGCGTGGCCGGCTCGATGTGGGCCTCCGGCCACCACACCGGCCAGGACTTCGTCGCCTCCACCGGCACCCCGCTGCGCGCCGTCGCCAACGGTGTCGTGGTCAAGGCCGGCAACGGCGGCGCCTACGGCAACGAGGTCGAGATCAAGCTCGCCGACGGCCACTACGCCGAGTACGCGCACCTCTCCGTGATCGGCGTGTCGATCGGTCAGACCGTGACCGTCGGCCAGCAGATCGGCCTCTCCGGCGCCACCGGCAACGTGACCGGCCCGCACCTGCACTTCGAGATCCGCACCGGTTCGGAGTACGGCTCGGACATCGACCCGGTCGCCTACCTGCGCGCGCACGGCGTCGCGCTCTGACCCTGCCGGGGTTTCAGAACCACCGCTGCTGCGGAGCGAATCGATCCTCCGGGATGGTCATGTCGGGTGACCGCTCGACCGGGTGATCGCCGCACAGTGGACATGGGCGCGGGACACGCCCAGGCCGGCCCGGCTCGTGGGACCAACCTCCCTCGCGAGCCGGGCCGGCCGCTGCCGTTTCCGGGGTGCCGGGCCCTCGGGGCCTTCGGGTGCGGGCGTCAACTTCGCTCGGTCGGTGGCCGGTTGTCGGATGGTCGGCTCGTTGCGCGGGGCGGTCGCGGCCTCCGCTGCTGTCGCGGGACAGCGCCCGTCCGGGCGGGAGCGTCGGGGCAGACGAGGGGGCCGGATGGCCGTCCGGGGGTGGTGTGGCGATCGGCGAGCGGTCCGCGGGAGTCGGATCGCACTGGAGGACGCGGTCGAGCGGTGCGTCCGCGGGGGCGGGAAGGGGGCGCGGTTGGTCCGGGCGGTTCAGTTGTGGTGGGCCGGGAGGCCGTACCGGGCGGCGGACAGCAGCTCGTGCATCCGCCGGCCGAAGTCCTCGGTGTCGCGGGCCGGTTCGGGGAAGACCAGGCGGACGTCGCGGTGGCCGTCCGGGTGGTCCAGGCGCAGCACCAGGCCGTGGCGGTCCAGGGCGAGCGGGCGGACGTCGGGGTTGCGGGCTAGCAGGGCCGGGTCGAGCAGCCGGGTGAGGGCGTCGAGCGCGTCGGGGTGCTCGTCGGCGACGTGGGTGAGCATCGCGGCCTCGTGGCGGGCCATCGGGTCGGGGGCGGCGAGGGCGAGCTCGGCGGCGGTGACCGCGCCGGTGCCGTACGGGGTGGCGAGGACGGCGTGGGCGACGTCCACGTGCAGGTGGACGCTGAGGCCGTCGTCGGCGAGGTGGGCCAAGCGCAGCCGGCCGGCCAGGGTGAGGCGGGCGCGGACGCGGTCGCGGACGGCGACGGGGGAGACGTCGGTGACGTCGAGGACGACGGCGAGGCCCTCGGCGGCGCGGGCGAGGGCCGTGGTGAGCGGCGCGTCCAGCGGGGCGCGCATCCGCAGGCGGGAGCGGTGGACGGAGACCGGGGTGTCCAGGTCGTGCCGCTCGCCCAGGGCGCGGACGGTGAGCGAGGAGGTCGTGCTGAGCAGGCTGAGGATCCGTTCGGCGGTGGTGGGCTCGGGGACCTCGGTGTCGCCGGTGGGCAGGCTCATGGACGGACCTCCAGTTGGTTAGGTGAGCCTAACCTAACGTTGGCGGTGGGGTGTGGCAAGCAGGGGTGGGGCCGGCAGGGGCGTGGCCGGCAAGGGGGCGGCGGGCGGGCGTGTGGCGGGCGGGGATGCGCGGCGGGAGCCCGGGTGTGCCGAGGGCCCGGA
Organism: Kitasatospora sp. NPDC093550; assembly: GCF_044764985.1. NCBI lineage: Bacteria > Bacillati > Actinomycetota > Actinomycetes > Kitasatosporales > Streptomycetaceae > Kitasatospora > Kitasatospora sp. NPDC093550. The sequence continues at coordinate 40,416 of NZ_JBIWJF010000010.1, forward strand.
CGCGGGTTCATCGAGGGGAGGCGTCCGGGCCCTGGAGGGTGGGGCGGCGTCAGGCGATGACGGCCTGGGCGTCGATCTCGACCAGCATCGGCTCCTGCGGGAGCTCGACGAAGACGGTGGTGCGGCAGGGCTTCACGCCGCCGGGCTCGATGTTCTCCTCGATGAACTCCGCGTAGACCTCGTTCATCAGCGGGAAGTCGGCGCGCTTGGTGAGGTAGACGCGGAACATCACCACGTCCTCGATGGTCGCTCCGCCGGCCTCGACGACGGCCTTGACGTTCTCCAGGGTGCGCCGGGTCTGCGCCCTCACGTCGCCGTGGTGGAGGTACTCGCCGGTCGCCGGGTCCTGCGGGCCCTGGCCGGAGACCTGGAGGATCGGGCCCTTGCGGACGCCCTGGGAGAACACCCAGGCGGGGGCGGGGGCCCCGTCGGTGCGGATCTCGGTCTTCCCGGCGGTCGGGGCGTGCTCGGCGGACATGGATCTCCTTGGGGTGTGACGGATCGTCAGGTGTGGTCGGGGCGGCCGCAGTCGGCCGAGACGGCGCGAGCGGTGGCGAGCAACTGCGGGAGGAGGTCCAGCACCTCTTCGTACGGGAGGACGACGTCCGGGACGGAGATGGACGCGGCGGCGACGACCCGTCCGCTGGCGTCCCGGATCGGCGCGGCCACGCAGTTGATGAAGGCCTCGTGCTCGGCGTGGTCCTGCGCCCAGCCCTGGGCGGCGACCTTCTCCAGCTCGGCGAGCAGGGCCTCGGGGGTGGTGAGGGTGCGCTCGGTGTGCCGGACGAAGTCGATCCCGGCCACCACCCGGCGGCGCTCGGGCAGCGGCAGGTCGGCCAGCAGCACCTTGGAGACGGCGGCGCTGTGCAGCGCGGCACGCAGGCCGATCCGGGAGTACATGCGGACCGGGTGGCGGGAGTCGAACTTGTCGATGTAGACCACCTCGCCGCCCTCGTACGCGGCCAGGTGCACGGTCTGGCCGGTGGCGGCGTTCAGCTCGGCCAGGTGCGGGCCGGCGATCCGGCGGACGCCGCGCTGCTCCAGGGCCAGGCCGGAGAGCGCGAAGAGGCCGGCGCCGAGGTGGTAGCGGTAGGCCGCGTCGCGGTAGACGAACCGCTCCTCTTCGAGGCTCTGGAGCAGCCGGAGCACGGTCGTCTTGTGGACGCCGAGCACCTCGGCGAGCTGGTCGAGGGAACGTTCGCCCTCGCCGAGCTCGGCGAGGATGCGCAGGGCGCGGGTGACGGTCTGGCTCATCGTGCTCCGCTCCGGGGACTGGGGTCCGTGCTGATGGTGTTCGGGCGGCCGGGCCGGCCCGGGGCGGCGGGCGCCGCGCGGCCGGTGGGCAGGGCCGGGCCGGTGATGCCGTCGGCGGTGATCCGGGTGGCGGCCCAGTCGTCGGGGGAGGCGTCGAGCAGCGCCGACACCACGGCGGCGGGCGGCAGTTCGGCCTGGTCGCCGTGGGAGGTCAGTGCGCAGGCGGCGCTCAGGTGGCCGAGCCGCAGCCGACGGCGCTGGTCCAGGCCGCGGACGGTGCCGGCCAGGTAGCCGGCGGCGAAGGCGTCCCCCGCGCCCGTGGCCTCGACCACCTCCACGGCGAGGGCCGGTTCGGTGACCGCCGTGCCGTCCCGCTCCACGGCGGTGACGTACCGGTCCGCGTCCTTGACCACCAGGGTGGCGGGGGACGGGAAGCGGCGGCGCAGGGCGGCCGGGTGGCCGGTGCCGAAGGCGGCCTGCGCCTCGTCGGCGCCGAGCAGCAGCAGGTCGGCGGCGTCCAGCAGGGGCGGCAGTACGGCCGGATCGCGGTCCCGCCACAGCGAGGGGCGCCAGTTGAGGTCGAAGCTGACGGAGCGGCCCGGACGGTGGTCGGCGAGCAGGGCGCGCAGCAGGGCGAGGCAGTCGTCGGAGAGCGCGGCGGTGATGCCGGACAGGTGCAGCAGGCGGGCGCCGGCCAGCAGGGCGGCGGCAGCCGGGTCGGCGAGCAGGGCGGGGGAGAGCGCGGCGGCCGCGGAGCCGCGCCGGTGGTAGTGCAGCCGGCTGCGGCCGGGGCCGAGGTCGTGGTCGTGGCCGGTGGTGCCACCGACCTCCTTGAGGTAGAGGCCGGTCGGGCGGTGCGGGTCGACCCTGACGGCCGAGACGTCCACGCCGCGCGCCGCGACCTCGGCGAGCAGCCGGCGGCCGAAGCCGTCGTCGCCGACCCGGCTGATCCAGGCGGTCGGCACACCGAGCGCGGCCAGCGTACCGGCCACGTTGGACTCGGCGCCGCCGACGGAGAGCCGGAAGTGCTCCACCGACTCCAGCGGGCCCGGGCGGTCCGGGAGCAGCACGGCCATCGACTCGCCCACGCACACGGCTGCGGGGGGTGGGCCCGGGCGGAGCGGGCCCTGGGTGTCCTGTCGCGGCATGGGCGGGGCTCCTCGTCTGCGGCCGGGCCGTCGAGTGCGGGGGCCGGTCGGTCGAGCGTGCGTCGGTTCCGGGCGGTCCGGCCTGGGGCCGGGGCGGGGCCGGGTCGGGGCCGGGGCGGGTCGGGGTTCGGTGGGTCCGGGGCGGTGTTCGGTGGGTCCGGGTCGGGGCTCGCCGGGTCCGTTCGGTGTGAGCCGGTTCCGTTGACCGTGATCCGGCGCCGATGCTAGAACCGTGCTGCCAGCATGTGCAACCCTCGTTGCGCATGTTGCAACACGGTGGATGGAGGAAGACGGTGGAGCAGACCTTCGCGAGCGGTGGCACCGGGCCGGGCATCGCCCGCGGCGCGGTGGCGGCCCTGGCCGACGAACCGCTGGACTGGCGGTTCAAGGCCGCGCCGCCGGAGTCATGGGGCCGCACCGTACGGCAGTGGCTGGCCGACGGTCCGACCCTCTCCTCGCTCGGCACCCCGCTGCTCACCCTGGACGGTGCCGCGGTCGAGCACAACGTCCGCACCATGGCCGACTGGTGCGCCAAGGCGGGTGTCGCGCTCGCCCCGCACGGCAAGACCACCATGGCGCCCGCCCTCTGGCAGGCCCAGCTCGACGCCGGAAGCCACGGCATCACCCTCGCCAACCTGCCCCAGGTGCGGGTCGCCCGGGCCTTCGGGGTGCAGCGGATCCTGCTCGCCAACACCCTGCTCGACCCGGCCGGACTCGCCTGGCTCGCCGGCGAGTTGGCCGCGGACCCGTCCTTCGCCTTCCTCTCCTGGGTCGACTCCGCCGAGAGCGTGCGGCTGATGGACGAGGCGCTGCGCGCCGCCGGAGCCGCGCGGCCGGTCGAGGTGCTGGTCGAACTCGGTGGCCCGCGCGGGCGGACCGGCGCCCGCGGAGTGGACGCCGCCGTCGAGGTCGCGGCCGCCGTGCTGCGCGCCCCCACCCTGCGGCTCGCGGGCGTCGGCGGGTACGAGGGCGCGCTCGCGCACGACGCCACGGCCGGCGGACTGGCCACCGTCCGCGAGTACCTCCGGGCGCTGGCCCGGCTGCACGGCCGGCTCGCGAGCGCCTACCCGGACGACGCGCCGCCGGTGGTCACGGCCGGTGGCAGCGCCTACTTCGACCTGGTGGTCGAGGAGTTGACGGACCTGCCGGACGCCCTGGTGGTGCTGCGCTCGGGTGCGTACATCGCCCACGACGACGGCTTCTACCGGGGCATCTCACCGCTCGCCCGGGCCGGCGGCGAGGCGCCGTTCCGTGGTGCGCTGCACGGCTGGGCCCGGGTGATCTCCCGGCCCGAGCCGCAGCTCGCGCTGCTGGACGCCGGGAAGCGCGACCTGCCCTTCGACGAGGGCCTGCCCGAGCCGCAACGGGTGCGCGGAGGTGCGGAGTTGACCGGTACGGCGGCCCGGATCACCGCGCTCAACGACCAGCACGCCTTCCTGCGGGACGCGGGCGACCTGGCGCCGATCGGCGCGGTGCTGCGGTTGGGGGTGTCGCACCCGTGCACGGCCTTCGACAAGTGGACGGCGATCCCGGTGCTGGACTCGGCGGACGCGGCCGAACCGAAGGTCACCGGGCTCGTCAGGACCTTCTTCTGATGGCTGGGGCAGGTGCGGGCGGGGCGGGTGCGGGCGTTCCGGGCGGAGGCGCGGTCGGGGCGGGTGCGGGCGCTCCGGGCGGAGGTGCGGGCGGGACGGGTGCGACGGTCTTCCGGGGCGCCACCGTCGTGGACGGCACCGGCGCCGAGCGCTACCGGGCGGACGTGCGGATCGCCGGCGGCCTGATCACCGAGATCGGCGACCGCCTCACCGCCCCCGAGGCGGTCGACGCCGACGGGCTGGTCCTGGCCCCCGGCTTCATCGACATGCACGCCCACTCCGACCTCGCCCTGCTGCTCGAACCCGACCACCCGGCCAAGGTCACCCAGGGCGTCACCTGTGAGGTCCTCGGCCAGGACGGTCTGTCCTACGCCCCGGTGGACGACACCACCCTGCCCGAGCTGCGCCGCCAACTCGCGGGCTGGAACGGCGATCCGGCCGACCTCGACTGGGACTGGCGCGACGCCGCCGGCTACCTGGACCGGATCGACCGCACCGGAGTCGCCGTCAACGCCTGCTACCTCGTGCCGCACGGCACGCTCCGTGCGCTCGTCCTGGGCTGGGCCGACCGCCCGCCCACCCCGGCCGAACTCGACCGGATGCGGCAGGTGTTGGCGCGGAACCTGCTGGACGGCGCGGTCGGCATGTCCAGCGGACTCAGCTACACCCCCGGGACGTACGCGGACACCGCCGAACTGGTCGAGCTGTGCACCGTGGTCGCGGCCTACGGGGGCTTCCACGCTCCGCACCAGCGCTCCTACGGGGAAGGGGCGTTGGAGGGCTACGCGGAGATGGTGGAGATCTCCCGGCGGAGCGGCTGCGGGCTGCACCTGACCCACGCCACGATGAACTTCGGGGTCAACCGGGGCCGGGCCGGCGAGTTGCTGAACCTGCTCGACCGGGCGCTCGCGGACGGCGTGGACCTCACCCTGGACAGCTACCCCTACCTGCCCGGCTCCACCACCCTGGCTGCTCTGCTGCCGAGTTGGGCCACCGAGGGCGGGCCGACGGCGACGCTGGCCAGGCTCGCCGACCCGGCGCAGTGCGCCCGGATCCGGTACGAGATGGAGGAGAAGGGCAGCGACGGCTGCCACGGCGTGGTCACCGACTGGGCGACGGTCCAGATCTCCGGCGTGCGGTCGGCCGGACTGGCACCCGCCGTCGGCCGGACCGTCGCCGAACTCGCCCTCGAGGAGCGGCGGACCGGCACGGAGGTCTTCCTGGACCTACTGCGCCGGGACGAGTTGGGCACCACGATCCTCCAGCACGTCGGGCACGAGGAGAACGTCCGGGCGATCATGCGCCACCGGGCGCACACCGTCGGCAGCGACGGGCTGCTGGTCGGCGCCCGGCCGCACCCGCGCGCCTGGGGCACCTTCGCGCGCTACCTCGGCCACTACAGCCGGGAGTTGGGTGTGCTGACGCTGGAGGAGACCGTCGCCCGGATGACCGGACGGCCCGCCGCCCGGCTGGGCCTGCACCGGCGCGGCCGGATCGCCCCCGGCCACCACGCCGACCTGGTGCTGTTCGATCCCGAGCGGATCCGGGACAGCGCCACCTTCGAGGACCCCCGGCGGCCGGCCGAGGGCATCGAGGACGTGTACGTCAACGGCGTCGCCGTCCTCCGGCGGGGCCACACCACCGGCGCCCGGCCCGGACGCGCGCTGCGCCGCACCGACCGGGGAACCCGGGCCGTCGACCGGGGAATCCGCCCCGCCGACCGCGGGGTCCGGGCCGTCGGCCGAGGAGTCCGCGCCGTATGAACTCCCTCCCCGCCCTGCGGCGCGACCGGGTGATCGCGGTGGTCCGTGCGCCGCGGATCCCGGACGCCCCGGCGCTGTGCGCCGCGCTCGCCGCCGGTGGCATCCGCTGGACCGAATTCACGTACACCACACCTGATGTGACGAAGCATCTGCGAAGTGCGGCGCAAGCCGGGTACCGGGTCGGCGTCGGCACCGTGCTGACCGCGGACCAGGCCGAGCGCGGGGTCGCGGTCGGGGCGTCCTTCCTGGTCACGCCCGGCTGCCGGCCCGAGGTCGCGCAGGCCGCGCAGGCCGCCGGGGTGCCGGTGGTGCTCGGTGCGCTCACCCCGACCGAGGTGGCCCATGCCGTCGACCTCGGCGCCGCCGCCGTCAAGATCTTCCCGTCCCGGGCGTTCGGCCCCGGCTACTTCAAGGACCTGCGCGGCCCGTACCCCGACGTCCCGCTGGTGGCCTCGGGCGGGGTGAACGCGGGCAACGCCGCCGAGTTCCTGGAGCAGGGCGCGCTCGCGGTCTGCGCGGGCACCGACGTGGTGCCGCCGGAGGCGGTCGCGGCGGGGGACTGGGCGGAGATCACCCGGCGGGCCAGGGTGTTCACGGCGGCCTGCGGGAGCGCGTGAGGCCGGGACGCACGGAGCACGGCCGGGGCGCACGGAGCGCGGCCGGGTCGAGCGGCACGCGGCCGGACCGAGCGGCCCGTCCGGGGAGAAGCGGTGAGGGGGGCGAGGCGGGGGCTGTCGGGACGGCCGGGATTGGACGAGAATCGGTGGCACCCGGCTCGGCCCCGGCCGAGTCCGGCCCGGCTCAGCCCCGCCCGGTGCACCCCGGGCCCCGGACCCGGCAGGAGGACCCGCCCATGACCTCGACCCGCCCCGGCCCCGACTGGCTCGCCGACGCCGTCCTCTACCAGATCTACCCGCAGACCTTCGCCGACTCCGACGGCGACGGCATCGGAGACTTCGCCGGCATCACCGACCACCTCGACCACCTCGCCTGGCTCGGCGTCGACACGGTGTGGCTCAACCCCTGCTTCGCCTCGCCGTTCCGCGACGCCGGCTACGACATCACCGACTACCTCACCCCCGCCCCGCGCTACGGCAGCACCGAGGACCTGGTCGCGCTGGTCGAGGCCGCCCGCGGCAAGGGCATCCGGATCCTGCTGGACCTGGTCGCCGGGCACACCTCGGACCGCCACCCGTGGTTCCTGGCCGCCGCCGAGGACCCGGCCGACCACCGCTACATCTGGTCCGACCGGCGGGTGGACGGCTTCGTGGCCTCGCCCGGCAGCCGCCCCGGCTGGTACCGGCCGAACTTCTTCGACTGTCAGCCCGCACTCAACTTCGGCTACGCGCGCAGCCGTTCGGACGAGCCCTGGCGCCAGCCGGTGGACGCCGAGGGCCCGCGCGCCAACCGGGCGGCGCTGCGCGGGATCATGGCGCACTGGCTCGGCCTCGGCGTGTCCGGCTTCCGGGTGGACATGGCCTACTCGCTGGTCAAGGACGACCCGGGCAAGGTCGAGACGGCCAAGCTCTGGACCGAGCTGCGCGACTGGCTGGACCGCACCCATCCCCAGGCGGCGCTGCTCGCCGAGTGGGGGGATCCCTCCGCCGCCGTCGCGGCCGGCTTCCACGCGGACTTCTTCCTGCACTTCGGCGGCGCGGACCAGGGCCTCCCGCTGCGCTCCCTCTGGAACAACAACGGCGGTACGGTCGAGGAGTTCTGGCACCAGGAGGCGTGCTACTTCGAGGCCGAGGGCCGGGGCACCCCGCAGTACTTCCTGGACGCCTGGCGCTCGGCCGCCGAACTCACCGAGGGCAGCGGGCACATCGTGCTGCCGACCGCGAACCACGACTTCTCCCGGCTGGCCGCGGGCCCGCGCACCGCCGAGCAACTCGCCCCCGCCTTCGCCTTCCTGCTCACCTGGCCCACCCTCCCGGCCGTCTACTACGGCGACGAGATCGGCATGCGCTACCTGCCCGGCCTGCCCGACACCGAGGGCAGCGCGCTCGGCCCGCGCTTCAACCGGGCCGGTTCGCGCACGCCGATGCAGTGGGCTCCCGGCGCCACGGCCGGGTTCTCCAGCGCGCCGCCCGAGCGGCTGTACCTGCCGGTGGACCCGGACCCGCACCGCCCGGACGTGCTCTCCCAGCGGGCGGACCCGACCTCGCTGCTGCACGCCGTGCGCCGGCTGATCGCGCTGCGCCGGGCCCACCCGGGGCTGGGCTCCGGGGGCGGGGTGGAGGTCCGGAACGCCGGGTACCCGCTGGTGTACACCCGGGCCGGGCGGTACCTGGTGGCGGTCAACCCGCGCCGTGAGCCGGGCGCCGTGAGCCTGTCCGGCTTGCCGGAGCAGGTGCGGCCGGAGCGGGCGCGGCCGCTGGAGGTGCGGCCGCTGGAGGTGCAGGGCGTGCGGGTGGCGGACGGGGAGCTGCGGGCGGACGGGTTCTCGTACGGGGTGTTCGAGCTGGTCTGAACGCGGACGGGGAGGCCGGTCGGTCAGGGCCGGCTTCCCCGCGCCCGCAGGATGGTTGTAAGCTACATACGTAAACGGTTGCATTTACCATCCATATTGGTTGTATTTGCCATCTTTACGAAGCGGATGAGACACCACCGGAGGACGGTACGAACGCCATGAGCACACCCCAGAACCCCGCCGCGGCGCCCACGCCGGGGCACTCGCTCAAGCACCTCGCCGTCCACCTGATCACCCCGCTGCTGATGTGCCTCGGCATGGCGCTCGCCTACCAGGGCGCCTTCCACCAGCCGGAGCCGCGCCACCTCGAGGTCGCCGTGGTCGGCACCACGCCGCAGGCGCACGGACTGGCGCAGGCGATCCGGCAGAAGGCCGGGGACGCGCTCGACGTCCGCATCCTCGACGACCGCGCCGCCGCCGAACGGCAGCTGCGCGACCGCGACCTGGTCGGCGCCTTCGTGCCGGACGCCCGGAGTCCCGAGCTGATCGTCGCCAAGGGGAACTCGGACACCTCGGTGGTCGCCGCCACGGCGGTGTTCACCAACGTCACCGACCAGCAGGGCGTCCCGCTGCGCGTCACCGACCTGACCACTCCGGCCGAGGGCGATCCGACCGGCCAGGGCCTGTTCTTCCTGCTGGTCGCATTGAGCATCGGCTCGTACGCGAGCGTCGCGGTCATCGGCGCCGCCGGAGCCGCGCTGAGCATGAGGCTCCGGGTGCTGGTCGGGGCGGCGGTCTCGCTGGCGGTCAGCCTGATCGGGATCGTCACCGCCGGGCCGGTGTTCCACGTCGTCGACCACGACCTCACCGCGGTCTGGGCGCTCGGCTGGCTCTACTCGGCGGGCATCCTGCTGATCGGCATCGGCCTGCACAGCTTCCTGAAGAAGTGGACCACGCTGACGATGATGGTCCTGTTCGTGATGCTCAACTTCACCTCCTCCGGCGGCATCTACCGCCCCGAGCTGCAGAACGGCTTCTTCGGCGCCCTGCACGGGTTCTGGACCGGCGCCGGCTTCCTGGAGGGAGCGCGCAGCCTGCTCTACTTCGACGGCGGCGCGGGCCTCGGCGGGCACGTCGTGACCCTGCTGGTCTGGCTGCTGCTCGGCGGGGCGGCCGTCCTGGCCGCGACGGTGTACGAGGGCCGCGGGCGCCGCCCGGTGGAGACGCCGGCGGAGGCCGAGGAGGAGATGGAGGAGGCGGTCGCGGTCTGACCGCCCCCACGGGAAGACTCCGCCCGGTGCCGCGGGCATCGGCACCGGGCGGGGATCGGCGGCCCGCGCCCGGCCCTGGACAAGCCGGACGCGGGCCGGAACGCGAGCCGGAACGCGGCCGCCTCAGTCGGTGCGCTCGGCGCGGGTGGGCGGCTCGGTGAAGCAGCAGTCCCCGCAGAGCCCGGCGCCCGGCCCGAGCCGGTAGTAGAGACAGCAGCTGTTCCGTCGGAACGCGGTGCCGCGAGGGCCGATGCGCAGTGTGCCGGCCCCCGCCAGCGGCGGACGGTCCAGCAGCTCCGCGACCAACGCCCGTGCGCGGCCCGGTGCGTGGGCGTCCAGCACCCGGAGCGTGCCGGCCAGCGCGGAGGCGGCGTTGCCGAGCAGCAGGCGCGGGGAGAGCGGGGCGGCGGCCCGGACGGCGGCCGCCAGCGGCTCCAAGCGGCCCACCAGGACGGCCGCGTGGAGCTGGTCGGCGAGCGGCACGGAGGAGAGGTTGGCCGGCTCCGGAGGCGTCCACAGGTCGAGCGGGCCCTGGTCCGGGATCCGCGCCCAGGCGTGTTCCAGCGTGGGGACCGTCCCCAGCAGGACGGCCGAGCCGAGGCCCACCGACCAGAAGCGGGCGGCCAGCCCCAGGTGCAGGATCGAGGCGGCGACCCGGGGTTCGGCGGTGCCGAGCCGCCGGGCCACCACGCGCAGGCGGGCGGCCAGCGGCGCGTCCGGGCCGGTGGCGTACAGCTCGGGCAACGGGCGGAAGCCCTCGGGCGGGGTGCCGCCGGGGCCGGTGTCCAGCGCGAAGTACGGTCCGACGGCGGCGAGTCGGCCGTAGTCGGGCGGCTGCGGCTCGTCGGCTGCGGCCACGCCCGTGGCTCCGTCCGTGTCCTTGCCCGTGGCCTCGCCCGCGGACGGGCGAGGATCGGGCGCGGGGTTCAACGGCCCTCCCCTGTGGGGCCGTTGGACCCCGCGCCCTGGTTCGGGTGGCCCTCGTTCTGACGGCCCCGGCGCGGGTGGGCCTCGTCCGGATGGCCGGGCAGCGGTCGGGCGGTCGGGCGGGCGGGTGACATCGGGGCCTCCAGGGGGTCCGGGTGCTCGGGGCGGCGGCGGCCGGGCGCCGGCGCGCACCCGCGTGGCGCGCAGTCCCCGTGACGCGCGACCCCGTGGCGCCGCCACCTCCGTACGGACCCCTGGAGGCCCGGAGAACCCTGGTCGGGCGGGTGTCAGCCGCGCACGGTGAAGTCGCCACCGGTCGTGCGGATGAACGGTACCGTGCCCTGGCAGTCCGGCACCGGCTGGCCGAGCGCCCCCCAGACCCAGCCGAGCCGGTCCCCGCGCCGGCCGTTGTCCTCCACGGAGATCGAGACCTTCTGGCCGACCACCTCCAGGCCCGGGAACCAGGGCGCCTCGCCCTTGGTGATCACGCCGGTGGCGATCGCCTCCCGCCCGCCGGCGCCGAGGCAGGTGATGTCCCCCTCGAACTCGGCGACCAGCCGTCCGTCGTTGTGCACGTGGCGGACGCGGAAGTGGCCGCGGGTGCCGCCCGGGTCGGTGTTGGTGGCGGCGCGGGCGTCGACCGAGATCCGGACCGGGTCGCCGGCGAAGTCGCGGAAGGCGGAGGTGAGGACGGTGTCCGCGGTGCCGCGCACGCTCACCGCCCCGAAGTCTCCTGCGGCGGCGGCCCGTTCGGCGCCCAAGGCCGGGTTGGCAGTGGCCGGTTCGGCAGCGGCCGGTTCGGCGGCGGAGGCCGGAACGGCGGTGGCGACCGTCGCGGCCAGCAGGAGGAGCGAGGCCGCGACGGTGGCGAGGCGACGGTTCATGGCGGTTCGTTCTCCTTCGAGGTGGTCGTTCCGACGGCTACGAGTCTGCTCCGGACGGCCCCGGGCGGGCCTCCCGCTGGGGAGGGGAGTCGGCCGCGACCCGCTCCCCCGGAGGGAGGAGCCCGGCCTCCCCCGGCAGAGCTGCCCGAGGAACCGGATCCCTCCGCCGGGGTTGCCCGAGCGGCGACCGCCCCGCCGGGGCTGCCCGTAGGCTCGGCCGGGCGCGCACCGAATCCCCGCCCCGCCGGGGCGGGCGCGCGAATCCGCCGGGGAGCGGCGGGCCCCGGATCAGGGGGGCATCAGGGGATCAGCGGCCCCGGCCGCCGCCGCGGGCGCCACGCGGACGGGTGAGGGTGAAGCGGTCGACGGGGACGAGGTCGCCGTACGGTCCGCTGACGGAGTAGTAGGTGACGTCGATCGTGGTCTGCCCGCCGCGTTCGCCCGGGTTGACGTCGAAGGACGCGAAGCCGTAGGGGTTGTCGGCGTCGCGGAAGGCGGACCAGGGGGCGTCCTCGACCACGTACACCGGCGGGCGTTTGCCCGTGGCCGGGTCGACGGCGCCGACGCCGGTGATGACGCGGGCCTTCGGGGGGTCGAAGAAGAGCTGGTTGGACGGGACGGAGGTGCCGCCGCCGCCGATCACCATGTGGACGGTGCCCTTGGTGGTGTCGATGGTCCGCGTGCCGGTGGCGACCGGGATCGGCGTGCGGGTGTCGGTCGGCTGCTGGCCGCGGATCGGGTGGGAGCGCTCGTAGTGGTGCTCGTGGCCGCAGACCACCAGGTCCACGCCGTACCTGTCGAACAGCGGTACCCAGGCCTCGCGGATGCCGAGGTCGGCGCCGTTGAACCTGTCGGCGGTGGAGATCACCACCTGGTGCATGCAGACCACGATCCAGTCGATTCCCGGGTCGGCGTCGGCGGCCGCCAACTCCCGCTCCAGCCAGCGCTGCTGGGCGCCGCCGGAGTAGCCGTGGACGTAGGAGTTGCCGCCGTCCTGGAGGGCCACGTCGTCGTTGTTGAGGCTGATGACGCGCACCGGGCCGGCCGTGAACGCGTACCAGAGGCCGTGCAGTTCGTCGTCCGAGCCGGACGCCGGGAGCTCGAAGTAGGCCTGGTACGCGCCGTAGCCGATCGGGCCGTTGCCCTTCTCGTTCTCGTGGTTGCCGGCCGCGGGCATCCACGGGCGGTGGCGGGCGGAGCGGGTGTTGTTCTCGAACCAGTCGGACCAGGTGCGGACCCGGTCGGTGGAGATGTTCGCGTAGCAGAGGTCGCCGTTGAGCAGGTGGAACAGCGGGGCGATCCGCTCGACCCCGGCGGTGGTGTCGCCGGCGGCGGGGCTGCCGAGGTTGTCGTTGGCGTAGCCGTTGGCGGTCTTCTTGCCGAGGGTGGGCGTGCCCTGGTCGCCGAAGCTGGTGAAGGTGAACGCGGAGCGGCCGCGCGGGGCGGTGCGGACGGTGCCCAGCTCGGGGGTGGCGCCGTCGTGGAGGGCGGCGTAGACGTAGTCCGTGTCCGGGTGCAGGCCGGTCAGCCGGGCGTGGTGCGCCTGGACCTCGGTGCCGGAGGCGGCGTCCCGGTAGGTGCGGGTAGCCGCCTGCACGGTGCGGCCGAAGCCGCCGTTCGAAGTACCGTACGTCACCCGGGGGTTGGCGACGGACCGGGTGGTGTGCCAGGACACCGCCACCTCGCGGGAGGCGTCCGAGCCGAACTGGAGGTGCAGACCGGCGACCCGAGGCGCGCCGGAACGACCGGGCCGCTGCCACAGCAGCGGGGAGGCGGCGGGATCGGCGGCCGCCGGGGTGGCCGCGAGGCCGGAGAGGGACACGGCGCTGCCGAGCCCGAGACCGGAGGCGCCGGCCAGGAGTCCGCGCCGGCTGACGGGGAGTCGTCCACGGGAAGCGTTCATGGCGGTCAGCTCACCGCACGGAGGTGAACCGCGTCGGGGCCGGCGCGTGAACTTTCCCGCCGGGGCGACGGGCGGGGGCACCCGCGGGGTGCGTGTCAGACTGCCGGGGTGACGAGTGCGAGCGCGGGTGCGGCGGGTGCGAACGGTGAGTCCCCGCGGGTGATCCGCACCCTGATCGCGGACGACCAGGAGGCCGTACGGCGCGGTGTGCGGCGGATCCTGGAGGCCCAGGCGGGCATCGAGGCGGTCGGGCAGGCCGAGGACGGAGCGGCCCGGGACGGCCGGGGTCGGGCCCGAGTGGCCGGTGCGGGAAGCCGACATGGACAGCGCGTCCACGGAACCGAGGGGACGTTCCGTGGACGCGCGGAACCTGCGAGGTGGGGGCGGCCTCCGGACTTGACGTCCTCCGGCCGGTAGTTCGATCGTCGACCGAGGTAGAAAACCAGCGGCAGACCCTGATCCGTCTCGATCTGTCGCCACTGCCTCCTGCGGTCGAACTTCCTTCAGCTACCTCGCAGGTCCATCTCCCATGATGCGCCTCGTAGGTCCGGTGCACCAGGGGTGAACGGCACGAATTCGGGCAATTTTCGCAAGTCGATCACCCGCGTCGGTCGCCGGGGCGCGGGGCGGGGCCGAAGCGGCCACTTCGGCCACTCCGGCCAGTGCGGTCATTGCGGCCACTGCGGTCACTGCGGCCACCCGTCCACGAAGCTCAGCGTCCGGTGGTACGGCCCCTGGGGCCCGGTGCTGCGGTAGTCCTCCGTGCTGCTGCCGGTGCGGACGGTGCGGTCGCCGTCGTGGCGCCGGGCGGTCGGGTGCAGGGTGTGGTCGACGGTGGAACGCTCGGTGACGTGGCCGCCGGTCGCCGCCGTGGTCTCGCGGTGGTAGCCGAGGTCCATGGCGGTGGTCTGGTCGGTGTTGCCGGCCGGGTCGTGGCTCACCCGGTAGCTCACGTCGAGCGGTTCGCCCTCGTGGACGGTGGTGGTGCGGTGCGGTCCGCCGCCCCAGGTCGAGGTGGTGCGGGTGAGGTCGGTGCCGTTGTGCAGGGTCACGTCGTTGCCGCTGTCGCGCAGTTGCTGGCCGGAGCGGAACGAGAGGTCGTCGCGCACCTCGGTGGTGATCCGGCCGTGCGAGGTCTGCACCCAGCCCCTGGCGAGGTCGTGCCGGGCGGCGGTGACCGTCCAATCACCGCTGCCGCCGCCGTGGTCGGCGAGCGCGGTGCCGACGGAGGCCTCGGGGGCGACCCGGTGGTCGGTGAGCTGCCCGGTGGTGCGGGCGCTGCCGTGGTCGACCTCGGCGAACAGGTTGACCTGGCCGGTCCACAGGTCGTTGCTCTGCGCCTCGGCCGCGTTCACCGTGACGCCGACGGTGTGCGGGCGGCCGTCCAGCAGCAGGCCGACGTACGGCGTGAGGTCGAGTCGGTAGGCGGGCAGGTCGAAGGCGAAGATCCCGGGGACGGGCCGCCAGAGCAGCGGGTCCCAGCCGCCGGTGTAGATCACCGGGTAGGGCCAGACCGCGCCGGCCACCCGGCCGTCCACGGTGAGCCGCAGTTCGCGGAACGGGCCCTTGCCGCAGAGGCCGAGACCGGGGTTGGCGGCGACGAAGGCGTCCGGCGCGGAGGCGTACGCGAACTCCTCGCAGGCGCCGCCGCCCCGGGTGTACACCTCGGCGGTGAGGCGTTCGAGGTTCTGCGGGAAGGTGAGTTCGCGCCCGGCGGCGGGGGCGGCCTGGGTGAGCCCGAACGGCCCGGTGGTGAGCAGCCGGTCGGCGCCCCGGGCGGCGGGCCAGCGGTCGTTCGCGGTGTAGAAGGTGAGGCTCGCGCTGACCGTGAAGACGCCGGTGTAGGTGGCGTCGGTGACGTTGGCGAGGTCGAAGGAGAACTCCTGCGGCCCGCCCGTGAACAGCGGGGCGTAGCGGGTGACGTCGCGCTCGACGTTCCACTCGATGCCGTCCTTGGACGGCTCGGGGGTGGAGGAGAGCAGCACCTGGACGCCGCCGACCCGGACGCTGAAGATCCGGTCGAACTGCCGCCCGGCGACCTGCCCGTGGAGGTCCAGGACCACCGCGGACCACGGGCCCGCGCAGTCGGCGGGCGGGGTGAGGGCGGCGGTGTACGGGGTGTCGGGCGGGTTGCCGTACCCGTTGCGGAACTCGCGCCGGTGCATCGCCTCGACGGTGCAGGAGCGGGTGTCCGGGCGGGTCAGCGGCCGGGTGGCGGTGACCGGGTCGTGGTAGTCGGTGCCGAAGTCGGCGCGGGCGGGGCCGGCGGCGGTGAGGGTGCCGGCCAGGGTGAGGACGGCGGCACCGAGTAAGCCGGCGGCGCGGCGGAGCAGCGGGCGTAGGGCCAAGGCGGATCCCCGGGGTCGGGCGGCCCGTGGCGCTGCCGCGGGCCGGAGGGATGATCCGGCATCCTTCCGGCGGTGGCATGCCAGCGTCAAGGGCGGTGGTGGCGCGGGGACGGGTACCGGCCGAAGGGGAGCGCTACGGCTGTGCGGGCGTCGCGGGGCGGCGGCTCTTCGAGCGCTGCCGGCCTACGGCTCTTCGAGCGCCGCCGCCTCCTGGCGGATGAGGTCGCGCAGGCTGGCCAGCCGGGGACGGCGGTCGTCCAGCCGCCACTGCATCTCCAGCGGCAGGGTGGCCCGCCCCTCCAGCCGTACGGTGGTTACGTCCTCGGTGAGGTGGCCGGTCATCGACCCGGGCACCAGTGAGAAGGCGCGGTTGCGGGCGAGCAGGTAGAGCCGGGAGCCGACGATCCGCGGCGGGCTGACCAGCACCGGCGGGTCCACGCCGTGGTCGCCGCAGAGGCCGAGCACGTGGTCGTAGTAGCGGGGGTGCTGCTCGCGCGGCCACAACAGCAGGGGCAGGTCCCGCAGTTCGGCCAGGTGCAGGCTGCTCCGGCCGGCCAGCGGGTGGTCCCGGCCGAGCGCGACCAGCACCGGCTCGTCGGCGATCCGCTCCAGCCGGTAGCCGCCCACCTCGTCCAGGAATCGGCCGAGGCCGACGTCGGCGAGTTCGGCGGCGAGCGTGGTGGAGACCTGGCCGGTGTCCACGGCGAGTTCGGTGGTGTCGAGTGCGGGCAGCTCCTGCTCGGCCCGGCTGACCACGGCGGGCAGCAGCCGGTTGACCACGCTCGGCGAGGCGACGATCCGGGCCGTGCCCAGCCGGGACTCCTCGTGCAGCCGGACCCGGGTCAGCAGTGCCTCGGCCTGCCCGAGCAGGCGCGCGCTCTCGGCGGCCATCACCTCGCCGGCCTCGGTGAGCGCGACGGATCGGCGGCTGCGGTCGAACAGCTCGACACCGACGGTCCGCTCCAGCCGGGCGACCTCCTGGCTGACCGTCGGCTGCGAGATGTGCAGCCGTTCGGCGGCCCGGCCGAAGTGCAGCGTCTCGGCGACGGTCAGGAAGACCTCCAGCTGACGCAAGGTGAGACCCATGCCCGTCAGGGTAGACGAAGGGTGGACGAACCCATAGGTGACGGCCTATCGGAAGCCCCAGGACTCATTCTGGTTTCCGATGCGAGCCGTCCCTACGCTGATCAGCGCGTTGCCCCACCGCAGTGGCATCTCACAGAGAGTTCGCATCATGACCGGACTTCCCCCCAGCGCCTCCGCCGCCTCCGCGCCCGCCGCCTCCGGCCGCCCTGCCGCGTCCGGGATCCGCGTCGCCGAGGAGGTCGTGGCGGCCCTCGCCGCGGGCCGGCCCGTGGTCGCGCTGGAGTCGACCATCTTCACCCACGGCCTGCCGCGTCCGCGCAACCTGGCCGTCGCGCTGGAGGCCGAGGCGCGGCTGCGGGAGGCGGGCGTCGTCCCGGCCACCATCGGCGTGCACGCCGGGGTGCCGACGGTCGGTCTGAGCACCGAGCAGATCACCGGACTCGCCGGCACCGACGGCCTGGACAAGGTCAGCCTGCGCGACCTGCCGGTGGTCGCCGCGCTCGGCCGGCACGGCGGCACCACCGTCGCCGCCACCGCCTTCCTGGCGCACCGCGCGGGCATCCGGGTCTTCTCCACCGGCGGTCTCGGCGGCGTCCACTTCGGCGCCTCGGAGAGCTTCGACGAGTCGGCCGACATGACCACCCTGGCGGCCACGCCGGTCACCGTGATCAGCGCCGGCGTGAAGTCGATCCTCGACATCCGGGCCACCCTGGAGCGCTTCGAGACCTACAACATCCCGGTCATCGGCTACCGCACCCGCAAGTACCCCGGGTTCTACGTCACCGACTCCGGCCACGAGATCAACTTCAGCGTCGAATCGCCGGAGGAGGCCGCGAAGGTGATCGACGCCCGCGACCGGCTCGACCTGCCGCAGGCCGTCCTGATCGCCAACCCGGTCGACCCGGCCAAGCAGCTGCCCCCGGAGGAGCTGGACGGCATCCTCGCCCGCGCCTGGGCCGAGGCGGAGCGCCGGGGCATCACCGGCAACGCGTCCACGCCGTTCCTGCTGGACCACATCCAGCGCGACACCGGCGGGCGCAGCCTGGAGGTCAACGTCGAGGTCTACCGGGGCAACGTCCGCCTCGGCGGGGAGATCGCCACCGCCCTGGCCGCTGCCGCCGGTGCCTCCGGGGCCGCTGCCGAGACCGGGGCCTGAGCCGTGCTGGGGGTGCTCGGCGACCTCGTCGAGGACGTCGTGGTCTGGGTCGACGGCCCGCTGCGGCACGGCACCGACTCCGACGCCCGGGTCTTCCGGCGGCGCGGCGGCAGCGCGGCCAACGTCGCCTGCTTCGCCGCCGGACAGTACCCGGCCCGCTTCCTCGGCTGCGTCGGGGCGGACGCGACCGGGGACGGTCTGGTCGCCGAACTGGCCGGCCACGGCGTGGACGTACGGGTCACCCGGCGCGGCCGGACCGGCAGCATCGTGGTGCTGATCGACCAGGACGGCGAGCGGACCATGCTGCCCGACCGGGGCGCCGCGACCCTGCTGGAGCGCGTGCCGGACGCGTGGCTGGCCGGGCTGACCCACCTGCACGTACCGGCCTACTCCTTCGACGGCGAGCCGGTCGGTGCCACCGCCGCGGACGCCCTCGACCGGGTCCGGCGGGCGGGCGGCACCACCTCGGTGGACGCCTCCTCCACCGGCATGCTGGAGCGGTTCGGACGGGAGCGGTTCCTCGCCCTGCTGGCCGGGTCGGCGCCCACCTTCCTGTTCGCCAACCGCTCCGAGTCCGCCTTCCTCGGGCTGCTGGTGGACGGCCTGCCCGGGCCGGAGCGCGGCCGGCTGGCGGCCACCACGGTGGTCACCAAGTCCGGCGCGGAGGCGACCACCGTCGACGTGCCCGGCGAGGCGCCGTTCACGGTGCCGGTGCCGCCGGTCGCCGAGGTGCGTGACCTCACCGGCGCCGGTGACGCCTTCGCGGCGGGGTTCCTGGCCGCCTTCCTGGGCGGAGGGGGCTCGGATGCCGGGGACCTCCGGCGGGCGGCCGGGCTCGGACACCGCAGTGCCGCCCGGGTGTTGGCCGCGCCGGGGGCTTCCTACGACGAGGGGTGACCCTCCGTCGGCTTCCGACGGCCTTCGACGCCCCCGGCGGCATCCGGCGGGTTCCGACGGGTTCCGACGGCTTCCGGTGACGCGCCGACGGGCGGCCCCGGTTGCGCGGGTGCGGTCCGTCGGCGCCGGACGGGCGCTACCGCAGCGCGTCCTTGCGGAGGAAGCGCTTCAGCCGTTGCCACGTCCAGGTGTTGACCACGTCCTCGGCGGTGAGCCAGCCGCGCTGCGCCGTGCCGATGCCGAAGCGCGGGTAGGCGAGGTGCGGGGTGGCGTGCGCGTCGCTGTCGACGCTGAACCGGACGCCGTGCCGCTTGGCCCGCAGGACGTCCTCGTCGCGCAGGTCGAGCCGTTGCGGGGAGCTGTTGATCTCGATCGCGGTGCCGGTGCGCGCGGCGGCCCGGAACACCGCGTCCAGGTCCACGTCGATCGGGCCGCGGCTGCCGATCCGCCGAGTGGTGAGGTGGCCGATGACGTGCACGTACGGGTTCTCGCAGGCGCGGATCAGCCGGCGGGTCTGGGCGGCGCGGTCGAGGGCGAAGTGCGAGTGCACGGAGGCCACGCAGACGTCGAAGCCGGCCAGGAACTCGGGCGGCCAGTCCACGCCGCCCTCCGGGTCGATGTTGAGTTCGGTGCCGTGGAGCAGCCGCATCTTCTTGTGCCGGTCGGCTAGTTGTCGCAGCCGCTCGCGCTGGGCGAGGATCTTCTCGTCGGTCATCCGCTGCATCACCAGGTTCGGCGCGTGGTCGGTGACGGCGAAGTAGGAGTAGCCGCGGGCGGCCGCGGTGTCGGTCATCTCCTCCAGGGTGGCCAGCCCGTCGGTCAGGTCGGTGTGCGTGTGCAGGTCGCCGCGCAGGTCCGATTCCTGGACGAGGTCCGGGAGTTCACCGTTCAGCGCGGCCTCGATCTCGCCCCGGTCCTCGCGCAGCGGTGGTGCGATCCACGGCAGGCCGAGCGCCGCGTACACCTCGTCCTCGGTCTCCGACACCACCTTGGCGCCGCCGTCCACCTCGAACAGGCCGTACTCGGAGAGCTTCAGCCCGGCCCGCACGGCCATCGTGCGCAGCTTGATGTTGTGCGCCTTCGAGCCGGTGAAGTAGACCAGCGCGGCCCCCCAGTCCTCCTCCGGGACGACCCGCAGGTCCACCTGGACGCCCTGGGTGGTGCGCACCGAGGTCTTGGTCGTCCCGCTCCCGATCACCTCGGCCACGTACGGGAGTTCGGTGAGCGCGGCCATCAGCGGGGCGGAGTCCTCGGCCGTCGCGAGCACGTCGATGTCGCCCACCGTCTCGCGCATCCGGCGCAGCGAGCCGGCGTACGCGCAGCGGGTGCAGCCGGGGACGGCGGAGAGCGCGGCGACCAGCTGCTCGGCCAGCTCGGTGGCGGTGTCCAGCAGGCTCCGGCCGCCGGACTGCCGCATCAGCTCGATGCCGTGCAGGATCTTCTCCCCGCTGCGCTCCCCGAAGCCGGCCAGATCGGCCAGCTTGTCGGCCCGGACGGCCGCGGCCAGCTCGTCCACCGAGGAGATGCCGAGGTCGCGGAAGAGGGCGAGGGCGCGCTTCGGGCCGACGCTGGGGACGGCCATCATCTCCCGTACGCCGGACGGGATCTCGGCGCGCAGGGCTTCCAGGGCGGTGATGCCGCCGGTGGCGAGGTACTCGGCGATCTTCTCGGCGGTGGACTTGCCGACGCCGGGGATCTGCTGGAGACCCTTGACGTCCAGACCGGCGATGTCCTCGGGATGGCCGCCGACCGCGCGGGCCGCCTTCTCGTAGGCGCGGGCCCGGAAGGCGTCCCCGCCGGTGATGTTGATCAGGTCGGCGTACTCCTGGAGCAGCTCCCTGACCTGGTCGTTGAGCCGGGGCATGGGGCAAGTCTAGGTTCGGCGGGGCGGGTTCGCCGGGTGGGTGGGGGCGGTGTGCGGCGTGTGGGCGGTGTGGGCGGCCCCCGGGCGTGCGGGCGGGCGGGTGCGTTCGGCCGGTCCTTCGCCGCCGGTCCTTGGCCGCCGGTCGGCCCGCTGCCGCGGTCGCCCCGCTGCCGCGGTCAGTCCTGGGCGATGGTCAGCAGCAGGACCACGGTCAGTCCGCCGCCGGGTGTGGCCTCGACCGCGAGCCGGCCGCCGGCCGCCAGCACCAGGCTGTGCAGGGCCGGCCCCACCGGGCCGTCGGGCCGTACGCCCGCGAGCAGCCGGTCGCGCGCCTCGGGGAGCTCGTAGGCGCCCCGGTCGGAGATCCGGATCTCGACCCGGCCGCGGCCCCGCCCGTGCGCACGGCCGGGTCGGCCCTGCCGCGCGGAGGCCGCCCGGCCGGGGGTGCGCCACGCGGACGGGCCGTTCGTCACCTCGGTGCGGACCAGGACCCGGCCGCCCGGCGGATTGCGCCGGATCGCGTGGTCGACCAGCCCGGCGAGGGCCGCCTCCAGCCGGCGCGCGTCCCCGGCCACCACCGGCAGTCCTGGAGCCGTCCGGACCGTGACGGCCGCGGCCCGGCCGCCGCCGCGCACCACCCGGCGGACCACGTCGGCCACCTGGACGTGCCGGGCCGTCGGCTCGCAGCCCGCCTCCCGGCCGGTCCACCGCAGCCGCTCCAGCTCCGTCCGGGTGAGCGCCCTGGGCGCGGCCATGACGCCGGACTGGAACGCGCCTGGGCCCTCCTCGACCCGGCCGGTGACCGGTCCGCGCGCGCGTCCGGACCCGGTGCCGCGGCCCGTGCCGCCGGTGCCGCCGAACGCGGCCAGCGCCCGGGCCCCCGACGCCACGTAGCCCCAGAGCCTCCCGCGTGTCATCGCCCTGCCCCTCGTACCTCACCGGCGGCCGTCATCCGTTCCGCGGCCGACCGGGGCGGGCCGCGTCGCGGACCCTTCTGACAGCCTGCGCCTCGCCCGCCCGGGTGACAATCCCGCTCCCGGTCGCGAACTCGACCGCGGCCCCCGCCGAGCGGCGGACGGGCACCCGCCGACCGGCGGGGCGGCGCACGGCCGGGACTCCGGCGGACCGCAGGGATCCCTTCGCAAAAAACCCTTTGCAAAGGTCTCTTTGCGGTTCTAGGATCCTGCCATGACCGAAGACAGCGGCTGGAAGCACAGCGACGACCCGCACGTCGTCATCACCGCCAAGGGCATGCGCGCGATGGCGCACCCGGTGCGGATGCAGCTGGTCGGGCTGCTGCGCAAGCACGGCCCGTCCACGGCGACGAAGCTCGCCGCGCAGCTGGGGCTCAACTCCGGAGCCACCAGCTATCACCTGCGCCAGCTGGCCGCCGCGGGCTTCGTCGAGGAGGACCGTGAGCGCGGCAACGCCCGTGAGCGCTGGTGGCGTTCGGCCCAGCGGCTCACGGTCTGGACGGGGGACGAGATGGCGGACGAGGAGCCCGACGCGGCCGTCGGCTTCCTGCGGTCGGTCCTGGCCGCGCACACCCTGACCGGCCAGCGCGCGCTGGACGCCTTCGAGACCATGCCGCGGGAGTGGCGCCGGGTGACGGACTTCAGCGACCTGATCCTGCAGCTCACGCCCGCAGAGACCGAGCGGCTGGCCGGCGAACTGTGGGAGGTCGTCGGGCGCTACCGCCGGATCGACGCCGAAGGGCCGGCCCCGGAGGGCTCCGAGCAGGTCTCGGTGATCCTCCACGTCCTGCCGGATCCGAGCACCACCACCGAGGGGGAGACCAGATGAGCACCGCCGCCGCCGTACCACCGCCCGTGCGCAGCCTCCGGCCGCTGGCCGGGGTGCTGACCGCCACGGCCGTCTCCGTGACCGGGACGCGGGTCTCGGCCATCGCCCTGCCCTGGTTCGTCCTGGCCACCACCGGCAGCGCCACGATGACGGGCCTGGTCGCCTTCGCCGAGATGACGCCGTACGTCCTGGTCAAGGCCCTGACCGGGCCGGTGGTCGACCGGCTCGGGCCGCGCGTGGTGTCCTGGACGACGGACGCGGTCAGTGCCGCCGCGGCCGGGCTGGTGCCGCTGCTGCACGCCCAGGGGCTGCTGCCGTTCTGGGCGCTGCTGGTGATGGTCGCGGTGATCGGCGCGATGCGCGGGCCGGGGGACCTGGCCAAGTCGGTGATGGTCCCGGAGGCGGCCGACCGCGCCCGGGTGCCGATGGAGCGCGCCACCGGGCTGTCGGGCGTCACCGAGCGGTTGGCCTCCACGCTCGGCCCCGCGATCGGCGGCGGGCTGGTCGCCCTGATGGGACCGCTGGCCGGTCTGGCGGTCAACGCGGTCTCCTTCGCCCTGGGCTCGCTGATCATCGCCCTCGCGCTGCCGCGCGGGATGGGGCGCCCGGCGGTCCCGGTGGCCGGGCCGGCGGGCGGGAAGCCGGCCGAGGGGGAAGCCGAGGGGGCACCGGGCGCCGGGTACTGGCGGATGTTCCGGGAGGGCTTCGCCTTCCTGAAGTCCGAGCCGCTGCTGCTCGCCGTGATCGTGATGGTCGGCATCACCAATCTGCTCGACGCCGGCTTCACGACCGTCCTGGTCCCGGTCTGGGCGCACGAGTCCGGCAACGGCCCGGCCGCGATCGGCCTGAGCGCCGGGGTCATGGGGGCCACGGCCGTCGTGGGCAGCCTGATCGCGGCGGCCGTGGCCTCCCGACTGCCCCGCCGGACGGTCTTCTTCGTCGGCTTCGTGCTGTGCGGCGCGCCCCGCTTCCTGGTACTCGCCCTCGGCGCGCCGATGTGGGTCGTGCTCACCGTCTTCGCGATCGGCGGCTTCGGCTCCGGCTTCCTCAACCCGATCCTGGGCGCGGTGCTCTTCGAGCGGGTGCCCCGCCATCTGCTCGGCCGGGTCCACGCCCTCGGCGATTCCCTCGCCTGGGCCGGCATCCCGCTCGGCGGCCTCCTCGCGGGTGCGGCGGTGGCCGTGGTCGGCCTGATACCCAGCCTGATCGCGGCCGGTGCGCTCTACTTCGTCACCACGACGCTGGCCGGCCTCCGGCCGGAGTGGCGCGACATGGACCGCCTTCGCGGTCACGCGGCCGGTGCGGGCAGCCAGGGTGGGACGGGCGGCACCGTCGAGACGGGCGGCGGCGGGGAGACGGGCGGCACCGCAGTCGGGCGGGAGGCGGCGGATGCCGAGCCGGAGTGGGCACCGGTGCCCTCGTAGGATTCCCCGAGCCGTTCAGCGGGCCGGTCGGGCGGCCCGTTCCCCGGTCTCGCCGACGGGGGCGCCGCCCGCCCAGTGCAGGAGCAGCAGACTCGCCAGCGCGGCCAGGGCGCACCACGTGGACACGAAGGCGAGGCGCCAGAGCAGGGCACAACCGAGGGCGCCGACGCCGGTGACGAACCCGAGGCGACGCAGCAGGCGGTCGCCGCTCGCGAGGAGGGAGCCGACGGTGGCGAGGAGGTAGCCGGCGAGGAGCAGCGCCGGGTGCGGAATGCCGACGGCATAGCCGAGGGTGTGGCCGTGCGGGGCGGCGGTCACCGGACGGGAGGCGACGGCTGCGGCGAGCGGGACGGCGACGGCGACGCCGAACAGGGTGAACCCGGCGAGAGCGCGCCGACGCGGCCCGGTGGTCGCGCACCACACCGCCGCCGGGACCAGCACGGGCAGCAGCGGGAGCGCGATCACCGCCCAGGCGGTGCGGGCCGCCCCGGCGAAGCCGGCCGACAGGTCACCGTCCGTGCCGAGCCAGACCAAGGCCTCGATCAGCTGGTGCAGGCCCAGCACCAAGGGGAGTGCGGCGAGCGGTAAGCGCTCCGGCAGGCCCGCCCGGTGGGCGCGGACCAGGCACGCCACCCCGACCGCCACCACCACCCCGCCGACCACGGCGTCCGCCTGCGCGCTCCAGCACATCGCGGTCCCTAGTCGGGCTTCCCGGTCTTCCCGGTGTTCCGGGTCTTCCCGGGTCGGTCGTCGGGCCTGGCACCGCCGGCCTCGTCCTCGGCTCGGCCACCGGACCTCCGGTCGGACCGGTCACCGGGCTGTTCGCCGCTCCCGTCCCTGCTCCCGTGCCCGCTGCCGTCCCCGTCGCCTTCCTCGGACCCGTCCTCCGGCGCCGCCCCGATGCTCTCCAGGGTGTCGCGGACGGTCCCCGGCATCGCCGGGTGGCGGCCGATCACGATCACCCCGATCACGATGGCCAGGAACCCGGCGGACTGCCAGGCCAGCGCGGCCGGGGTGACCCGCAGCCGGTCGCCGAGGAAGCCGACCGCGCAGGCGATCCCGGCCAGCGGCTGGGCGGCGGTCAGCGCGGGCAGTGACATCCGGAGCGGCGCGGCCTCGAAGGCGCTCTGTACCAGCAGCAGTCCGACCACGCCTGCCACCACCACCGCGTACGGCTGCCAGCTGCGCAGCACGGCGGACAACCCCTCGTGGTCGAGGCGCTGGGTGGTGGTCCGGGTGAGCGCGTCCTGGAGGCCGTAGAGCAGCCCGGCGGCCAGCGCCAGCAGGGTGGCCTCCTCGAACAGCGGCAGCCGCCGGGCCATCGACACCAGCAGCAGGACCAGCCCGACCACCGTGCCGACCACCAGCCAGTGCCGCAGCTCCCCGGCGGGCGCCCCGCCGCCCGTCGGCTGGCCGGCCACGATGAAGGCGGTCACCCCGAGGCCGAGCAGCAGCACCCCCGCCCAGCCGGAGCGGCCCAGGGTCTGACGGGTCAGCACCCGGGCGAGGGCCATGGCGAACAGCAGATTGGTGGCCAGCAGCGGCTCGACCAGGGACACTTCGCCCTGGTTGAGTGCGAACGCCGAGAGGATCAGCCCACTGACCATGAACCCGGTGCCGAGCAGCCACTGGGGCATCCGCATCAGGTCCAGCAGCAGCCGCCAGTGCAGGAGGTCGGCACGCGGGGCCCGCTGCGCCGCGTGCTGCTGGAGGACGAAGCCGAGTCCCAGACAGCAGGCCGCGCTCAGGGCGAGGAGGAAGACCACCACGGAGGGACCACCAGGTTGTCGCTGCCCGCGCCGCGCCGAAGGGCCGGGGTGGGCCGGCGGTCGCGGCCGCTTCCGTCAGCGTACCGCCGGGGCGGCGGCCGGGCCGATCGGACGCCGGGCGCGGGCGCGACGCGGGGTGCCGCACGACGGCTCCGACCCGGGGACTTCCGCAGGCCACGGAGGTGCGGCCGCGGGCACCCGCATGGCCGTGCCCCGGCGCCGTCCGCCGCGCTTGCCGCTACCGGCGGGGCAGGCGCACGCTGGTGTGAGCGGCCGCACGGGCCACCGTCCGTGCCGGTCCGAACAGGCGGCGACGGGGGCGCGCGCCAGGAGGTGTGGCATGCACAACCAGTGGGACGTGGAGCTGACATTCGACGAGGACGGCGTGCACACGGCGTGCGACGCCAGGCTGACCGGCGCACGGGCGCCGGGCCTGAGCGCGCACGGCGAGGCCGTGAAGAGCGCCGACGACCGTCCGCTCGCCAGGATCGGCGAGGAGGTCGCGGCCTCCCGCGCCCTGGAGGAGCTGTCCCGCAAGCTGCGGGCCCAGGCCACCGGGGAGATCGACGACGAGGGGCACCGCCCGGGGTACCTGATCTACTGACCGCCGCACCCGAGGTGCCGGGGTCACCCGGGGCTCGCCTACCAGGTCGGGAACGGCGTACGGCAGAGCCGTTCCGTCGCCGGGCGGAGCGCCTCCTGCCAGGCCCGGAAGACTTCGGGCTCCTGGGCCGCGAGGTGCTCGACGCAGTACTCGCGGTCCACGGCCGCCACGAAGGCCCGCTCGGCCGCCGTACGGCCCGGGTGGGTGCTCCGCCCGACCTCGGCCGCCACCTCCGACGGCGTCACGGCGCCGGCGGCCAATCGGGCCGCCAGGCGGTGGAGCACACAGCGCTCGGTGGTGCTCTCGTCGGGTAGGCCGACGTCCAGCTCGCCCAGCACCATCGGGAACAGCTCCGCGTTGCCGTCACTCCGGGAGAGCCCCGCGAGTTCGCGCAGCGCGGGGGAGTCCGCCCGGGGGCGGTAGCAGGAACGCCGCATTCCCGGCGCCCTCGCCCTGCGTCAGGTGATGGACCCACGGGATGTGGCGTGGCTGGACGGTGGGGAGATGGGGGACGAGCAGCGGCTCTACGAGCAGCTGAGCGTCCGGCTCCGGCTGCCGGCCTACTTCGGGTGGAGCTGGAACGCCCTCACCGACTGCCTGCGTGACCTGGCCTCCTTCAACACGCTGCTGCTGTAGGGCGCGGTGGGCGACACCCGTCGTCGGGCCGTGCCGGGCCGGGGCGTTCAGGCGCGGGTGGGGGACAGGAAGTCGACGAGTCGCCGGTTGACCTCGGGGGCGGCGGCCATCGGCAGGTTGTGGTGGGTGGCGTCCGGGAGGACGGCGACCTCGGCCGACGGGAGGGTGCGCCGGGCGGCCGCGGCGACCCGGGCGGGGTCGTGGGTGCGGCTCCGGGCGGCGAAGAGGGTGAGGACCGGGGTGGTGAGGGTACGGAGGCGCGCGGGGGTGGGCCGGGGGCCGGTGACCACGCGGGAGGCGGGGAAGTCGGCGTAGCCGAGGGCGTAGAGCTCGCGCCAGTCGGGGTCGAGGTGGGGGCCGCCGCCGGTCTCCCAGTCGAGGAAGGCGCGGGCGCGGGCCGGGGTCCGGCCGGGGAGGAAGAGGGGGAGCGCGCGCAGCAGGTAGCCGGGGCGGAAGCCGGCGAAGCACTGGGTCGGGTCGAGCAGGGCGAGCCGGCCGGCCCGGGCCGGGGCGTGCAGGGCGTACTCCAGGGCGATCCAGCCGCCGTACGAGTGGCCGCAGAAGTCGGCCTCGGCGACGCCGAGTTCGTCGAGGACGGCGTCCAGCCAGCCGAGCAGTCCGGGGAGGCCGGTGAGGGCGGTGCCGTCGTGGACGCTGCGCCCAGGGTCGCCGATGAGGTCGACGGCGAGGACGCGGTGTCCGGCCCCGGCCCAGGCGGCGGCGTTGGCGAACCACATGGTGGAGGTGGCGCCGCCGCCGTGCAGGAGGACGAGGGGGCGTCCGTCGTGCGGGCCGCAGGCGTTGATCCGGGTGGTGCCGTGCACGGTGCGGACGGTCAGGGTGTCGACCGGGACGGGCCAGCGGGCCAGCAGGGCGTCGTAGGCGGCGAGGAAGGGGGCGGTGCGGGCGGACGTGACGGCGGACATGACGGGCCTCCGCGGGTGTGGTGTGATGGCGTGCGGAAACACTCGCTCGGCGAGTGTCACGGCTGGCGAGTATCTTGTTCCATAGGTATATCGCTCAACGGGTATCTCGTCGAGCGAGAGAATAGTGAACACGGGTCTGCCCGGGGAAGGACGACAGGATGTCCGAGGTCGAGGAGCCGATGCGGCTGGTCCACCTGCTGCGCGGCCTGACGGTCGAACTGGACCTGTTCGGGGCCGAGTTCGCGTCCCGCAACGGTCTGCATCCGACCGATCTGCGGGCATTGATCCACCTGCTGGACGCGGCCCGTGCCGGGGAGGTGGTCACCCCGGGGCGGCTGGGCGAGGCCCTGCACCTGAACTCGGCCGGTACCACCGGCCTGGTGGACCGGCTGGAGCGGCTCGGGCTGATCCGCCGCGAACGCGACCCGCAGGACCGGCGCAGGGTGCGGCTGCTGGTGGAGGACCGGGCGATGGAGCTGGGGCAGGGGTTCTTCGGCGGGCTGATCGGCGATCTGCTCGCGGCGATGGGGCGGTTCGACCCCGCCGAACTGGCCACGGCCCGGCGCTTCCTGGAGGCCATGACCAGGGTGGTGGCCACGGCCAGGCAGGACGCGCGGGCGTAGCCGCGCGCCCGTACGGGAGCGGGGCTACGCCGGGCCGAGGGTCCAGCTGATCACCGAGAGCGTCGCCATCGACACCAGCGTCGACCAGAGCACCGCGTCGCGGGCGAGTTGGGTGCCCTGCCCGTACTCGCGGGCGTAGGTGTACACGTTCTGCGCCGTGGGCAGCGCGGAGAACAGGACGACGGTGAGGAGCTGGTGCGCGGACAGGTGGAGCAGCGGGCCGGCCACGGCGAGGGCGACCAGCGGCTGGACCAGGGTCTTGACGGCGACGGTGAGCGCGACCTCGGTGCGGAGCGAACGGCCTTCCGCCGGTGGGCGGTTGTGCAGCGAGATGCCGAGGGTGATCAGGGCGGTCGGGACGCCGGCGCCGCCGAGCAGCTCGCAGGAGCGGTTCAGCTCGGCGGGCAGGTGCAGCCCGGCCGCGGAGACGACGGCGCCGAGCGCGGTGGCGAGCAGGATCGGGTTGCGCGCCGGGAGGGTGAGCAGGGCCCGGCGGCCGGCCGCGCCGCCGTCCAGCACCGCGAGCACGGCCGGGGTGACCAGGAGGATCTGGAACAGCACCACGGGGGCCACGAAGGAGGCGTCGCCGACGACCTGCACGGTCACCGGGATGCCCAGGTTGGCGGAGTTGACGTACCCCGAGGCCATGGCGCCGATGGCGAGTTCGCCGGGCTTGCGGCGGAAGAGCAGGCGCCCGGCGAGCAGCCCGAGGCCGGTCGCGACGACGGTGCCGGCGGCGAAGGCGAGCATCGACGGGTTGGCGAAGCGCTCCAGCGGGGTGCGGGCGATCATCAGGAAGAGTGCCGCCGGCATCGCCACGTGGAACACGAACCGGTTGAGCACCGCCTCGGCGTGCGGCCCGAGGAGTCCGGTGCGGCCGACGACGTAACCGACGCCGGTGAGCGCCCAGATCGGAGCGAAGCCGGACAGCAGCGGATGCAGGGATGGCATGGTTCCTCGGATCGCTCGGACGGGTCTGCCGGATGCGACGGGGATCGCCCGCCGGGGGCGGGCCGACTCCCGGGCCGGTGGACCCCTCGAAGCCGTGAACCCCCGGGGCAGTAAACCAGTGGCCGTCGACGCGCCGATCACGGGCCTAGGATGAGCCGTTGGGGGAAGCCAGGGGTGAGCGACGGTGAGCAAGGGGTGAGCCGATGGACCAGCAGTACCTGACCCTGTCCGAGGTGGAGGTCATCGCGCGCGGTGCCCACCGGGGGCAGGTGGACAAGAACGGCCACCCGTACGGCGAGCACATCGCGGCGGTCGCACACGGGACGGCCGCCCGTGGCGGCAGTGAGGCGCAGATCGCGGCGGGCTGGCTGCACGACGCCGTCGAGGACGACCGGTTGAGCCGGGAGTGGTTGGCGGCGGCCGCGCTGCCCGAGGAGACCAAGGCGATCGTGGAGGCGCTCACCCGGCGCCCGGAGGAGCCGGTGGAGGAGTACGCCGCACGGATCCTGGCCACGCCCGGGGCGCTGCTGGTCAAGCGGGCCGACCTGGCCCACAACTCCGACCCGGCCCGGCTGGCCTCGCTGGACCGGGCCACCGCCGAGCGGCTGACCGCGAAGTACGCGCGGATGCGCGAGCTGCTGGGGCTGACCGGCGAGCCGTGAGCGAGCCGTGAGAGAGCCGGGGGCACCCCGGGTTCCCGGGGCAACCCGGGGACGGCTCCGTCCGGGGTGGGCCGAAGGCCGCCGGGACGGAGGAACCACGAGAGGGCCCGGGCCACGCGGATCGCGCGGGTCCGGGCCCTCTCGGGCACCCCGGTGGTCCCTGTCCGACCCCCGGGGTGAGGGGAGTGGTCAGGGGGCGGGAGGGAGACCGTGAGCCGACGGGGTCGGCTTAGTACCAGTGGTGGGTCTGCCAGAAGGCCCACGCGGCGTTCGGGCTGCCGTAGCGGGAGTTCATGTAGTCCAGCGCCCACTTGATCTGGGTCTTCGGGTTGGTCTTCCAGTCGGCACCGGCCGAGGCCATCTTGGAGCCCGGCAGCGCCTGGGCCAGGCCGTACGCGCCCGAGCTGGCGTTGGTCGCGGTCACGTTCCAGCTGGACTCGTGGGAGATGATCTGGCTGAACGAGGCCAGCTGGTTCGCCGGGACGATCTGGGCGGCGATCGCCTGCGGGGAGGCGGTGGCGGCGTTGGCGGTGGCGGGCAGCACGCCGGCGCCCAGGGCGGTCAGACCGGCGGCGCCGGCGAGAATCGCGGCCGAAGTACGCATACGGAGCTTGAAAGCGGGCATGAAGAACAGGACCTCAATCAGGTTGGGCCGGGTCACGCCCCGCCCAGGACCACGGACGGCCGGACAGGGGCCGTCACGGTCACGGGGCGTGACTCGGCAGTAAGCCGTTCACCGGCGGGACAGGAGCCGGTGCGGCTGGCGACGAGAGCCATTGTTGCCAGACCGGATCGGGGGTCGCCAAGACCCCCTCGTTACGACCGGCGGTCGTACGCCGGCGGTGGCCGTGGATTCGAAGGGGAGCCGTCGCGGGAGCCCGTCCACCTGGTCTGACCTGCGCGAACTCCGGGGAGGTCGAGCCGGCGCGAAGGGGGTGGCGGGGTCTACTACGGTCCGTCGTGGCCGTCGATTCCGTGTGAGTGCACTCACCGTTTGAACCGGCGGGGCCGTCACCCGGGGGCTCGGCGGCAGCACTTTGGGTACAGACGATCAGCGCCGCGCTGAGACCGGCGCCACACCGCTGGACGGGTGTGCGCCGAGGGCCGGCGCGGATGTGCGGGCGGTCGCGTCCGGACCGGGGCCCGGCATGTCCCTAGCGGAGATCGCCGAGTCGTCGGTGGCGAACCGCCCGGGCGGCGAGCAGTTCCGCGTGGGGCGCCGCCGCGAGGGCGCCGAGCGCCGTACCGACCGCCCGTCCGAGCCGGCCGCAGAAGGCCTCCGGCTCCTCTGCGGCGTCCGGCAGCTCGGGGACCACCTCGTCCACCAGCCCGACCGCCGCCAGGTCCCGCGCCCCGATGCCCTGCGCCCGGGCCAGCTCGGCGGCGTGCTCGCCGTCCCGGTGGACGATCGCCGAGGCGCCCTCCGGCGGCAGCGGCGCCAGCCAGGCGTGACGGGCGGCGAGCACCCGGTCGGCCGGGAGCAGCGCGAGCGCGCCGCCGCCCGAGCCCTGGCCGAGCAGCACCGCGAGGACGGGGGTGCGCAGCGCGAGCAGCGTGGTCAGGCAGTGCGCGATCTCCACCGCGATGCCCTCCTGCTCGGCCCGGGCGGACAGCTCGGCCCCGGCCGTGTCCACCACGGTGACCAGCGGCAGCCCGAGCTCCTCGGCCAGGCGGGCGGTGCGTCGGACGGCCCGCAGATCGGGGGCGGTGAAGGGGCGCTCGTGCTCCGTGGCCTGCCGCTGCTGGCCGACCACGAGGACGGGCCGGCCGCCGAGGACGGCCAGTGCGCGCACCAGGGCGCCGTTCCGGCCGCCCGGGGCGTCCAGCAGCACCAGCTCCTCGGCCGTGTGCCGCAGGAACTCCCGGGTGCCCGGGCGGTCGGGGCGGCGGGTGCGGCGGACGGAGTCCCAGGCGTCGGGGCGTTCGGCGTCGGGGTGTTCGGGGCCGGGGGCGCGGTGGGCGTCGGTGGCGTCGGTGGAGTCGGTGGCGTCCGCGTGCTCCGGGGAGGAAGAAGGGGTGGCCGGGGACGTCGCGGGGGCGCCCGGGGCAGGGGGCGGCGGTGTCGTGCCGAGGACGGCGAGCGTACGGCGGAGCAGCTCGCGCAGTTCCTGCGGCGGGACGACGGCGTCCACCAGCCCGTGTGCGGCCAGCGTCTCGGCCCGCTGGACGTCCGGCGGCAGCTCGACGCCGCGCAGCTCCTCGTACACACGCGGGCCGAGGAAGCCCAGCCGGGCCCCCGGTTCGGCGAGGACCAGTTGGCCGAGCGTGCCCCAGGAGGCGAAGACCCCGCCCATGGTGGGGTTGCGCAGGTAGGTGAGGTAGGGGAGGCCGGCCGCGCGGTGGGCCTGGACGGCGGCGGTGATGCGCAGCATGCAGAGGAAGGCCGCGGAGCCCTCCTGCATGCGGGTGCCGCCGGAGACCGGCAGCGCGAGCAGCGGCAGCCGCTCGGCGGTGGCGCGCTCGACGGCCCGGGTGATCCGCTCGGCGGTGGCGACGCCGATCGAGCCGCCGAGGAAGCCGAACTCGGAGGCGACCAGGGCGACCGGCCGCCCGTCGATCCGGCCGAGGCCGGTGAGGACGGCCTCGTCCAGGCCGGTGCGCTCGCGGGCGCGGTCGAGCGAGGCGCGGTACGCGGGGTCGGCGGGCGCGGTGGCCGGCGGCTCGTCCCAGCCGCGGAAGCTGCCCGGGTCGACCAGCAGGCCGATCAGCTGGTGGGCGGTCAGTGCCGTCGGCGCGGTCCGCGGGCTCGGTGGCGTCGGTGTGCTCGCGGTCGTCCGCGGGCTCGGAGTCGTCCGCTCGGCGCTCGGTTCCGCTGCCATGTCCACCCCGTCAGAGCTCGTTCCGACCCGCCATGATCCGTCACTCTATGCGGACCTCCCGTGGCTCGGGGAGGGAGGCCGGGCGCTCGTCGGGTGGGGCCGGAGGGCTCGGGCGTTGGTTCGACGGCGGTCGATCCCGGTGTGGCCCAGGCGGTTCGTGGACGGCCTCGGGGAGGGGTGCGGGGGAGTCGGGGTGGGAGGCGGAGTACGGGCCAAGTATCCCCAGATAAAGGGGAGTTACCCGCTGGTTAATATTTGGAGCGAGGGGTTCCGGAGTTGACGGTGTCTCGCCACACTGGGTCCATGACTCGCACTCTACGCGCGTGGAAGTCCCGCGCTGCCGCCGTCGCCGCCGTTGCCGTGATGACCCTCGCCCCGCTCACCGTCGCCACCGAGGCGCACGCCGCCGTGAGCGGCACGGTCTGCCTCTCCAACCTGCCGTCGCAGGCCTCCGACACCCTCGACCTGATCGCCTCCGACGGACCGTTCCCCTACTCCCAGGACGGCGTGGTCTTCCAGAACAGAGAGGGTGTCCTGCCCGGCGAGTCGTACGGGTACTACCACGAGTACACCGTCATCACCCCGGGCTCCCGGACCCGTGGCACCCGCCGGATCATCACCGGCCAGGGCGACCAGGAGGACTACTACACCGGCGACCACTACGCCACGTTCTACCTGATCGACCAGTCCTGCTGACCCGCCCCGCCCACCCCCTCGGCTGACCCTCCCGGCACCACGACGGCCCCGGCGCACTTCCCCCGCCGGGGCCGTCGTCGGGCACGTCCGCGTCCACGACCACGTTCGGCCGGAGGCCGGGCGGACCGCGACCGGCGGTGGGTCCCGGCGCGGCACCGGGTGGCAGGGTGCTTGCTAGGGTCGGACGCATGGCACCGAGCAGCGCGAACCCCCCGGGACGACTCCGGCGAGACGCGCAGCGCAACCGCGACCTGCTGCTCGCCGCCGCCCGCGACATGTACTCCCGGCACGGCCTCGACGTGCCGCTGGACCAGATCGCCAAGGAGGCCGGCGTCGGCAACGCCACCCTCTACCGGCACTTCCCGAGCCGCGAGGCGCTGATCGGCGAGGTGTTCGCGGACGCCGGAGCCGGCCTCGCCACGGCGGGCGAGGAAGCGCTCGCCGCCGAGGACGCCTGGACCGGACTCGAACGGTACTTCGGCCGGATCTTCGAACTCGTCGCCGCCGACCGGGGCATCAACGACCTCGTCACCCAGGCCATCCCGGCCATCCCCGGCATGATCGAGATCAGTCGGCAGCACGCCACCACCGTCGGCGCCCTGATCGTCCGCGCCCAGGAGCAGGGCACCATGCGACGCGACGTCGTCACCATGGACCTGCTGTTCCTGCTCGGCCCGCTCTGCCGGGCCCTCCCGGCGGCCACCGAGCTGCGCCCCGACCTCTGGCGCCGCTACCTCGCCCTCCTCCTGGACGGCTTCCGCGCCCAGGCCGCCCACCCGCTGCCGGTCCCGCCGATCGGCGAGGAACACCTCGACCGGATGTTCGCGGACCTCTGGGAGGCGCAGGCTCCGGGGGCTCCGGACCTCCCGGAGGCTCCGAGGGCCTGAGAGCGTCGGCCTCCCCGGCATCAGGGACGCGTACGGAACACCGGGCGCCGCGTCAGAGCCCCGTCAACGGTCGGCGGGCGCGCGCCGCCCGGGCGCTTTGCTGGGTGTGACGGAGCGCGCCGGTCGCGGCGGCACAGCGGGAGAGGCGTGGGCGGGCATGACGGACGGCGGCGCGGAGAAGGCCCTCGTGGAGAACGGCCTCGTGGAGAACGGCCTCGTCGAGAAGGTCGACAGGGGGAACGGCCCGGACCGGGGCCGGATCGTGGTCGGCGTCAGCGGCTCGCTCGGCAGCCTCGCCGCACTCCACCACGCCGTCGCCGAAGCCCGGCGCACGGACGTCGAGGTGCTCGCGGTGCTCTGCTGGACCCCGCCGGGCGAGGAACTGGGCTACCGCCGCACCCCCTGCCCGCCGGTGCTCACCGCCGGCCGCGACGCCGCCGTGGCCCGGCTGCGGCAGGCCCTCGACGAGGCCTTCGCCGGCCGGTACGCGGGCGTCCGACTGCGCTGCCAAGCCGTCCGCGGCGAAACCGGCCACAGCCTGGTCCGGTGCGCCGACCGCCCCGGCGACCTGCTCGTCCTCGGTGCCGGGCGCGACCGCGGCCCGCTCGGCCGACTGGTGCACCCCTCGGTGACGGCGTACTGCGTCCGGCACGCGGCCTGCCCGGTGGTGGCGGTCCCGCGCCCGCCGCTGCAGCGGGAGTTGGAGGCGCTGGAGCGTGGGTACGGACTG
Organism: Kitasatospora sp. NPDC093550; assembly: GCF_044764985.1. NCBI lineage: Bacteria > Bacillati > Actinomycetota > Actinomycetes > Kitasatosporales > Streptomycetaceae > Kitasatospora > Kitasatospora sp. NPDC093550. The sequence continues at coordinate 75,452 of NZ_JBIWJF010000010.1, forward strand.
CGGGCGCTGGTCGCGGGGAACTGACCGGCGGCCCAGGGACCTTCAGGCCGGGCCGGCCGCCTCGGCGAGGACGGCGGCGGTGCGGCGGCCGGCCCGGAGGGTGCCGGCGTCCGTGGCGGGGAGGCAGCGCCGGGCTTCGGGGCTGTAGACGGTCATCACCACGCCCGCGTGGTCGGTGGGGAGTTCCAGCAGCGTGGCGGTCGGCACGGCCGCGCTCAACGTGCGGGTGTGCTCGACGTCCACGATCTCGTCCCTGGTACCGTGCACCAGCCAGAGCGGGACGGGGGACGAGCCCGTGGACAGGTGGTCGAGCGGGGCTTCGCCGGTGGTGGCGGCCGGGTCGGCGTAGTGCGAGGCGATCCCGACGGCGGCGGTGGGCCGGAGCTCGGCGGGGGTGCTCGGGTGGGTGGCGACGGCCACCGCCTCCCGTCCGCCCAGCGACCAGCCGGCCAGCACGAAGCGGTTCGGGTCCCCGCCGAACTCGGCGGCGAGGCGCCGCACTTGGGTCAGGGAAGCGAGCAACTCGGCTGCGCCGCGGTCCGGTTGCCCGACGTTCCAGTCCGGCACGAGCACCAGTAGCCCGAGCCCGGCGGCCTCCCGCGCCAACGGCCGCAGGACGTCCCGCTCGTTCGGCCCGCTGCCGTGCCACAGCAGGACGACGGGAGCCGGCCCCGCGGCGCCCCCGCCGGTGCCACGGGGCGGCCGGTGGACGTCCAGCAACCGTCCGTCGGCGTACGGGACGACCTCGTCCGGCGTGTTCGTCATGCGGGGTTTCCCTCCGATTCGGTGACTGATCATCGAGCTGGTACTGTACTTCTCGTCGCGAGGGAGACGATCTCTCGTCAGGCGTCAGTGGTGCTACCAGAGCACGTCCCACTTTCAGTGGGGAGAGTCCGTGCGACCCGGGCCTGGCGCTCCGATGTCGGACGGGGTCCGGTGCCTTTCACGGGTGCCGGGCCCCGTTCGCTTTTCGCTGCGGCGGCCGGCTCGGGAGGGCCGGCGGTCGGAGCCCAGTTAGCAGGTGCTCGTCCAGCAGCGGCCCGGTGAGCCGCAGCACCTCCGGCCTGGCGGGGGCGGTGAAGGACTGAGCGAGCGGCTCGGCGCGGTCCGGCGCAGTCCGGTCCGGCCCTGGCCCGGTCAGCCGTTCCGGTGGACGAACGCGTGCGCCTCGCGGGCGAGGGGGGACCAGGGCAGTGGGGACGCCGGGTCCAGGGCGAGCCACTCGCGCATCGGGCGGCCCTTGCCCGCGTCGAAGTGGGTGCCCGCACCGGCCGCGACCAGCTCGTCCACCCGGGTCCGCGGCAGCTTGAGGACCAGGCGGCCGCCGGACAGCATCGCGAAGATGTGGCCGTCCGCCTTGAGCGCGGCGGCGCCGAACCGGCGGCCGGGGGCCGGCTCGGTGACCCCCGGGAGGCTGCCCAACTCCTCGGCCAGATCGGCGAATCGGTGCTCGGGGTCAGGGTGGGTACGAGTCATCTCAGGCCGCCTCCGCGGACTCGTCGGACGGGAACTCTCGGGGCGGGGACTCTCGGGGCGGGGACTCTCCGGACGGACGCTCGCGGGACGGGAGCTCCTGGGCCGGGACGGCGACCAGCACGAACTCCGCTCCGGCGTCGTCCCGGACGAGCGCCGCGCGGCCGTACGGCGTCGGCTCGGGCCCGGTGAGGACGGCACCGCCGAGGGCGCGCAGCCGTTCGGCCGCGAGGTCGGTGTCGGCGGTGCCGAAGTGGGCCAGCCAGCGCGCGCCGCCGGTGTCGGGCGGGCCCGCGGGTGAGGGGTGCGTGTCCGACGGGCCCGTGCCGGACGGGCCGATGCTGCAGGCGGGGAGGCCGTCGGCCCGGGCCAGGGTGTGGCCCGCCCGCGGCCGGTCGTAGGTGTAGCCGAAGACCCGACGGTAGAAGGCGCGGGCGGTGTCCGGGTCCGGGGAGAGGTGCTCGTTCCAGCTCAGGGCGCCGGGTTCGTTCACCAGCCCGGCGCCGTCGATGGTGCCGGGCTGCCAGAGGCCGAAGCTCGCGCCGAGCGGGTCGACGGCGAGCGAGGCCCGGCCCTGGTCGGGCACCTCGTACGGCTCGCGGGCGATCCTGCCGTCGGCGGCGCGGACCAGCGCGCCGGTGCGGCGCGGATCGGCGCAGGCGAGGTGGGTGGTCCAGGCGGCCGGCCGGGTGGCGTCCGTCCGCTGCTCGACCCCCGCGACCTGGGCGCCGTACCGGGTGGCGACCGCCTCGGCGGGGCCGGTCGGGACGAACTCCCAGTCGAACAGCGTGCCGTAGAAGCGCTGTGCGCGTGGGACGTCCGGGGTCGTGAGCACGACCCAGCACGGGACGCCCTCGTGGTACCTGCCCGGCTTCGGCATGCCGCAGCCCTCCTGGTGCCGCCGGCCCCACCCGCCAGCCTCCGCGCCGGGCGGGTGCGCGGCAACCGGGGGCGGGTCCGGCGGGTGGGGAGGGGGGTCAGCCCACGCCCTGGGGCCGGAACTGGATGCTGATCCGCGGCCCCACCGGGCGGGCGGTCTTGGGGATCGCGTGCTCCCAGGTGCGTTGGCAGGAACCGCCCATCACCACCAGGTCCCCGTGCCCGAGCGGCCGCCGGACGACCGCCCCGCCGCCGGACCGCGGCCGCAGCGCCAGGGTGCGGGGCTCGCCGACGGAGAGGATCGCCACCATGGTGTCCTCGCGGGCGCCCCGCCCGATCCGGTCGCCGTGCCAGGCCACGCTGTCCCGGCCGTCCCGGTAGTAGCAGAGGCCGAGGGTGCGGAAGGGCTCGCCGAGTTCCTCCGCGTAGTGCCGGCTCAGGACGGTGCGGGCCTGCCCGAGCACGGGGTGCGGCGGTTCGGCGTCCGGCCCGTAGAAGGAGAGCAGACGGGGGACGTCCACCATCCGCTCGTACATCTCGCGGCGCTCGGCCCGCCAGGGCACTTCGGCGGCCAGCTGTTCGAACAGTTCGTCCGCGCCGTGCAGCCACCCGGGGAGGACGTCCAGCCAGGCCCCGTGGCCGAGCACCTGCCGCCGCAGGCCGTCGAGCGGGCCGAGGCGGATCCCGTCGTGTTCCGCGTCGTCGAACAGCGAGGGCTGGAGGTGGAGGGTGCCGTTCATGGGGCCAGCGTACGCCTTCGTTCGAACATCTGCTCGAACCATCGACTCGTCGGAAACCCGGTGGCGGAGCGAGGCGGTCGCTGCTACCTTTCCCGGGGCCGTGCGAGAGAACGAGGAGGTGGTACCCGTGAACGCAGTTTCGACATGGGTGCTCCCCTCCGGGGTCACGGTCGGGCGGTAGGTCGTCCGGGAGCGCCGTTCACGAGCACTCCCGAAAGGCACGACCATGCATGTCACTTCCGAGCGGCGCCTCGACGACGGCGCCGCCGGCGATGGCGTCCTCGAACGCGAATTCGCCCTCGGCGGGATCCCGGGCATCCTGTGGACGCCCGCACCCGCATCCGCATCCGGACCGGTGCCGCTGATCCTGCTCGGCCACCCCCCGCTCGGACTGCGCAGGATGTACCCCCGGCTGGCGGACCGGGCCCGGCGGGCCGTGGCGGACGGCTTCGCCGCGGCCGCCGTCGAGCTCCCCGGAAGCGGCGACCGGCCGCGCTGGCCCGCCATCGAGGAGGCCCGCGCCGACCTGCGCCGGGCCGTGGAAGCCGGTGAGCCGGTCGACGACGAGATCGTCGACGCCCTCGTCCTCCCGCTCGTCGACCGCGCGGTCCCGGAGTTGCGGGCCGCCCTGGACGCCCTCCTGTCGCTGCCCGGCATCGGCGGCCCGGTCGGGTACTCAGGGGGACTGATCTCCATCGGCGTCCGCCTCGCGGCGGTCGAGCCGCGCATCGTGGCCGCCGGACTGTTCGCCGGGAGCTTCGTGCCCCGCGCCGTCGTCGAGGAGGCCCGCCGGGTCACCATCCCGCTGCACGTCCTGCTGCAGTGGGACGACGAAGGGAACGACCGGCGGGCGGCGCTGGAGCTGTTCGACGCCTTCGGCTCCGCGGAGAAGTCCCTGCACGCCAACATGGGCGGGCACACCGGCGTCCCGTGGTTCGCGGGGGAGGACGCGGCCCGGTTCTTCGCCCGGCACCTGAAGTGACGCGGCGCGGCCGGGCCGGCGGCGCGGCGTAGGCACGGATGAGCGGCGGGGCCCGCCCGGCGGCGCGGCCGGTCCGCCGGGCGGGCCCTAGCCTGCCGGTATGGCGATCAACGGCTTCGGGGTGACCGAGTTCCAGCTGGTGCTGCTGCGTCGGATGGCGGACTACCAGCCCGGGCTGGTCGAGGACGCGGTGCGGCGGCTCGGGGCCACGCGGGCGTCGATGCGGGAGGCGAACAAGCGGTGGCAGGCGATGGTCCGGGCACCCCGGTTCCCGCGCGGGGCCGCCCGGTTCACCGCGGTGCTCGGGCCGGCCGGGGCGAGCGTCCCGCGGCGGATCGGGGACCTCGCCTGCACCGCGCGGCAGTGGGAGCTGCCGCTCTGGCCCGAGTTGCGCTTCGAGGTCCTGCTGGGGCCGGCGGAGATCGGCTCGCCGGTACTGAACGAGTGGCTGGTACGGGCGGCCGGAGTGCCGGTGCCCGCGCTGCGCACGCGCGCCGACCTGGTGCCGTGGGGCTGCGTGGTGGGGGACGTCGGCGCGGCGTTCCCGCCCGCGGTGCCGCGCGAGGGGAGTGCGCCGACCCGGTTCCAGTTGGACTTCGAGGCGCCGGACGACTCCGGGCGGGTGCGCCCGTGGACGGCGGACTTCACCTGGGGGTTGCTCCAGGAGGTCCGACCGGGGGGCGGGCCTCGGAATTGCTGAGCGATGCAAGGCGATATTCAGTGAATGCCTTCGATTTGCAGGTGTGCTTCGAATCGTGGCAGCATAATCGCAGTCACTGTAGAGGCTTGACATCGGAAAGCGAAGGATCATGTCGGACGGCGCTCGCGTCATCGTCGGAGTCAGCGGCTCGCTGCACAGCCTGACCGCCCTGCACAGGGCGGCGGAGGAGGCCCGGGTCCGACAGGCCGTCCTGGTCCCGGTGCTCGCCTGGACGCCGGTCGGCGGCGAGCGCAACTACCGGGCGCGACCCTGTCCGCCGCTGCTCCGCGCCTGGCAGGACCTCGCCGACGCGCGGATGGAGCGCGCGCTGGAGCAGGCCTTCGGCGGCGTCCCGATCGGGGTGCCGGTGCGGTCGCTGGTCGTGCGTGGCGAGGCCGGGGCGGTGCTGACCGAGCTGGCCGACCGCCCGGGTGACCTGCTGGTGGTCAGCACCGGCGAACAGGGCGGCCTGCGGGCCCGGCTGCGCGGGCTGACGCGCCGCTCGGTGACCCGGCACTGCCTCGACCACGCGCGCTGCGGCGTGCTCGTCGTCCCGCCGTCCACGCTGCACGAGGACCTGCGCGCACTGCACCGCGGCATCGATCTGCGGGAGCTGGTCGCGGCCTGAGAGGTCGTCATATCCGTTGTGGCGCACCAGGCCTGTCGCGTCCGGTCCCTCGCGTCCGGTCCGTCAGGTGCGGATCAGGCCGGGTGCGGTTCCGGCCGGTGCTGCTCAGGCCGAGTGGGTCGTCCGGCCGGCGAGCACCGTGCGGACGGGCAGCAGACCGCGCAGCGCGTCCACCGGGCAGTGCAGCGGATCGACCGGCCACACCGTGAGGTCCGCGAACGCCCCCGGCCGCAGGCTGCCGCGGACCGCGCTCTCGCCGGTCAGCCGCGCGGCGTTCACGGTGTGCAGCGCGACCGCCTCGGACCGGTCGATCGCGTGCTCGGGGCCGACCACCCCGGCCGTGGTGCCCCGCGTCGTCATGCCCCACACCGAGACCATCGCGCCGTAGGGGCCGACCGGGAAGTCCGAGCCGCCGGTGAGCAGCGCGCCCTCGTCCAGCCACGCGCGCAGCGGGAAGAGCGCGGCCGTGCGCTCCTCGCCCCAGGCCCGCTGCTGGGTGAGCGCGCCGTCGTGCAGCAACGGGTGCTGGACGGTCACCGGGATGCCCAGCGCGATCGCCCGCGCCCGCTGGTCGGCGCGGGCCAGGCCGCCGTGCTCGACCACCAGCGTGCCGGGCGGCAGACCGGGGTGGCGCTTGAGCACCCGCTCGAAGACGTCCAGCAGGACCCGCAGGCCGCGGTCGCCCCAGGCGTGCACACCGACCCGCCAGCCGCGCGCGACCACCCGGTCCACCGCCGCGAGCAACTCGGCCGGCTCCCAGAGCAGTCGCCCGTGGTAGCACGGCTGCCCCTGGTACGGCTCCTCCAGCGCGCCCGCCTCGAAGCCGCCGTCGATCCCGAACTTGACGCCCCACAGGCTCAGCCGCCCGTCGTCGCGGCCGTCCGCGCGCCACCGGTCCATCCGGTCCAGCAAGGTGTCCACCTGCTCGGGCGTCCGGGCGGCGAAACCGGAGACCAGCGCCCGGACCCGGACGGCGAGCGCGTCCTCGGCCCGGGCCGCGTCCAGCACGTCGAGGTCCTCGACCGGCACCAGGCAGTCCCGGACGGTGCCGATCCCGGTGGCGGCGTAGTCGGCGGAGGCGGCGCGCAGCCCGTCGATCCGTTCGGCGAGGGTGGGCTGCGGCAGTACCCGCTCGACCGGCTCGATCGCCCGGTTGATCAGGCGGCCGGTGAGCCGCCCGCGCTCGTCGCGCTCGATCACGCCGCCGGGCGGTGCCTCGGTGGCCTCGGTGATCCCGGCCAGCCGCAGCGCGGCCGAGTTGAGCACCATGTTGTACGCGCCACGGCGCACCAGCACCGGGTGGTCGGCGGTGGCCGCGTCCAGCTCCTCGGTGGTGGGCATCCGCTGCTCGGCCAGCAGCACCTCCTGCCAGTTGACCGTGGTGTGGATCCACTCCCCGGCGGGGGTGCGGTCGGCGCGCTCGCGGATCAGCGCGAGGAACCCGGCGAGGTCGCGGGCCCGGTGGACCGGCACCCCGTGGACGCTCTGCGCGGCCAGGATCAGGTGGGTGTGGGTGTCGTCGAAGGCGGGCAGCACGGTCGAGCCCAGGGCGTCCACGACCTCGGTGGCCGGCCCGATCAGGGCGTCCAGCCCGTCGGGGGCGGCGGAGAGGGCGGTGACCCGGCCGTCGGTGACGGCGATCGCCCGCTGCGGCGGCTCCCCGGGTACCAGGGTGTGCACGGCGGCGGCCCGGATCAGCAGGTCGGCGGGGGGCTGGGGGGTCATGACGGCTCCTGGGGGTGGGACAGACCGGTGACCTTCTCGACGTACCGCAGGCTGGGCTCGGCGAGCAGTTCGTGCAACTCGGTGAAGACCGCGCGGGCCGGGACGGCGTTCCAGTCGGCCGGCAGCAGCTGGGCGGGCAGTCCCGGGTCCAGGTAGGGCAGGCGGCGCCACTGGGTGAGCATCGGGACGTAGGCGCGGAAGGCCTCGGCCGGGTCGACCCGCCGGGGTTGCCGCTGCTCGGCCGACGCGCGACGCTCGCCCGGCTCGCCTTGCCCGCGTGGCTCGCGCTGCTCCGGCTCGCCTTGCCCGCGTGGCTCGCGCTGCTCCGGCTCGCCTTGCCGGCCCGGCTCGTGTTGCCCGCCGGGCTCTCGTCCGGACGGCCCCCGCAGTTCCTCGGCCACCGGGCGCCAGGCGTCGGTGAAGGCCGCGTACTGCGCCTCGATCGCCGGGAGGTCCCACCAACTCGCCACCGCTGTCCGCAGATCGGCGAAGCCGGCGTACTCCGCGGAGAGGAAGAGGTGGACGTAGGCGCTCAACCCGAGGCGCTCCAGCAGGCGACGGGCGTCCGGCAGCAGCCTGGCGGGGGCCAGCCAGACGCCGGGGGCGGCGTTGCCGAAGCCGAGCCAGCTCAGCCGGGAGCGCAGCTGGTGGCGGTGGGCGCGCTCGGACTCGGGCACCGAGAAGACCGCCACCACCCAGCCGTCGGCCAGTCCGGCGGGCTCCAGGCTGTGGAAGATCCGGCGGTCGCCCTCCTCGAACACCGGCTCCATCGCGGGGGCGAGCCGGTAGCCGGTGCCCGCGCGGCGCTCCTGGAGCAGGGTGCCGGCCTTCTTCAACCGGGACATCGCCGAGCGGACCGCCGGGCCGTCGACGTCCAGTTCGGCCATCAGCGCGATCAGGTCGGCGATGGATATCCAGCCGCCGAGGCGGCGGACGAACTCGCCGTAGACGGTGTGGATCAGGGAACTCGGCCGGGGCGTGCTGTCCGACATGCGTGGGCGCTCCTCCCCGGCGGTTGGTGGTTTCCGGCCTCCGCCGGTCACCCGGCCGCCGGGTGGCGACCCGGTGACCGGTGGTGATCATAGCGGTGCTCCGGGAGGTTCAGACCTCTGCGTAGGCACCCGAGAGAAGGTGCCCGGCGCCGGGCGCGAAGGCGGGCAGGTCCAGCGCGCGCAGCAGTTGGTGGGCGGTGCAGATCGCGGCCGAGACCACCGGCTTGCCCAGCTGCTGCTCGGCCTCCTCGACCGCGGAAAGCGAGGGCATCTGCACGCACGCGGAGAGCACCACGGCGTCGGCGTCGGCGTGCGAGAGGCCGCGGGCGATCGCGGGCAGCCGGGCCGGGTCGTGGGCGGCCACGTCGAGGTTGTCGGCGATCTCCAGGGCGGCGTGGTCGAGCACCTCGATGCCCTCCTCGGCGAGGTACTCGACCACCGTCCGGGCCAGCGGCCGCAGGTACGGAGTGACCATCGCGACCTTCGTGGCGCCGAGCGTCCGCAGGCCGGCGACCAGGGCGCCGGCGCTGGTGACCACGGGCGCGGGGGCGCCGTTCTCGACGGTGCGCCGGTGCAGCCGCTGCTCGGCCTCGCGGTGGTAGCCGGGGCCGGCGGCCATCACGGCGACCAGGCAGGCGTAGCCGATCACGTCCATCCGGGCGTCCGAGAGCTCGGCGGCGCAGCGGTCGGACTCGCCGTCCATGGCGCGCAGTTGCTCCGGGGTGACCCTGGTCATCCGCATCCGGCTGGAGTGGAAGGTGAACCGTTCGGGGGCGACCGTCTCGCGGGCCCGCAGCAGCGCGGGGACCTCGGTCTCCATGGTGACGTTGGAGCTCGGGACGATCTGGCCGATCCGGTAGGTCGGCATCAGCGGGCGCTCCCTTCGGCGGGCGTCTCGGAGGGTGTCTCGGCGGGTGTCTCGGCGGGTGTCTCGGCGGGTGTTCGGGCGAATGCCGACCGTGGCGTCGGCGGGTCAGCGGGCGTCGATCACGGGGTTGGCGAGCGTGCCGATCCGCTCGATGGTGGCCTCGACCAGGTCGCCGGGCTGCAGGAACTGCGGCGGCACCATCCCGGCGCCGACGCCCGACGGGGAGCCGGTGGCGATCACGTCACCGGGTTCCAGGGTGATGCCGGAGGAGATGTCGGCGATCAGCCGGGCGATGCCGAAGAGCATGTGACGGGTGTTGGAGTCCTGCCGCAGCTCACCGTTGACCCTCAGCGAGAGGTCGAGCCGCTGGGGGTCGGGGATCTCGTCGGCGGTCACCACGACCGGGCCGAACGGTGCGTAGCTGTCCTGGCCCTTGGAGAAGAACCACTGGCCGGAGCGGCGTTGGTCGCGGGCGCTGATGTCGTTGACGATGCTGTAGCCGAACACGTGCCGCAGGGCGTCCCGTTCGGCGACCTGGAAGGCCGGTTCGCCGATCACCACGGCGAGTTCGCACTCCCAGTCGAGCTGCTTGGTGAGGTCGGCGTTGTGCCGGATCGGCTGGCCGGGCCCGGTGACGGCGGTGGACGGCTTGCTGAACAGCACCGGGCGGTCCGGCAGTTCGCGCTCGGTGTCGAGGGTGCGGTGCGACTCGGCCACGTGCTCCACGTAGTTGAGGCCGACGCCGACGATCTTCCCGGGGCGCAGCGGCGCGCACAGGGACACCTCGGCGAGCGGCCGGGTGGCGGGACCGTCGGCGGGCGCGACGGCGAGCAGGCGGCGTGCGGTGGCGAGGGCCGGCTCCCCCTCGCGGATCAACCCGAGGAGGCTCTCCGGCAGTTGCGCCCCGGCGGCGCCGGCGAGGGCGGTGAGGTCGACGACCCGGTCCCCGGCGAGCAGAGCGCCGAGTCGCGGGGTGTCGTCGCCGTCCGCGCGGTAGGTCAGCAGGTGCATGGTGGTGGGTCTCCTGGTCAGGCGGCGGTGGTGGTGGGCTGGTGCCCGTCGTGGTCCGGGTAGGCCTCCTCGCGGTAGAGGCCGAGCGAGTGCGTCACCGGGAAGTCGTTGAAGGAGAACAGGCAGGCGTCCTCGCCCTGGTCGAGGTTCGCGTGCTCGTGCCAGGCCCAGGACGGGACGACGAAGACGTCCCCCTGCTGCCACTCGAAGCGCCGGCCGGCGATCACCGAGACGCCGTGCCCCTTGGCCGCCGTGTAGACCACCGAGCCGGTGTGCCGGTGGGCGCGGGTGGCCTGTCCCGGGCGCAGCAGCTGGAGGTGGGCGGCCATGGTCGGCATCACCGAGCCGCCGGTGACCGGGTTGGTGTACTCCATGATGACGCCGTCGTACGGCGATCCCTCGGCGGCACGGGCGAGTTGGCACAGCGCGTGGTAGCTGGGCTCCCAGGGCCAGCCGAGCAGCGGCGAGTACGGCCGGGTCCACTTCTCGACGCCGTACGGCAGCAGGTTGCCGCCGTGGCTGAGCAGCGAGGAGTTCACCACCGGGCCGGGGCGCTGGTAGAGCTCCGGGTGGACCTCGTAGAAGTTGGCGTCGAGGGTGTTCACCAACGGGATGTCCAGGCCGTCCTGCCAGATCACCGGGGCGTCGTCGGACTCGTTGCCGTGCTCGTGCCAGGTGTTGTTCGGGGTGATCGCGAAGTCGCGCGGGCCGACCTTGAGCTTCTGCCCGTCCACGATCGTCCAGGCGCCGGTGCCCTCGTGGACGAAGCGCAGGGCCGAGGCCTGGTGGCGGTGCGCGGTCATCGCCTCGCCGGGGCCCATGATCTGCAGACCGGTGTACAACAGGCCGACGGCGGCGCTCAGTTCGCGACGTCCGGGGTTCACCAGCATCACCACCCGGCGACCGGCGTCGTCGGCCTTCACCAGGGGTAGCGCCTTGTGCACCAACGGGCGCAGGTCCGCGTAGCGCCAGAGCATCGGCACGGACGTGGGCTGCGGGTACCAGGGCTCGATCTCGTTCGCCACCGTCCACAGCGCGCCGGCCTCGTGCTTGGCCAACTCCTCGTAGTAGGCGATGAGTTCGGGACTGTCGGTGACGCGGGCGCGGCCGATCCGGTCGTCGTCGTGGTGCTCGTCCTGCCTGGTCAAGACTCCTCCTCGGGGAACACCAGGGGCCGCAGCGGGCGGTCGTTCACGTGCAGCCGGAAGACGTCGAACCGGTTGTAGTGGCCGACGATGTCGTGCATCTGCTTGGGCTGGATGCAGCGGCCGAGGTCGATCTCGGCGTAGACGATGCCCTCCTCGTCTACCAGCGGCTCGGTGACGGCGCGGCCGTCCGGGCCGAAGATCCCGGACAGCGCGCTGCGCGGGCGGGCGAGTTGCTTGCGAAGCTGCTGGTCCTCGCCGGCGATCAGGTCGACGATCTCGGGCGAGATGGTGGAGCAGGAGACCACCGTGAACAGCTTGCCCTCGAAGCAGTGCGCGGCGGCGCGCACCGCGATCGCCTCCGCCATGTCGTAGTCCTCGGGGGCCACCGGCAGGGCGATGTAGGCGGCGGCGTGCACGAGTTCGCCCTGGGCCAGCAGGGTGAAGCGGGCCAGGGTGTTGGTGTTCTCGCCGCAGGCGAGCGCGCCGAGCGGACCGACCGAGGTGGGGTGCACCTTGAGGGTGCTGCCGTCGCCCTGGGTCCAGGTCAGCTTCTCGGCCCAGGTCGGCACCAATTTGCGGTGAACGCTAAGCAGTTCGCCGTCCGAGTCGATGATCAGCAGGGTGTTGTGGAGCACCCCGAGGCTGTGCCGGCCGCGCTCGTTGACGCCGATCACCAGCACCACGCCGGCCTGCCGGGCGGCGGCGCGCAGGGTGTCGACGTGCGGGCCGGGGACGTCCACCGAGGCGCGGTACAACCGCTCGTACCAGGGCGAGCCCTGCACCGGGTTCATCGTCCAGTTCCAGTACGGGTACCCGGCGACGAAGACCTCGGGGAAGACGACCAGTTCGGCGCCGTGGCCGGCCGCCTCCTGGATCAGGGCGACGGCCTTGTCGACCGTGGCGGCCGGGTCGAGGTAGACGGGGGCGGCCTGGACGGCGGCGGCGGTGAAGCGGGGCAGGTGGGGCACGGGGTCCTCCTCACTTCTCGGGCGGGGTCGGGTCGGGCGGGCTCGGATGGGGCGGGGCCGGGTCGTGCGGTGCGGAGGCGGGCGGGGCCGGGTCGTGCGGTGCCGGGGAGGGCGGGGCCGGGGCGTTCGGTGCGGGGGCGGGCCGCCAGCGGCGGTGGACGGGGGCGGGCGGCTCGCGCAGCAGGTGGAGGCGCGGGGCGACCCGCTCGGCGCCCGGGCCGGGCGGCTTGCGGCTGCCCGCCCGCCAGGGCCCGGGCCAGCGGGCGCCCGGCCCGGTGTAGCCCTGTTCGGCGGCGGCGTGCAGCGTCCAGAGCGGGTCGTACAGGTGGGCCCGGCCGACCGCGACCAGGTCGGCCCGCCCGGCCAGCAGGACGGAGTCGGCGTCGTCGGGCCCGGAGATCGCGCCGACCGCGATGGTCGGCAGTCCGGTGGCCGCGCGGACCAGCTCGGCGAAGGGCGTCTGGTAGCCGCGCCCGTACGGCGGTCGCTGGTGCGCCACGACCTCGCCGGTGGAGACGTCCACCGCGTCCGCCCCGGCCTCGCCCAGCGCGCGGCAGATCGCCACGGTCTCGGCCTCGGTGGTCCCGCCGGGTGCCCAGTCGCTCGCCGAGATCCGCACCAGCAGCGGCTGCCCGGCCGGCCAGGCGGCGCGGACCGCCGTCAGCACCTCCAGCGGCAGCCGCAGCCGGTGGGCGAGCGGGCCGCCGTAGCGGTCGGTGCGGCGGTTGGTGAGCGGGGAGAGGAAGGAGGAGAGCAGGTGCCCGTGGCCGAACTGCAGCTCCAGCACGTCGAACCCGGCCCGTGCCGCGCGCTCGGCGGCGGCCGCGAAGTCGGCGATGACGGCGGCCAGGTGGATCTCGTTCGCCTCGTGCGGCACCGGACTGTCGGCGTCCCACGGGATCGGTGAGGCGGCCAGCAGCGGCCAGCCCTCCGCGAGGGGCCGCCCGATGCCGTCCGGCCCGGGGACGGCGCTGGCGCCCCGGCGTCCGGCGTGGGTCAGCTGGATGCCGAGCGGGGTGTCGCTCACCGCCCGTACGGCCCGGACGAGTTCGCGCCAGGCGCCCTCCTGGCGGTCGGTCCACAGGCCCGGGCAGCGGTCGGTGGCCCGGCCCTCGGAGCTGACGGCGGTCATCCCGGCGAGCACCAGCCCGGCGCCGCCGAGCGCGTGCCCGGTCAGCTGGGCCCGGTCGAAGGCGCTGGGCAGCGCGTCCGGGGAGGTGAAGGTCGCCAGCGGCGGCACCACCACGCGGTTGCGCAGCTCCAGCGCGCCCAGCTTCAGCGGCCGGAACATCGGCGGCACCCCGGGGGAGCCGCCGAAGGCGGTGTCCACGGCGTCCACGAAGGCGGCGTCGCGGGCCCGGAGGTTCCGGTAGGTGACCCGGCGGCTGCGGGTGAGCAGGTTGAAGGCGAACTGGTCGACGCCCTGCCCGGTGCGCCTTCCGACGGTCTCGAACCACTCCAGGCTGGCCTGCGCGGCCCGCTGGGTGGACTCCACGACCGGGCGCCGCTCGGCCTCGTAGGCGGCCAAGGCCTCGTCCAGGGTGGGCTGTTCGTTCAGTGCGGCGGCCAGCGCGAGGGCGTCCTCCAGGGCCAGCTTGGTGCCGGAGCCGATCGAGAAGTGCGCGGAGTGCGCGGCGTCACCGAGCAGCACCACGTTGCGGTGGCGCCAACTGGCGTTCCGCACCGTGGTGAAGCGGATCCAGCGGGAGGCGTTGGGGATCAGCCGGTGCCCGTCCAGGTGCTCGGCGAGCAGCTCCCCGCAGCGCCGCACGCTCGCGGTGTCGCTCTCGCCGCGCGCGAACTCCCGTGCGGCGAGGGCCTCGAAGCCCGCTCGGCGCCAGGCGTCCTCGGCGATCTCGACGATGAAGGTGGAGCGGGTGGCGCTGTACGGGTACGCGTGCACCTGCAGCACGCCGAAGTCGTACTGCTCGACGATGAAGGTGAAGGCTTCGAAGACCTTGTCGGTGGCGAGCCAGATGTAGCGGCAGTGCCGCTCGTCCAACTCGGGGCGGAAGGCGTCCGACAGGGCCTCCCGGGTGCCGGAGCGGATGCCGTCGGCAGCCACCACCAGGTCGTACTCGGCGGCGAGTCGCGCGACGGGCGGGGCGGGCGTGCGGTAGCGCACGTCGACCGCCAGTTCGGCGCAGCGCCGCTGCAGGATGGCGCGCAGCCGGTTGCGGTCCAGGGCGGCGAAGCCGTGGCCGCCGCTGGTGCGGACCTGGCCGGCGTAGCGGATGTCGATGTCGCTCCAGCGGGCGAACTCGGCGCCGATCGCGGCGAAGACGCTCGGGTCGGCCTGGGCGATGCCGTCCAGCGTCTCGTCGGAGAAGACCACGCCGAAGCCGAACTCGTCCTCCCGGCCGTCCCGTTCGAAGACGGTGATCTCCCGGTCGGGGGCCAACTGCCGGGCGAGGGCGGCGAAGTAGAGGCCGCCGGGGCCGGCGCCGATCACGGCGATCCGGTCTGCGCGGGCCGTCCGGGGGGCTTCGGCCGTCCGGTTCGCCCCGGCCGTCCGGTCGGCCTCGGACGTCCGGTGGGCCCCGGCCGTCCGGTCGGCCCGCTCTTCGCCCGGTGTGCTGCTCATGCGACCACCTCCGGCTGCTGCGGCCCGGCCTCGGACAGTGCCTGCCGGACCGGGGCGGGCCAGGGCTCGGCGCCCTTGGTGTGCGGGGCGGCGTGCACCACCGACATCCGCCCGCTCGCGGCCAGGCCCTGCGGGCCGTGCACCTCGAAGGCGTAGTGCAGCGAGGAACCGCCGACCCGGACCACCCGCAGCTCGGTGCGGACCACGTCCCCGAACCAGAGCCGCTCGCGGTAGTCGGCCTCGAAGTGCACCCGGGGGATCCGCCCGAACAGCTCCGCCAGCCCGAGCCGGCGCAGCAGTGCCGCCTCCGCCGCCTCGGCCCAGCGCTGGACGGCGGAGAAGTGGTAGTGCCCGGCCGCGTCGGTGTCCGACCACTCGACCCGGCGCTCGATCGCCACACTGGCCGGGGTCGGTGCGGGCGCCGCGTCGGCCGGGGGCGGCGAGGCCCGTCGCCGCAGCTCGGCGCGGTGCAGCTTGCCGGTCGCGGTGCGCGGCAGCTCGGTGACGAACTCGACCAGCCGCGGGTACTTGTACGGCGCGATGGTGCGCTTGACGTGCTCCTGGAGCCCGCGGACCGTCTCCGGTCCGGCCGGGACGCCCGGGCGCAGCACCACGTACGCCTTGACCACGGCGCCGCGCCGTTCGTCCGGCGCGCCGACCACCGCGCAGTCGGCCACCCCGGGGTGGGCGGCCAGGGCGTGCTCCACCTCGGGTCCGGCGATGTTGTAGCCGGCCGAGACGATCATGTCGTCGTTGCGCGCCTGGTACCAGAAGTAGCCGTCCCGGTCGCGGACGAAGGTGTCGCCGGTGAGGTTCCAGCCGTCCCGGACGTAGCTGGACTGGCGGGCGTCGTCCAGGTAGCGGCAGCCGGTCGGGCCCTTGACGGCGAGCAGCCCGGGTTCGCCGTCCGGTACCGGTCGGCCGTGCTCGTCCAGTACGGCGGCGCGGTAGCCGGGCACCGGTCGGCCGGTGGAGCCGGGGCGGATGTCCTCGTCGGCGGCCGAGATGAACACGTGCAGCAGCTCGGTGGCGCCGATGCCGTCGATCAGCCGCTGCCCGGTGGCCGCGTGGAAGGCCCGCCAGACGGCGGCGGGCAGCGGCTCGCCCGCCGAGACGCAGCGGCGCACCCCGGCCAGCCGGTCCGCGAGCCCGGCGGCCAGGATCGCCCGGTAGGCGGTCGGTGCGGTGAACAGCACGCTCACCCCGCGCTCCCGGACCTGCTCGGCCAGCTGCTCGGGGGTGGCCTGCTCCAGCAGCAGACCGGCCGCGCCGGCCCGCAGCGGGAAGACCAGCAGGCCGCCGAGGCCGAAGGTGAAACCGAGCGGTGGGGTGCCGGCGAAGAGGTCGTCGGGGGTGGGCCGGAGCAGGTGCCGGGAGAAGGTGTCGGCGTTGGCGAGGACGTCGCGGTGGAAGTGCAGGGTGGCCTTGGGGCGGCCGGTGGTGCCGGAGGTGAAGGCGATCAGTGCGACGTCGTCGGCGGCGGTCGGGACGGCGGTGAAGCCGGCCGGCTTGGCGGCGCAGCGGACCGTGAGGTCCTCGGGGCCGTCGCCGCCGTAGGCCAGGATCCGCAGGCCGGGGGTCCGCGCCTGCCGCAGTTCGTCCAGGTAGCGGTGGTCGCAGAGGGCGAGGACGGGCTTCGCGATGCCGTGGAGCTCGCTGAGTTCGGTGGCGCGCAGCAGCGGCATGGTGGTGACGACCACCCCGCCGGCTTTCAGCACGCCGAGCCAACAGGCGGCCAGCCAGGGGGTGTTGGGGCCGCGCAGCAGCACCCGGTTGCCGGTGGCGAGGTCGAGGTCCTCGGTCAGCAGGCGGGCGATCCGGTCGGCGTGGTCGCGCAGTTCGCCGTAGGACCACTGCTCGGTGGGGGTGAGCAGGCAGCGGCGGTCCGGTCCGAGGCGGTCGATGGTGTCGTCGAGCAGGGCGGCGGCGCAGTTCAGGCGGTCGGGGTAGGCCAACTCCGGTAGGTCGAAGAGGAGTTCGGGCCACTGATCGAAGGGTGGGAGGTGGTCTCGACAGAATGTGTCCACGTGCGCTGAGGGGGAGAGCTCCATGGGCGGGCACCTCATCGTGCGAGCGGGAGTGAGGCCAGTATGGCGGGTCGGTGACGCCAGTCAAGAGAGCGATACATGCATTCGGGCGACGGCTCGGCCCCCGGGGTGGGGCCCGGGCGCGCGCCCTGCGCGGGGCCTGGGCGCACGGAGGGGTGGGCCTGGCCACACTCCTCCGCTGACCAGGGCGTCCGCGGGCGCCGGCTGGTGCAGAGTGGAGGCCTCGAACGGAGATCGCTCGCAGGTCGGGGAGCCGGGATGACGGGGACGGCGGGAAGGGCGGGTATGGCAGGGCTGGTGAGACGGTCGGCGTCCTGGGGGGCACGGGTCGGCACGGGGTTCCTCCGGGCCTGCGCGGTGGTGGCCGTCACCCTGCCGGTCCCGGCGGTGTGGGCCGCCGCGGTCGCGCTGGGGTTCTGGTGGGGGCCGGCGACCCCCTGGTCCTGGCTGCTGCCGGTGCTGCTGGTGATCTCCGGCACGCCGGCCCTCGCCCGCCCGGTCTGCCGGGCCGTGCGCCTGCTGGTCGAGCGGTGGACCGGCACGGTCGTCCCCGGCCGGTTACCGGGAGCCCGGGCCGGTCACCCGGATGTCCACCGGCTACTGGTGGAACGGCCACTCCTACGAGCGCAGCCGCCGCGACGCGCTGATGGACCAGCGGTGGCGGACCTGGTGGGGCGACCCGGCGACCTGGCGGGACCTGCGGTTCGCCGCGCTCGCACCGTTCACGGCGGGCCTGGTCGCGGCCGTCCCACCGGCCGGCGTGGCCGCGGCGGTCGCCCTCCTCGGCCTGGCCGGCTCCGGGCCCGTCGCCCGGCTGCTCGGGGTGCTCGCCGCGGTCGTGGCCGTCGCCTCCGCCCCGTACGCCTGGCAGCCGGTGGAGCCGGTCGCGGTGCGCTTCCTCGGCCCCTCGGCCGCGATGCGGCTGGCCGAGCGGGTGGACGAACTGACCGCCCAGCGGGCGGACGTGACGATCGCCCAGGCCGCCGAGATCCGCCGGATCGAGCGCGACCTGCACGACGGGGCGCAGGCCGGCCTGGTCGCGATCGGCCTCTCGCTCGCGACCGCCGAGAAGCTGATGGAGAAGGACCCGGAGCGTGCCAGGGCGCTGATGAGGGCGGCACGGGCCGGCGCCGCCGGCTCGCTGGCCGAACTGCGCGACCTGGTCCGGGGGATCAACCCGCCGGTGCTCACCGAGCGCGGCCTGGTGGACGCGGTGCGCGCGCTCGCCCTGAACAGCCCGCTCGACGTGACCGTCACCGCCGACCGGCCGCTTCGGCTGGAGCCGCCGGTCGAGTCCGCCGTCTACTTCGGGGTCGCCGAACTGCTCACCAACGCGGCCAAGCACGCCCGGGCGACGAGCGTGCGGATCGTCATCGACCACGGCGGGACGGGCCTCGTGGTGGAGGTCGAGGACGACGGCCGCGGCGGGGTGGTGACGGGCGGTCAGGGCGCTGCGGCCGGCGGGCTCGCGGGCCTGCGCCGCCGCCTCGCGGTGTTCGACGGCACCCTGGAGATCACCAGCCCCGACGGGGGGCCGACCCGGGCGACGATGATGGTGCCATGCGAATCGTTGTAGCCGAGGACCTGTACCTGCTCCGGGACGGCATGGTCCACCTGCTGGAGGCCTACGGACACGAGGTGGTCGCGACGGCGGCCACCGGCCCGGAGACCCTCGACGCCCTGCTGGCCCACCGTCCGGACGCCGCCGTCGTCGACGTCCGGATGCCGCCGACCCAGTCGGACGAGGGCCTGCGGGCGGCCCTCGCCGCCCGCCGGGAGGTGCCCGGGCTGCCGGTGCTGATCCTCTCCCAGCACGTGGAACAGCTGTACGCCCGCGAGCTGCTGGCCGACGGCGCCGACGGCATCGGCTACTTCCTCAAGGAGAGCGTGTTCGACGGCGAGCAGTTCGTCGACGCCCTGGAGCGGGTGGCCAAGGGCGGTACGGCCATGGACCCGGCCGTCATCGCCGCGCTGGTGTCCTCCGCCCCCTCCGACCGCCGCCTCGACCGGCTCACCGGGCGGGAGCTGGAGGTGCTCGGCCTGATGGCGGAGGGACTGTCCAACCAGGCCATCGCCCAGCGGCTCTTCCTCAGCGACAGCGCGATCAGCAAGTACACCACCTCGATGTTCGGCAAGCTCGGGCTCACCGACGACGAGAACGGCAACCGCCGGGTGCTGGCGGTCCTCGCCTACCTCGACAAGGCCTGACCATCGGCCTGTCGGCCTGTCGGCCTGTCGGCCTGTCGGCGCGGTCGTCAGCCCGTCGTGCCGGACGCGGTGGCGCTGGGGGAGCGGCCGTCCTGGGCCTGCCGGGCGCGTTCGGCGAACAGCCGGGCGAACGCCGTGAGCGCCGGCGCGGTGGCGGCGGCGCCGAGCCCGTCGCCGTGCACGAGGAGCACCACGCCGCCGACCCGGACCAGCGCCACCGTCGACGAGGAGCCGCGGGTGCGGACCGCGCGCTGCTCGCCGACCGGGGAGAGGGCCACCGCCCCCGAGTCCTCGCCGGCGGTGCGGTCGAGCGTGGTGTCGAAGGCCTGGCGGGCCGAATCGGGGGAGTCGAAGACGACCGCCGTGAAGCGCACGGTCTGGATCCCTGCGGCGCTGAACGTCGTCGTGGCGTAGCTGAGTTGCCGGTCGCAGCCGTCCGGGAGCAGGCACGGCACCGAGCCGCCCGTGCCCGTCCCCGACTCCGGGCCGCTCTGCACCTGCCAGCCGGCCGGCATCGCCCGGGCGTCAGGCAGGACACCCCGCGCCAGCGCCGGGTCGCGCAGCGGCTGCGCGTGCGCCAGGCCGGGCCCGCCCGGCTGCAGCAGCGGGCGCGAGCCCAGGTGGATGCCGATCGAGACCAACGCGGCGATCAGGACCAGCACCAGGGCCACCACGATGCCGAGGGTGCCCCGCCGGGCCGCCAGGGCCTGGGCCCGGGCGTCCACCGGGCCGAGCCGCAGCTGCACGGTGCCGGGGTTCTTCGCGGGCTTGCCGGTCCGCAGCTGGACGGTCGTCGGGCCCTTCGCGGGCGGGGGGGTGGCCGGACCGGTCCGCAGCTGGACGGTGCTGGGCTCGGTCCGCAGGTGGACGGTCGGCGGGTCGGCGGGCCGCCCGAACGCGGTGGTGGCCAGGTACTGCGCGAACGCCTCGTCGGAGGCCAGCAGGTGGGCGACCGCGGCGGTCAGCTGCGCCACCGCTCGCGGGTCCTCGGGTGCCGCCTCGGCGTTGTCCAGCGCCCGCGCCCCCTCCGGCACCATCCGCAGTCGCGCCCGCACCACCTCCGCCACCGCCCGGTGCGGCCCGCCGGTCAGTAGCGCCTCCACGACGTCGGGAACCATCCCGCGGCCGTCCCCCATGGCAACTCCCCTTGCCGGACCAGTCGTCGTCATCCACGATCCCGGACCGGTCGACACTTCGTACGCCCGCCGAAACGGAACGGAGACGCAACTGCAACCGCACCCGGACGTAGGGTCCGTCCGGCGGGACCCGGCCGGTGCGGGTGGTACGGGTGGGGCGGCGGGGGCGCCGGTCCGTCCGCCCCATGCCGCCGGGCCCGATCGGCCGCAACCCGGCCTGCCCGGCGGGCCGTTCGGCCTGCGCCCCGGCCGGCGGCGGCGATCCGCGCCGATCCGCACCGAGGCGTGCTCGGTGCGTGGCTCCGGGCCGAGTGCCGGGAGGACCGGCCGCGGGCGCGTCGCTGTCGCTTCGCTTCCGGTCGCAGCGGTCTATCGGTCCTCCAAGGGCGGCCGTTCCTCCCTCCCCGGGCAGGCCGTTCGGACGAGGGCTTCGATGGCCTCCACCGGCAGGGCCGGGTTGCTCGCGGCGGCTCTCGCGGTGCGTCGGTCCGGGGAGGCGAGGCACCGGGCGAGGGTCCCGGGGCCGGCGTGGGGGTGCGCCGCGATGGCGCGCAGCGCCTTGGCGGGCACGGGCCCGGTGGTGGCGATGCGGTCGAGCAGGGCGGTCGGGGCGCCCGGGTTGGCGGCGACGGCGGTGGCGATCTTGCCGCCGAACCGGTCGAGCAGGGCGGTGAGTTGCTCGGACGCGAGGCCGGGGTGCGGGGCGGCGGACTTGGCGACCGCGGCGTCCGGGTCGGCGGCGAGCCGGTCCCGTACGGTCGCGGGCAGGCCGCGGTGCTGGGCCACGAGCATCCGTACCCGGGGCTCCGAGGAGCCCGCGAGCCGGGCCAGTTCGGCCGGTTCCGCGGCGGCGATCCGGGGGAGCAGGACCGGCCCGATCCGGACGACGGTGGCGAGCCGCTCGAGCAGGTCGAGCGGCACCGCCGGATGGTGCGCGAGCCGGCGCCGGACGCCCTCCTCCTCGTCCGAGGCGAGCCGGTGCATCAGCGGCAGGTCGATCCCGGGGTTCTCGGCGAGGTTGCCGCGGACCCAGGACGTGCGGTCGTCGGCCAGCCGGTGGTAGGTCGCCGCGGGCAGTCCGGGGTGTTCGGACAGCTGCCGGCGGACCGTCGGGTGGTCGACGACGTGCCGGGCGGCAGCCGCGCCCGGGGTCCCGGGGTTGCCGGCGGCCTGGCGGCGGACCCGGACGTCCCCGTCGGTCAGCAGCGCCGTCAGCAGACCGGGCGGCGCGGCCTCGTTCGCCGCGACCCAGCGCCGTACCTCCGCCCGCGGATGGGCGGCGAGCCGGGTCAGCAGCTCCGGACGGTCCGTGTGGAGCCCGAGTTCGGCCACCACCTCGGCGGACCCGTCGGCGGCGAGGAGCTCGGCGGTCTCCGCCGGGAGCCCGGGGCAGGCGGCGAGCCGCTCCCGCACGTACGGGTCCGGATCCCGGGCCAGCCGCCGGGCCCAGGCGGGATCGCCCCGGCCCTCGTCCAGCAGGGCGAGCGCGACGAGGGGCCGGGCCACCGGGTCGACGTCGGCCGCGCCCAGCAGGCCGCGGTGAGCGAGCCACACGGCGGTGTGCCCGTCGCGTTCGGCGAGCCGGCGGACCTGCTCCGGCCCGAGGTCCGGCCGGTCCGCGAGCGCCTCGGCCAGCTCCTGGTCGGTGTCGGCGGCGTGGATCAGGCGGTCGAGGAGGGCGGGTGGGAGCGCCGGGTTGACGGCGACGGCGTACAGCAGCGACGACGGCATCCGGGCATTGTGCCCGCCGTCCGGTCGGGTCCGCCGCCGAATTCCGCGGCGGTGCCGGTCGGTTCGAGTCGTCGACGCGCCCCCTCAGTCCACCGGCATCGACATGTAGACCGCCCGGCGCCCGTAGCACTCCGGCACCGCCACCTCCCGGTGAGCCCGGTAGCCGAGCAGCCGCAGCAGGATGTCCGCCCCGCGCACCGCGACCATCGAGATCCGCCGGTACCCCTGCTCGCGCGCCCGCTCCCGGAAGTGCCGCAGGAAGCCGAGCGCGACCTCCCGCCCGCGCAACTCCTCGGCGATCACCAGGTCGTGCACGTGCAGGTTGTCGGACCGGTAGGCC
Organism: Kitasatospora sp. NPDC093550; assembly: GCF_044764985.1. NCBI lineage: Bacteria > Bacillati > Actinomycetota > Actinomycetes > Kitasatosporales > Streptomycetaceae > Kitasatospora > Kitasatospora sp. NPDC093550. The sequence continues at coordinate 97,613 of NZ_JBIWJF010000010.1, forward strand.
CGCGTCTCCGGCCGCCCGAGGTCCGGGCACGTCAGCGGCGGGTACGGCAGGCTCAGCAGGTAGCCGCGCACGATGCCGCGGTCCTCCAGCACGTAGCAGGTGCCGGGCGAGCTGCGGGCACGGGACTGCAGCGCCTCCCGGCCCTCGGACAGGCCGTCGGCGGCGTAGGCGGCGTGCTCCAGCTCGACCACGGCGTCCCAGTCGCCGTCGGCCAGCAGGCGGATCCCGAGCTCACCGCCCACCCGTCGGGACCTCCGCACCGGCGCCGAGCCCCTTCGTACCGGCGCGACGTCCCTCCGCACGGGTGCCCAGCCCCTCCGCGCGGGCGGCGGCCACCAGGGCCGCCCAGGACTCGATCAGCACCGCCCACCGCTCGGTGTCCTGCTGCGCCTCGTCCAGGAGCCGCTGCCGCCGGCCGGCCACCACGTCCGCGAGCTCGGCGTACTTGCCGCCCAGCTTGCGGTAGGAGCGGTCCAGGACGTCCAGGCAGTGCTCGTTCCCGGCCCGGTCCCAGACGGCACTGCGCCGCACCAGGTCGAGGACCGGCTCGACCCGCGGCGCGTGCCGGTCGTCCAGCAGCCCGCGGCCGAGGTCGATCATGCCGCCGTAGACCGGGTACAGGTACAGCATCGAGAGCAGGAACTTGACGAACCGCAGCTGATAGGCGAGGAAACCGGCGCCGGTGCGGCGCTCGGGCGTGTAGTAGTTGACGATGTGCCGGTTGTGGACGACCCCGGGCAGGCCGGAGTCGAGCACGACGTGTGACAGGAAGTAGTCGCTGCCGATGGTCTCGGTGGAGGGCAGCAGCGGCAGCCTCTCGTAGACCCGGTGGTCGAGGGCGACGTTGCACATGTCGACGTGCCAGATGTCGGGCACGCCCAGGACGGAGTCGTCGGCGGTGAACGGCTCGGTGCCGGCGCCCCGGAAGGAGGCCTCCACCACCGCGTCCTTCTCCTCCTCCGACCACACCGGAGGGGCCCACAGGCGCACCACGTCGCGGTAGACGGCCGGGTCCAGCTCACGGATCTCGCCGACGTCCACCGACAGTTCGCCGATGAAGGAGCCGCCGACCAGCACCACCGGCTTGTCGGCGTCGGCCGGGTCGAGCTCGGAGCGGGTGACCAGGGCGGCCGCCTCGCCCGCGGGCCGGCCGAGCGAGAGCAGCTCGTGGTGGATCGGGAAGACCTTGCGGCCGTCGAGGACCTGGAAGTCGGCGTCGTCGTTCCGCTGGTGCACCGACGTGCAGCCGAGCGCGGCCGCGGCCAGGAACAGCCGGTTGGTGCACGCGCCGTACGCGACGGCCCGCGGGAGCATGAGGTCGAGCAGCAGCTCAGGGTCGGCGGCGCCGGAGCGTTCGGCCACCCGGCGCAGGAACTCCCGCTGCCGCGCCTCGCCGAGGTGGTGGACGACCACGCCGGGGGTCGGGGCCAAGGCGCCGACGGCGTCCGCGTTCTCGGCGAATCCGGCGGCGTCGGTGGTGTCGAGGACGAGCAGGTGCACCTCGACGTCGAAGGCCGCGACGGCGTGGGCCGCCTCCTCCGCGAGGTCCGCGATGGTGGCGGCGCAGGGCCGCATGGTGGGCAGGGCGAGGCAGATTCTGCGCATGCGTGGGTGTCTCCGTCGTATCGTCAGATGCGGTGCCAGAGTGATGATTTGAGCGCCGAAGAGGCCTGGTGGGGGCGTCGTGCGACCCGCTGGACCACCGTGGACTAGACCATTTCTGATGTCAACGATTGACAGCGTGGCCCCGGCGGGGTGGAATGCGCCCCTTCCGCGCGATCGGCTCCGCGATCGGCTCCGCGATCGGCTCCGCGATCGGCTCCGCGTCCGGATCGGCGTCCGGATCGGCGTCCGGTCGGTCGGGCGGGCGGCCGGGTGACCGGGCAGCGGGGCAACCGGACACAGTCGTTCGTACGGGAGGGCGAATTCCCCTCCCGGTGTCGAACGTCAGGGCGAGCGCGGGCGGTTCAGTGCGGCGCATTGCGCCGTCGGGGTCAATCCGGGCCACCGACGTGCCGATACCGAGAGGGATGCCCTCACGCCGTTCGGAGGAGACCGCAATGCCCGAACCGTGGCTGCCCGGTGCCGACATCCACGACCTCGGCGATCACGCGCCGACCGACCAGCAGTACCCGCCGAAGGCCATCGCGCACATCACCTGGGACCGCAACGCGACCGCCGCCGCCCCGCAGGACTGGTGCACCTACGAGGACCTGGTGAGCTACTTCACCGGCAGCGGCGCCGGCAACGCGCCGCACCTGGTCTGGGATCCGTTCAGCGGCCGGACGACGCAGCTGTTCCCGGCCGACTCCCGTTCGAAGAGCCTGCTCAGCCCGGACCGGAGCCCGACCCGCACCAACCGGGCCGGGCGGGTGGTGATCCAGATCGAGGCGGTGTTCTTCCCGTACTGCCGCTACCGCGGCCGGGTCTACCCGCGGCTGGTCGACACCCCCTGCGCCGGCTGGGACCGGATCCACGGCTGGATCGCCTCCTGGGGCGTCCCCGACGTCTGGCCGATGGGCCGGCCGACCGACTTCCGCGACCACCGCGACGAGCACGTGTGGGAGACCAGCGGCGGGTGGTACGCGCACGCCCACGTGCCGTACAACGACCACACCGACCCCGGATCCTGGCCCGACCTCGCGCCCGGCTCCGGATCCCCGGACTCCCCGCCCTCCCGGCAGCACCCGGCGCCCCCCGCCGACCAGGCGCCCGCCCGCTACCAGGTCTCCATCAACGGCCTGCCGTACGGCTACGGCGCCCAGGGCTACCAGGTGACGGCCGTCGGACGGGCGCTGGTCGCGCGCGGCTTCGGGTCCCACTACCACTCCGGCCCCGGCCCGACCTGGACGGACGCGGACACCGAGAACTACGCGGACTACCAGGCGAGCCTCGGCTACTCCGGGCAGGCGGCGGACGGCGTCCCCGGCGAGGGCTCGCTGAACAGGCTGCTCGGCTACCTCCCCGGACAGCGGACGGTGTCGGTCTCCCACCTGGTGGCGGCCGCCCGCTCCGACCCGGGCGCCGAGCAGGGGCACCGGACGCACGGAGCCGAGGTGGCCATCGTCGAACAGGCGCTGGCGGACGAGGGACTGCTCGAACAGCGGTGGGTGGACGGCTCGTTCGGCAGCCGCACGCTCGCGGCGTACGCGTCCTGGCAGCGGCGCTGCGGCTACGAGGCGGGCGCCGCGGACGGCATTCCCGGACAGTCCTCGCTCCACCGGCTGGGCGCGGCACGGGGCTTCGCGGTCACCGACTGAGCGGCGCGGTCCGCCCGCTTCCTCGGGGCCGGGGAGTCCCGGAGCCGGGGCGTTCCGGAGTCGGGGCGTTCCGGAACTCGGCTGAGCCCAGGGCGCCGGCGGTACTCCTGGCGAAGGCGTGTCGGCGCGTTCTCGGCGGGGAGCGTACTCGCCTGGGAGTAGCCGAAGTTACTTCCGCCGTCAGATGCCGGACGAGGCGCGGACGGGAGAGCCTGGGGCCGTCCTGGTGGTCCCGACTCGAAGGAGGTGTCCGTGCGCTCGTCCACCGAAGCGGGCGGAACCGGCGGAACCGGCGAAACCGGCGAAACCGGAGGAGGCGGAGGAGCCCTCGGTGCCGCGGTGCCGCCCGGAACGGCCCTCGGTGGCAGTCGGCGATCGGCGGACCGCCGACTGCCACCGAGGGCGCGCAAAGCCCTGGTCGTCCTGCACCTCGTCGCCTCGGTGAGCTGGCTGGCGCTGATGCTCTGCCTGCTCACCCTGGCGGTGACGGCGCTGACGACCGGGGACGCCGACCGGCTGCGCGCCGCCTACCGGGCGATGGGCATGCTCGGCGACGCGCTGGTCCTGCCGCTGAGCCTGCTCACGTTCCTGAGCGGGGTGGCGCTCGGGCTCGGCACCAGCTGGGGGCTGTTCCGGTACACCTGGGTGAGTGCCAAGTTCTGGCTCACGCTGGCGGCGATGGCGGCCTCGGTCTTCGTCCTCACCGCACGGCTGCACGAGGCCGTGCGCGCCGCGGAGGCGCACCCGACCGGCCCGATCTCCGCGGCGGACCTCGGCTTCGTCCGGTACACCACGGTGATCGTCCCGGCGGTCGCCCTGTCGCTCTACCTGTTCAACGTCATCCTGTCCGTGTACAAGCCCTGGGGTCGCCGCCGCCGCGCGGTCGGGCGCCCGGGTCGAATACCCGGGCCGAAAGCCCGGGCGGGTGCCTGAGCAGGGCGGCGGGCCTCCATCCGGCGGGCTCCGGCCCCGGGGTCGCGGGGGAATGCCTGCGCGGGAGGTGGGCGTTCTCCACCCACGTGACCAGCGCTACGCCCGCCGTCAGGCTCTCCGTCCTCGACCGCTCCCGCACCAGACAGGGCGAGGAGCCGGCCCGGGCGCTGCGTGACACGGTGGCCTTCGCCCAGGAGGTCGAGCGGCTCGGGTACCACCGGTTCTGGGTCTCCGAGCACCACGGGGTGCCGGGAGTGGCCGGTTCGGCGCCCACCGTCCTCGCCGCGGCGGTGGCGGCGGCCACCACCCGGATCCGGGTGGGCACCGGAGGGGTGATGCTGCCCAACCACCGGCCCATGGTGGTGGCCGAGCAGTTCGGGGTGCTCGCAGCGCTGTTCCCCGGGCGCATCGACATGGGCCTGGGCCGCTCGGTGGGGTTCACCGACGGCGTCCGGCGGGCGCTGGGGCGGGAGAAGGACGCGGCGGACGACTTCGGCGCCCAGCTGGCCGAACTGCTCGGCTACTTCGACGGCTCGCAGCAGGCGCACCGGGGTGTCCACGCCCGTCCGGCCGAGGGGCTGCACGTGCCCGCCTTCGTCCTGGCCACCGGTGCGGGCGCCGACCTGGCCGCCGACGCCGGGCTGCCGCTGGTGATCGCCGCCGCCCGAGGGGAGGACCGGATGCTCACGGCGATCGACCGCTACCGCAGCCGCTTCCGTCCCTCGGCGCAGGCCGCCGAGCCGTACGTGGTGGTCGCGGGGACGGTCGCGGTCGCCGAGACCGCCGAGCGGGCCGACGAGCTGCTCGTCTCCGAAGCCTGGGCGGGCGCGTACTCCCGCACCCACGGCGAGTTCCCGCCCCTGGCTCCCGCCGCCGAGATCCGGGGCCGGTCGATGACGGAGCGGGAGCGCGCCGCGTACGAGCAGTCGCTCAAGGGCCACATCGCGGGCACCCCGGAGCAGGCCGCCGCCGAGCTTGTCGCACTGGTGGAGCGCAGCGGCGCGGACGAGTTCCTGGTCACCACCAGCACCTACGACCGCACCGCCCTGCTCGACTCCTACCGCCTGCTCGCCGAGGCGGTCGGCCAGGCCTGAAGCCGCTCGGCACGATTTCTGAGCAGGCCTGATGACCTGCTACTGTTCTTCTTGTCGAGAGGAAATGATCTTCCGAAACGAGGATCTCTCGAACATGCGTCAGCGGTGCTACCAGAGCACGCCCTACTTTCAGTAGGGAGAGTCCGTGCAACCCGGGCCTGGCGCTCCACCCGAAGGGGCCCGTTCCGTCCACCGGAACGGGCCCCTTCGTCATGTCCGCAGCGCATGAGCTCCCCTCATGCCCGCAGCGCATGAGCTCCTCTCATGACCCCCTTCCATGAGTTCGCCTCATGGCCCCGCCTCATGAGCTCCTCTCATGGGGTGGGCTCCGGGTGTGCGCTCCTCGTCGCCGGACCCCTTATCGCACTTCGGGGCCCAAAACCCCTCGGCGCGGCCCGGTATCGGCCAAGGTCCCGTTCCAGGTGGCTGATGAACGTCGGTCCCGAACGGTCGACGGGCCAGCAGTTTTGCCGGTCCGGCAGGTTTGACGCATCGTCATACCTTGGCTGGAACTAGCTGCTTCTGGTGTGAATATGCCATTGGAATGTTCGTCATACGGAATCCGGCAGTAGCCTTCCGTGTCGAACCTGCCACTGCTCGTGGCGACCCGGCCGGTGCCGCGCAGCGCCCGGCCGCCCCAGACCCCCGCGAAGGAGCCGGTGTGCCGGGTATCGACGAATGCCTCTCCGGAGCGATGGCGATCGCCGGAGCCCGCTCCGCGAGCCTGGTCGACTGGAGCAGCGGGCTCGCCCTGGGCAGCCTCGGCCAAAGCCCGACGGGCGAGCACGAGACCTCCGCCGCCGAGGCAACGGACCTGGTACGAGCAGCTGTTGAGAGCCAGACCTTCACGCTGGCGGAGGACCGGCGTTCCCCGCTGGAGGACATCATCGTCACCGCCGGCCGCAGTTACCACCTGATCCGCTTCATCGACACCGTTTTTGACAGCCGACTCGTCCTGCACCTCTGGCTGGACCGCTCGGAGGGCAACCTCGCCGTCGCCCGCTTCCGCCTGCAGGCGCTGGCCGAGGAACTGGTGCTGGGGTGAACGAGACGTCCGTGACACCCGATCCGCTCCAGCCGCCCGTCGCATTTCGGCCGCCGGCCCACCCCGGCCCGCACCGTACGCACAGCAGCGCGTTCAGCCGCACGTACGGGCGCAAGTGCAGCCCCGCGTACGGCTGCCCGGACCGCCGTACGGCCGTCTCCCGGCGGTGGCCCGCGTGACCGCCGCCACCGGCACCGTCCGGCCCCCGGCGGAGTACGCCGCGCCGAGGACGCCGGCCGAAGCCCTCGCCCTGCTCGCCGAGCGCCGGCTCACCGGCGCGCTGCACGGCCCGCTCGGCACCCTCCACCTCGTCGACGGCCAGGTGGCCGCCGCCGAGTCCCCGCGCGCGCCGGGCCTCGCCGACCTGCTCACCGGCTGCGGCCGGGTCACCCCCGAGGGCTGGGCGGAGCTGGTCCATGTGTACGGCCCGCAGGAGGGGGTCGGCGAGGCGCTGGTCGCACGGGGTCTGCTGACCCGGGGAGAGCTCGAACTCGGCCACTTGGGAACGTTGTTCGACGCCGCCTTCTTCGTCCTCGCCGATCCGGGCGGCGGCTTGTGGCGGTTCGAGTCCAACGCCCGGCACTGGCTCGGACCGGTGGCGACGGTGGACCCGGGCCGGCTGTGCCGCGAGGTCGAGCGGCGCCGCCTGCTCCTCGACCGGATCTGGCCCTGGGCGCAGCTCGACACCGCGCCGGTCCGCCCGGTCGAGCACAGCCGTCGGCCCTCCCACCGCCCGACCGGCCGTCGGCGCCGCGAGCTGCTCGACCACGCCGACGGCCGAAGAACCCCGGCGGACCTGGCCCGTCTGCTGGGCCGCTCCGGCTTCGGCGTCACCGCGGACGTCCGCCGCCTCGCGGCCGCCGGACTGCTCGACGCGCCGGGACCCGCCACACCACCGCCCGCCACACCACCGCCCACCGCAGCACCGCCCACCGCACCACCGTTCCCCGCCCACCCGGCGGCCGCGCCGTCGCCGGCCGCGCGGGCCGCCGGCCCCGGGAGACCGTCCGGTGGCCTGCACCGCCGGATACCCGGTGCCAGCCTGCGGGGTGTGCCGGCCGTGGCCCTCGCCCCGACCTACGCCGGAACCACGGCCCGCCCAGAACGTTCAGAACGCCCCGAACACGCCCAACGCCCGCCCACCCCGGCAGCGACCCACCCGCTGACCGTCCCCGACCCGGACATCGCGCTGCTGACCCGGGTCCGAGACCTTCTGGAGGCCCGACTTTGACCCCCTCCCCGCCCGCGACCCCGCCGTTCCGGCCATGAGGCGGGCGCTCAAGCAGCGTGTCGGAAGGAGACAACTGATCGCCTTGGAGACCGAGCTGCTCGCCGAACTACGCGCCTGCAAGCACCGCGTCCCGCACCTCGCGGGCGGCCTGGTGGCCAGCGTGGACGGCCTGCTGGTCGCGCACGACACCCACGGGACGGAACCCTCCGGCCTGGCCGCGATGACGGCGGCGTCGCTCTCGCTGGCCCAGCGGCTCGCCGACACCACCGGCCAGGGGGAGTTCCGGGAGTCCCTGGTGCGCGGTGAGCACGGCTACGTCGCCACGTACGCGGCCGGCGGCAGCTGCGTGCTGACGCTGCTGGCGCACCCGGACGTCAACGTCGGCCGCCTCCACCTGGAGGCCCGTCGCAGCGCCCAGCGCATCGCCGGGCTGCTCAACGACGCCCTCCTGCCCAAGGACCCGCGCGACGCGGGCTGACCCCGGCCCGACCACCCGCCCCGACCACCCGCCCCGACCACCCGCCCCGACCACCCGCCCCGACCACCTGCCACTCGCCACCCGCTATCCACCACTCACCACTCACCACTCACTGATCCACTTCACCACCTCACCACCACACCAACGAACGGGAGTTACCGACATGACCGACGCAGCCGGCGCCCTCAAGCAGGCCATGACCAGCATCGAGGGCGCCCTCGGCGCCGCCCTGGTGGACTACAACAGCGGCATGGCGCTCGCCACCCTCGACGGACCCGGCGGCCTGGACCTCAACGTGGCCGCGGCCGGGAACACCGATGTGGTCCGCGCCAAGATGCGCACCATGGACATGCTCGGCCTGGGGGACGGGATCGAGGACATCCTGATCACCCTGTCCAGCCAGTACCACCTGATCCGCCCGCTCACCGGTCGCACCGGCAAGGGCCTGTTCCTCTACCTCGCGCTGGACAAGGCCCGCGCGAACCTGGCCATGGCCCGCCACCAGCTCACCAGGATCGAGGCCGACCTGGAGGTCTGACGCCCGGCCGGGCTGCGGAGCAGCGGAGGAGTCCCCGGCGGCGGCTCAGGCCCCGCCGGGCTCCCTCCGCCACGCAGCCCCCGGCTCCGTCCACCGGACCTCGCCGCCCGGCAGTCCCGCGCAGGCCACAGCCCCGGCGGCCAGGACGCTCCACGGCGCCAGCTGCGCGTGCGGCGGGACGGACAGCGCACCGCCCCCGGCGAAGGCCAGCTCCAGGCCGCCGGCCAGGGTGATGTCGGCGGTCTCCACGCTCCGCCCGACCAGCGCCAGCAGGGTGGGGCTCGGCTGGACGGTCAGCGCCGGGAAGAAGTGCCCGACCTCCTCCGGCGCGGTGAACGACGGCGCCGCGAAGCGGAATTCGTGGGCCACCCGGACGGTCACCCCGCCGGCCAGCCGCAGGTCGAGCCGTCCGCCCCCGCTGACCGCCTCAACCCGTCGGCCGGCCAGCACCTCCGTGATCGCGTTCTCCATACCCCCAGTCTGTCCCAACCGGGCCCCGGTCCATGCGCTCGTCCGCCCGCCACCCGCCGCACACCACGGCCCGCCACCCACCGCAGCCCACCACGTGGGCGCGAGTCGGCGCGCCCCCGGCTACCCGACCGCCGACCCGCCCACCAGCTCGACCGGCCCGCCCGACCCCGTCCGGGCGGCGAGCGCGGCGGCCGTACGGTCCCAGGACGGCGCGGTCAGCAGGGTCCGCGCCTCGGTGGAGTCGCAGAGCCGCCACTCCACCAGCTCCTGCTCCTGCAGCGTGATCGAGCCGAGCATCGCGTCCGTGACCGTGCCGCCGTCGTACACGTACACCAGGACGGCGGTGTCCCGGCCGGTCGCCGCGTCGGCCGCGGGATCGGCCGCCGCGCCCGGCTGCCAGTCCAGCGCCAGCAGCTTCCCGGGTTCGACCTCCCACCCCAGCTCCTCGCGGATCTCCCGCCGGGCCGCCGTCCGGGGCGTCTCCCGCGCCGCCTCGACGCTGCCGCCCGGCAGCGTCCAGTACGGGTCCTGCCCCTTCGGCCCGTCCCACGGCCGCAGCCGCACCAGCAGAACCCGCCCGGCGGAGTCGGTGAACAGCGCCCGGGCCTTCGCCCGGATCCGGGGCCGGGTGGCGTAGAAGGTCGCCTCGTCCAGGGGCGGCTCCGGCCGCTGCCGGGCCTCCGGGTGCAGGTCCGGGGCGGCGGCCAGTCCGAGGTACTCGGGCGCCGACCCGTCGGCGGGCAGCTCCCGCAGCGTGTGTCCGGTCGGCCGGCTGTCCTCCAGCTCCAGCGGTCCGGCGTCGCGCGGTGCCCGCAGGCAGGCCGTCACCCGGCGCGACAGTCGCGGCGGCAGGGCCCGGCCCGCCTGCTCGGTGGTCAGCCACGTCCACCCGCCGACCTCCGCCGCGTCCGGCCGGATCGCCGCCGCCTGGTGCTCGGTCAGCGGTTCGGCCCAGTACAGGTACGCCACGATCGGCGGACGGCCCTCGCGCAGCGCCCAGTCGACGCAGGCCAGCGGACCCAGTCGGGGCGTGAGCCCGAGCTCCTCGGCGATCTCGCGCAGCGCGGTGTCCCGCGGCGAGCGGTCCGTCGGCTCCCACCCGCCACCGGGAATCGCGACCGGGTGCTTCCGGTCGTACGGCAGCCGCACCACCAGCAGGCGCCCGTCCCGGTCCGGGAACAGCACCCCGGCCGCCGCCAGAATCCCCCGACCGCCCGCGTCCACGCTCTCCACCCCGGCTCCCTCCGCCACGTTGTCCCCCGGTCACGACAGCCCGGGTCACCCCCATGGTTCCCGGCCGGCCACGACCTCGACCACCATGACCAGGTGACGCCGTCCAGACCGGCCGTGAACGGCATCCCTGCCCCACTACCCCAGCGACGCCAGCGCCTGCGCCGTCGCGCGGGCCATCCGCTCGTCGTACCGCGTGCTCGCGCCGCGCAGGCGGGCGGCCGTCTCCACCGCCGCCAGCGCCAGCAGCCCCGGCAGCAGATCGGTGCTGCGGGCGAGGACCCAGCGGGTGCCCCGGGTGGCCATCCACCAGAGGTCGGCGGCCCGGCCCGGCGGGGGTTCGGCCGGGGCGGCGGCGGGCGTCGGTCCGAGCGGGTGCCCGGCCCGGCCGAGCAGTTCGTGGAAGCGGCGGGCGATCAGGTGGTGGCCCGCGGCGCTGGGGTGCAGCCGGTCCACGCTCAGCAACCGGCGCTCCTCCAGCCACGGCAGCTCGGCGAGGTGCAGGTGCACCGCCCGGTGGCGCGCGCCGAGCGCGTGCACCACGGTGTTGACGGCCCGCATCCGCCGGGCCAGCGGGCGGGCGAGCGGCGCCGGGAGCCCGAGCAGGGTGCCGGGGTCGGGCAGGCACGCGGTCAGCAACACCGCGCCGTGGCCGGACAGTTCCCCCATGGTGGCGTCCAACTCCAGGGTGGTGCGCCGGATGTCGAAGCCCGCCCGCAGGGTGTCGTTGCCGCCGACCAGCACGGCGGCCAGCTGAGGTCGCAGCGCCAGCGCTTCGGGCAGTTGACGCGTCGTCAGGTCACTTGTCAACGCCCCGCTGTACGCGAGGTTGGTGAACTCGGCCTTCCGGCCCGCCGGCACCAGCGAGTCCGCGAGAACGGCCGCCCACCCGCGCCACCCTTCGCCGACCGCGTCCCCGATGCCCTCGGTCAGCGAGTCCCCGAGCGCCACGAACCGCGCCAACCCGCCCGCCGGCGACCGCTCTTCCGCCGCCCGCTCAGGCCCCGTGCCGAGCACGCTCATCCCGGCCCCCTTCCAGCGCTCCGCCGTCCCGGCCCCCTCCGACCGCTCCGCCGTCCCGGCCCCCTTCCACCGCTCCGCCGTCCCGGCCCCCTCCGGCCGCTCCGCCGTCCGGGCCTCCTCCCGCCGCTCGACCGTCGCGACCTCCTCCCACCACTCCGCCGTTCCGCACTCCGTGCGCCGCCAGGAACGCCGTGACCGCCGCCGGCCAGCCGTACCGTTCCGCCTGCGAGCGGGCGGCAGCCCGCCGCACGTCCTCCGGCCGGTCCAGCAACCGGCGGACCGCGGTGGCGAACCCTGGTCCGGTGTCCGGCGCCGCCGCCCCGGCGTGTCCGACCAGGCCGGGCAGCGCGGAGGAGCGGCTGACCGCGACCGGGGTCCCGCAGGCCAGGGCCTCCATCGCGGCCAGTCCGAAGGTCTCCACCGGTCCGGGCGCGAGCACCACGTCCGCACAGCCGAGCAGCCGGGCCAGCGCCGCGCGCCCGCTCAGGTGTCCGAGGAAGCGCACCGGGAGCCCCAGCCGGGCGGCCCGGTCCGCCAGCCGCTCCCGCAGCGGGCCGGTCCCGGCGACCGCCAGGACGGCGGGCACCCGCCGCGCCCGCAGGGCGGCGAGCGCCTCGATGGCCCGCTCGGGCCGCTTCTCCGCCGCGAGCCGCGAGCAGAGCACCAGCAGCACCTCCTGCGGCGCGGCGTACCGCGCCCGCTCCACCGCCCGTTCGGCCGGCGGCAGGAGGTGCATGGTGTCCAGGTCCACCCCGAGGGGTGCCCGGACCAGGTTCGGTGTGCCGATCCGGCGGAACTCCGCGGCCGCCCAGTCGGTGGTGCACAGCACAGAGTCGTACGAACGGGCGGTCGCCGCGTTCAGCCGGTCGGCGGCCGCGCTCGCCACTCTCCCGGGGACGCCCCAGGTGCGCAGCACCCCGGTGGCGCTCTCGTGCGAGACCATCACCGACCGCACCCCGTGCCGCCGGGCCCAGCCGCCGGTCCAGCGCAGCGTGGTGCGGTCGGACACCTCCAGCCGGTCGGGGGAGAGCCGGGTGAGTTCGGCGGCCACCGCCCGGCGGTCGGTGAGCAGCCGGTAGCCGCCGCTGGCCGGCAGCACCGTCCCGGGCAGGGTGATCACCAGGCCCTGCTCGGTCTCCTCCTCGGAGCGCCGCTCCCCGGGCACGATCAGCACCGGCCGGTGCCCGGCCGCCCGGTAGCCGGCGCCCAGGTGTCGCAGCGCGGTGCGCAGCCCGCCGGAGACCGGGGTGACGAAGTTGGCGAGCCGTACGACGGTCAGCGCCTCGCCGTGCCGCGCGGCGGTCATGCGGGCAGTTCCTCCGCGATCGTCTCCGCGTCCGCCGGAGCGCCCGCCGCCGAGCCCTCCACCACCGGCCCGACCACCGGCACCGGGGACGCCACCGGCCCCACCACCGGTGCCGGGGACGCCACCGGCACCCCCCGGTGCTCCGCCAGTACCTCGGCGTAGTGCCGAAGCAGAAGGTCCCCGACCGCCTCCCAGGTGCGCGCGGTCACCTCCGCCCGTCCGGCCTGCCCGTACGCGGCCCGCCGGACCGGATCGGCGGCCAGCTCGGCCACCGCCCGGGCCACCGCCGCGCCGTCCCGGGGCGGCACCAGTAGGCCGGTGCGGTGGTGCGCGACCAGGTCCAGCGGGCCGCCCGCCGCCGGGCCGATCACCGGCACCCCGCTCGCCATCGCCTCCTGGACGGTCTGACAGAAGGTCTCCAGCGGGCCGGTGTGCACGAAAACGTCCAGCGTCGCGAAACAGCGGGCCAGTTCCTCACCCGTCCGGCGGCCCAGGAACACCGCGCCGGGCATCGCGGCCTTCAGCCCGGGCGCCGACGGGCCGTCCCCGACGACCACCACCCGCACCCCGGGCAGCACCGAGGCCGCCGCCAACAGGTCGACCCGCTTCTCCGGCGCCAGCCGCCCGACGTACCCGACCAGCACCTCCCCGCCCGGCGCGAGCGCCCGGTGCAGCGCCTCGTCCCGGTGCCCGGGGTGGAACCGCACGGAGTCGACCCCGCGCGGCCACAGCTGCACCCGGGGCACCCCGTGCGCGGTCAGGTCCTGCGCGGCCGGGGTGGACGGTGCCAGGGTACGGGCGGCCGCCCGGTGGACGGCCCGGATCCGCCGCCACGCGGCGGCCTCCCCGAGTCCGCGCCCGGCCCGGTAGGCGTGCGCGTAGCCGGCGAGGTCCGTCTGGTAGACGGCCACGGCCGGCACCCCGAGCCGGGCCGCCACCTGCATCCCGCGCGCGCCGAGCACGAACGGGCTGGCCAGGTGCACGACGTCCGGCCGGTGCCCGGCGACCGCGGCCGCCAGCTGCCGGCTCGGCAGCGCGATCCGCACCTGCGGGTACCCCGGCAGCGGCATCGACGGGATGAGCACCACGGGGATCTCCGCCGCGGCACTCCCGAAGGTCCCCGGCGGGCACTGCGCGCCCCGCGCCGGCGCGGGGGTGACGACGAGGGGCCGGTGACCCCGGCGGACCAGATGCTCGGCCGTCCGCAGCACGCTGTGGGCGACCCCGTTGACCTCGGGCGGGAAGGACTCGGTGACGATGACGACACGCATGCCAGTGTTATGTCCGTGCCCGGCGTGCACCCGGCCAAAGGGATCTGTCGTACAAGCGAACGCGGGTCGGCGATTTGCACCACCGACCCGCGTTCACCGCGGCCTGCCGCCGCTGCGGCCTCACATCGACCCGGCGGCCTCCTTGAGCTCCGCGTACGGCGCGAGCTTGCGGATCGACTCGATGCTCTTCAGGCAGTCGTCCTTGCTCTCCTCCGGGTCCCCGGTCACCACGACCGACCCGTTGCTCGCCTTGAGCCGGAACCGGTGCATCCCGCTCTCGTCCACGTACAGCTCGAACCTACCCGCCATGCCAGTAACAGCCTTCCGCTCGGAGGACCCCCTGGCACCGCACCGTAGGCCCGCCCCCGGTGCGCCGCCCGCCGACCGGGGCATCCGGGTCACGTCCCCGCGCGCCGCCGCCCCCCGCCCACTGCCGAACCGCCCGCCACTCGGCCTCCGGGCGCTCGGCCTCCGGGCACTCGGCCTCCGGCACTCAGCCACTCGCCGCCTGACCGTCCGTGAGCAGCGTGGCGAAGCCCGCGCACAGCAGCCGGACGCTGCGCGCGAACTTCTCGTCCTGGCCCAGGCGCGGCATCGCGGGGCCCATCAGCAGGGGGAAGCGTTCGCGCAGGTCGGCGTGGAGCTCGGGGGTGACGGACGGGGGTGCCGCGGGCTGGTTCTGCTCCTGGAGCACGAAGCCGGTGACGTGGCTGAGCAGGGTGTCGGCGGCGATGCCGGGGTGGTCGCCGGGCAGGCCGGCGTCGAGCAGGGTGCGCAGCAGGCGTTCCATCAGGGAGAGCGCGCCGGTGCCGAGCGTGCCGGGACTCTCGGCGAGGAGGTGGGCGCCGCCCGGGTGCTGTTTGATGCTCAGGCGCAGGGCGTCGGCCTGGGCCGCGATGCGGTCCCGCCAGTCGGCGGTGGGCGGGAGGCCGGCGAGGGCTTCGGTGCCGGCGTCGTAGGCCTGGCGGCAGACCCGGTCGGCCAGCAGCGCGAGCAGTTCGTCCTTGCCGCGTACGTGGTAGTAGAGGCTGCCCGCGTGGGTGTCGAGGCGGTCGGCGACCTGACGCATGGACAGGTTCTGGTAGCCGACCTCGGCGAAGACGGCCATGCCCGCGTCGACGATGCGCTCCTTGGTGAGCTTCATGCGGTCCACCGTACACACCTTTCCAACACCGTTCGAAAGGTGTGCTAGTTTTGCGCCGTCAGATTTCGAACGGTGTTGGAAACGCCGGGAACCGGGGGGAGGGCCAGGCCATGGAGGCGATCGTCTTCAACGTGACCACGGCCGCGCTGATGGTCATGATGGTCAACTGCGGGCTGGGCGTGGTCGGCCGCGACACCCTGCGCGGCCGGCCGCTGCCCTGGGCGGCGATCGCCCTGACCGCGCTCGCCGTCGGCGGGGTCCTGCTCCAGCTCGTCTGGTCCGGCGCGATGGACGCGCTCGACGCCGATCCGTCGAAGTCGGGCTGGTGGCGCGAGTTCACCTCGGTGTTCCTGCAGAACGGCGGCCTCTTCGGCGGCCTGTGGAACCTCGTCACCCTCGCCGCCGTCGCCGCGCTCGCCCAGTGGTACTGGGGCGGACCGCTCACCCTCGCCTTCTTCCTCGCCGGGATCGTGCTGCCCGGCCGCGTCGACACCCTGTTCGGTCTCGGCGACGGCCCCAGCACCGACCCGCGCAACTTCGCCGGCAGCTCCGGCGCCACCTACTTCCTCGGCGCCACCCTCGCCCTCGCCTTCCTCACCCGCACCCGCCTCCCCAAGGAGATCGCCCTGGCGGCCGGTGTCCCGGCCCTGGGCCTCGCCATGTGGGTCGCCCAGGACAACGGCCACGGCCTGGTGTCGGTGTACGGCTTCGTCCTCGCCGCCGCCGTGTGGGCGGTCCGCAGCCGTCTGCCCCGCCCGGCCGAGCGGGCGGCCTGAGCGCGGGGCCTGAGCGCGGGCCCTGAGCGGACGGCCTGCGCTCAGGCCTGAGCGGTGGCCCGGGCGCAGGGCGTCCCGCAGCCGGGCGCGCACCTTCGCCGGCCCCGCCGCCCTCGCGGCGGTGTCCGGCCGAGGCGGCCGGGTGAGGCACCCTGGCAGTGGAGACGGTCCGCGGCGGCCGCCCCGAGCCCCTCTCCCGGAAAGGCCCCCTCGCGATGTGGTCCCCCTGGGCCCCGCCGGCCGTCCACGCCCTGGCCCTCGACCCGCTGGCCGTCGACCCCCTGAACGCCGGATCACTGCTCGGCGCGTTCGGCGCGCTGGGCATCGCCGTGGTCCTGTTCGCCGAGACCGGCCTGCTGATCGGGTTCTTCCTGCCCGGTGACTCCCTGTTGTTCACCGCCGGACTGTTCTGCACCACCGGTGCCCGCAGCGGGCCCCACCTGGACCTCGCCCAGGTCCTGGCCGCCTCCGCCGTCGGTGCCCTCGCCGGCGCCCAGGTCGGCTTCCTGATCGGACGGCGCGGCGGGCGGGGTTTGCTCGCCCGCTCCCGCAGCGAGCGGCTGCACGCGGGCGCCCTGCGCGCCGAGGAACTCCTGGCCCGCTACGGGCACCGCAAGGCCGTGGTCCTGGCCCGGTTCGTCCCGGTGGTGCGCACGGTGCTCAACCCGCTGGCCGGCGCCCTCGGCGTGAACGTCCGCACCTTCACCCTGTGGCAGGTCGTCGGCGGCCTGGTCTGGACGTTCGGCCTCGTCCTGGCCGGCTACGCCCTCGGCTCCTCGGTACCGAACGTCGACCGGTACCTGCTGCCGATCGTCGCCGTCGTCGTCCTCGTCTCGCTGCTGCCGCTTCTGCTGGAGCTCCGGCGCTCCCGCCGCCGGGCCAAGCACCGATGAGCGGGCCGCGACGACGGTGGCCGTTCGTGCTCGTCGCCACCTGGGCGGCCTTCGGCGCGCTCGCGGCCGTGCTTGTGCACTGGCCGCTGGACGTGCTCGCCGGATGGCTCCTCGCCGCCGGCTGGCTGGCCCTCGGAAGCGTCGCGACCCGCGTCCGGATCCGACCCGGCGCCGGGTGAGCCGGCTCCGGCCGGACCCCGCCACCACCCGGCCCGGCGCAGCCGCGCCCGCCGCGCCCGTACCGACGGCTTCCCGTTACGGGTTCGGGCGGCGTCGGCCCGCCATCCACACGTAGACCAGGATCCCGGCGAAGAGGAACAGGACGCCCTGGTAGACGGCGGCGTACCCGGCGCCCGCGAGCAGCCAGAGCGAGAAGGCGAAGGAGCCCAGGCCGAGGGCGGCGTCCCGGACCAGTCGGCCGTTGTCCACCTTGTCGGTGGCGCCGCGCACCAGCCAGTACAACTGGGCCGCGGTGGACAGCAGGTAGGGGACGGTCGCGGTGAAGGTGGTGACCAGCACCAGGATGTCGAAGGCGCCCTTCGCGCCGCTGGCGAAGTTGAGCACCGTCAGCACCGAGGCCAGGGCGACGCTCACCAGCACGCCGAAGACTGGCACCCCGCGCCGCTCCTTCCCGAAGGCGGCGGGGAACAGGCCGTCCTCGGCGGCCGCGTACGGCGCCTGTGCGGCCAGCAGCGTCCAGCCGTTGAGGGCACCGGTCATCGAGACCAGTGCGGCGACGGCGATCGCCGTTCCGCCCCAGGAGCCGCCGAACATCGCGTCGACGGCGTCCGAGAACGGCGCGGTGGAGTGGACGAGTCGCTCGTGCGCGACGCTGCCGAAGACCGCGAGCGTGCCCAGCAGGTAGACCACCGCCGCACCGGCGGTGCCGAGCACGCTGGCCCGGCCCACGTTGCGCTCCGGGTCGCGGACCTTGCCCGCGCTCATCGCGGCCGACTCCACACCGAGGTAGCTGAAGAGCAGGATCGCCGCGGCGGCGGTCATCCCGCCCGCCCAGCCCTGGCCGTTGGCGTCGAAGGGGCCGAGGTTCTTCGGGTCGAAGAAGAACAGGCCGCCCACCGCGACCAGCAGCAGCGGGACGAACTTCAGGACGGTGGAGACGAGTTGGACGGCACCGACGTACCGCGTCCCGGCCAGGTTCGCCAGCGCGGGGAGCCACTGGAAGGCCAGCGCGGCGGTGATGCCGAACGCGGTGGAGTGCCCGACCGGCAGCAGGACGTCCAGGTAGCCGACGGCGGCCACGGCGAGCGCCGCGTTGCTGACCCAGGTGGTGATCCAGTACGACCAGGCGGACAGGAAGCCGGCGAAGTCCCCGAAGGCCTCGCGGGCGTAGACGTACGGTCCGCCGGTGCGCGGGCTGCGGCGCGCCAACTGCCCGAAGACCAGCGCCAGCGCGATCGCGCCGACGGTGAGCACCGCGAAGGCGACCAGGCTGACCGTCCCGTACGGGGCCACGGCGGCCGGGATCATGAAGATGCCGCCGCCGATGATGTTGCCCGTCACCAGGGCGGTGGCGGTCGCCAGCCCGAACCGGCGGCCCTTCTCCGGGGCGGCGGGGGTGGCTGCTCCCGGCGCCTCCGGGGTCACCGCGGTCTCCGCGGTGTTCGGGCGGGTCGCCTGCCGGGGTGCGGCGGGGCTGGTCTGCATGAGGGTGGTGCGCCTTTCGTGGTCCAGCTCGTGCCCCTGCTCGCGCGGGGTGAGCGCGTGGAGCGACCGTTCATGCTCGGACCAGGGGATATCCCGCACCAAATCGACGGGATTTGTTCAGTTCGCCCGGTCGCTCACCGCAAGACTTGCGGTCGCGCGGCCGCCGGACGGGCACTCGTCCGGCGTGCCTCGTCCAGCCGTTCGGCTAGGTGCGCCACCGGGCGAACCGGTTCAGCCGGGCGAGGGAGTTGCGTCACCCGAATGCCCCAGCGGAGTTGCGGCGAGGGCGGGTTCGTGCGCGTTCGTGTGCAAACCTGTGCGGGTGCTGCGGGGTGGCCGGGTGTGCTGGTGGCCGGCTCCGGAGCACTCCTTCATGCCAGAGACCACACAGACCACCCAAAGGACATCTGATGTCGCTTCGTGGAAACATCCGCAAGCTCGCTGTGATCGTCGCCGTCACGGGCGCCGCCGCTCTCGCGGCGCCGGTGCCGGCGATGGCCCACTGGGGGGCGTCGCAGACCTCGTCCAGCGCGAGCCTGGAGTCGGGTTCGGCCGGTGTCGGCCTGTTCGGCCCGCACGCCCAGTGGCTCAACGCCCACGAGCACAGCGAGTCCGACTGCGACTGCGGCTGATCGGCCGTTGACCGACGGCTGAGCCCGGGAACCGCCCCAGCGGTTCCCGGGCTCAGCGCTGTCCGGCTGTCCGGCTACCGCGGTCCGGCTACCGACGTCCGCTCGGCACGGCCTCCGCGACCTCGCCGGGAGCGTCGGCCCGGGACAGCGGCCCCGGCCACCACATGTGCCGCCGGAGGTCCATGGTGAGCGCGGTGACCAGCACCGACCGCACCACCAGGGTGTCCAGCAGCACGCCGAGCGCCACCGCGAAGCCGATCTCGGCGAAGCCCACGATCGGCAGGGTCCCGAGCACGGCGAAGGTGCTGGCCAGGATCAGCCCGGCCGAGGTGATCACCCCGCCCGTGGCGGACAGCCCGTTCAGCGCCCCCTGCCGGGTGCCGTGCTGGGCGGACTCCTCCCGCACCCGGGTCATCAGGAAGATGTTGTAGTCGATCCCCAGCGCGACCAGGAAGACGAAGACGAACAGCGGGAACGCGTTGTCCTCGCCCTGGAAGTGGAAGACGTGCGCGAAGAAGAAGGCGCTGATCCCGAGCGCCGCCGCGTACGACAGCACCACGGTCGCGATCAGCACCAGCGGCGCGGTGACGGCCCGCAGCAGCGCCGCGAGGATCAGCAGCACCACGCCGAGGACCAGCGGGATGATCGCCCGGTTGTCGTTGCCGGCGGCCCGCCCGGCGTCCAGGATCACCGCGGTGCTGCCGCCGACCTTGGCGTCCGCGTCCGGCACGGCGTGCACGGCGGCCCGTACCCGGTCGACGGTGTCCTTGGCGGCCTGACTGTCCGGCGGATCGGTGAGGGTGGCCTGGAACAGGGCCTGTCCGTCGTGGAAGGTCGGTGCCGTGGTGGCGGCCACCCCGGGGGTCGTCCCGGCGGCCTCCCGTACGGCGGGGGCGCCGGGGGCGGTGGAGATGATCGTGAGCGGCGCGCCGGTGCCGGCCGGGAAGTGCTGCTGCAGCACCTGTTGGCCGACCACCGAGTCCGGCTTGCCGGTGAAGGTCCCGGCGGTGCTCAGGCCGTTGGCGTCGAGCGAGACCAGCCCGACGCAGCAGACGCCGAGGGCCAGCGCCGTCCCCACCCACACCTTGCGGGGCCGGCGGCCGATCCACTCCCCGATGTGCGCCCAGCGGCCGGTCCTGGTCGGCTCGGGCGTGCCGTACCCGGGCCGGACCGGCCAGAAGACCCAGCGGCCGACGATCACCAGCAGCGCGGGCAGCAGGGTGAGCATGGCCAGCAACGCGACCAGGACGCCGATCGCGCAGACCGGGCCGAGGCCGCTGGTGGAGTTCATCTCGGCGATCAGCAGGCAGAGCATGGACGCGATCACCGTCGCCGAGGAGGCGAGGATGGCGGGCCCGGCGCGGTGCAGGGCGAAGGCCATCGCCTCGTGCCGGTCCTCGTGGCGGCGCAGCTCCTCGCGGTAGCGGGCGGTGAGCAGCAGCGCGTAGTCCGTTCCGGCGCCGAGCACCAGGACGACCAGGATCCCCGCGCTCTGCGCGTTGACGGTCAGTCCGGAGTGCTCGGCCAGCAGGTAGATGAGCGCCTCGGAGACGGACAGCGCGCCGGCCGCCGAGACCAGCGGCAGGATCCACAGCACCGGGCTGCGGTAGGTGAGCAGCAGCAGGACGATCACCACGCTGACGGTGGCGGCGAGCAACGAGCTGTCGATGCCCGCGAAGGCCTTGGCCTGGTCGGCGCCGGTCCCGGCGGGGCCGGTCACGTGGGTGGTCATGCCGTTGCTGTCGGCGGCGGCGGTCTGGCGCAGCCGGTCGACGGCGGGCTTCAGGCCGTTCCAGCCGTTGCTGCCGATGTCGATCGGCACGATGGTCTGCATCGCCTGGCCGTCGGCGGAGAGCACGGGGCCGACCACCCGTCCGACCACGTGCGGGACGGTGGCGAACTCGGCGGCGTCGCGGGTGGCTTCGGCCTGGTCGGCGGCGGTGATGCCGCCGGTCCGCTGGTACACCACGACGGCCTGGGCGGTGTCCACCGGCTGGAACGCCCGCTGCTCCTCCAGCACCCGGGTGGACTCGGCGTTGCCGGGCAGCCAGCTGGACGCCTGGTTGTCCTCGGCGCCCATGAGCTTGCCGGCCAGCGGGCCGAGGGCCACCAGCAGCACCAGCCAGAGGGCGAGCACCACCCACTTGCTGCGGCGCCCGCAGGGCAGCGCGGCGAGGTTCCGGGTCGGCGACATGAAGGGGCCCCCTGGAGACGGGTGGCAAGGACTCGTCCAGCCTCGCACCGGCCCTGCGATCCGGCAGCCTCAGCCGTGGTCGCGTACCGCCGTGCGGGGCCCGCCGGAACCGCCCGTGCGGGAACGGCCCGTGCGGGAACCGCCCCGGCCGCGGACCGCCGCCCGCTCCCGAAGGTCCTTCAGCACCGCGATGTCCATCGCGTGGCCGGTGCCGTCACCGCCGTGCTTGCGGTCCGGGGTCTCCACCAGCAGCGGTACGCCCGCCGTCTCCGGGTGCTCGAACAGCTCGCGGAACGGTTCCGCGCCGATCATCCCGGCGCCGATGTTGGCGTGCCGGTCCTTGCGGGCACCGACGACGTCCTCGGAGTCGTTGGCGTGGATCAGCCGCAGCCGGCCCGGCCCGGCGGCGGACGCCAGGGCGTCCAGCGCGGCCGTCACCCCGCCGGGCACCGCCAGGTCGTGCCCGGCGGCGAAGGCGTGGCAGGTGTCCAGGCAGACGCCCACCTTCGGGTGGGCGTCCAGCGCCTCCACGTACTCGGCCAGCTCCTCGAGCCGCGAGCAGAGCGAGCTGCCCTGGCCGGCGGTGGGCTCCAGCAGCAGCCAGGGCGCGTCCTCGCCGAGCGCGTCGAGTTCGTCCAGCAGCGGCCGGACGTCCGCGCGGACCTGTGCCATCGCCTCGGCCCGGCGCGAGCCGCCGCCGGGCGCCGTGCCGACCGCCGAGCCGGTGTGCAGCACGACGCCGAGGGCGCCGATGGCGTGGCCGCGGCGCAGCGAGTGCCGCAGCGACGCGGCCGAGCGTTCGCGGGTGGCCGGGTTGTCCGAGCCGAAGTTGATCAGGTAGGGCGCGTGCACCCAGGCGGGGACGCCCTCCTCGGCGCAGGCGATCCGGAACTCCTCGTCCTGCGCCGGGTTGCCCGCGGGGGTGGCCCAGCCGCGCGGGTTGGCCACGAACACCTGCACCGTCTCGGCGCCGACCCGTCGGGCGTACGCCAGGCCCGTCCCGGCCAGCCCCCGGCCGGCCACCGGGACGTGGGCGCCGATGGGGTTGCGGGCGGTGGCGACGGGCGGTGCGGGCGGCGCGGTGGTCATGGCCCCGAGCATGCCACGCGGCCGGACGGTGGTGTCGGGCAGGCCGGTACGGGGGGTCGGGGATCGGGCCGTGAGGGGGTGGCGAAACGATCCTCCGTGCTCGATCGAGTGAATCCGGTCCGGGAACCCTCGGCCTCCCTGCCCGTTCTCCGTCACGATCCGTGACCACCTGGACTGCACGACACCCGAGGAGCAGCCGTGACCACCGCCGACCCGGTCGAGACCGCCGCGGCCCCCGTGACCCCCGCGAACCCCGAGACCGCCGAGACCCCCGCGAACCGCGTGACCGCCGAGACCCCCGCGAACCCCGAGACCGTCGACCTGCGCGCCGACCACCTGGTCCGCGACCCCTTCACCGCCTTCGCCGACCTGCGCGAACGCACCCCGCTCGCCCGCGCCACCATCCCCGGCGTGGACCCCTTCTGGATCGCCGTCCGCTACCAGGACGTCCGTACCGTGCTCTCCGACCCGCGCTTCGTCAACAGCGCGACCACCGTGGACCGGACGGACGACGTCGCCGGCGCGCCCGGCCCCGCCCACCGCACCGAGCAGACCTGGCGCGCCCGCGGCATGCCGCCCGAGTGCGCCGAGTACCTGCGGGCCGGGGTCTTCGACGCGGACGGCGCCCGGCACCGCCGGATGCGCGGCCTGGTGCACCCCGCCTTCACGGCCGGCGCCGTCGAGCGGCTGCGCCCGCGGATCGAGCGGCTGGCCGAGGAGTACGCCAGGGCGCTGCCCGTGCACGCGGACCAGGACGGCGTGGTCGACCTGGTCGCGCACTTCGCCTACCCGCTGCCGGTCACGGTGATCTGCGAACTCCTCGGCGTCCCCGAGCCCGACCGTCCGCGGTGGCGCGCGTGGAGCTCCTACCTCGGCCGGGGCGCCGGGCCCGGCCTGGACGAGGCGCTGCGCGCCATGGTGGCCGCCGCCCGCGAGCTGATCGAGCGCCGCCGGGTCGAACCGGCCGAGGGGCTGCTCTCCCAGCTGGCCGCCGCCGAGGGCGACACCCTCCACCCGGTGGAGACCGTCTCGCTGATCCTCAACCTGATCGTGGCCGGGCACGAGACCACCGCCACCCTGATCGGCAACGGTACGGCCGCGCTGCTCGCCCACCCCGAGCAGCTGGCCCTGGTCCGCGCCGACCCGGCGCTGCTGCCCGCCGCCGTCGACGAGCTGATGCGCTGGTGCGGCCCGACCATCGGCGGCGTGCCGCGCTACGCGACGGAGGACCTCACCCTGGCCGGCACCCCGATCCGCAAGGGGGAGGCGGTGATGCCGATCCTGGCGGGCGCCAACCACGACCCGCGGGTCTACGCCGAGCCGGAGCGCCTGGACGTCTGCCGCGCGAGCGCGCCCGACCGCGACGGGCACCACGACGTGCACCTCGGCTTCGGCCACGGCGCCCACCGCTGCCTGGGCGCGGCGCTGGCGCACGAGGAGGCGGTGGTCGCCTTCGGCGTGCTGCTGCGGACGTACCCGGAGCTGGCCCTCGCGGTTGGACCGGCGGCCGTCGAGCGCGGTCCGAACCCGGCCGCCTGGCACCTCGCCGCCCTGCCCGTCCGCCTCGGCCCGCAGGCCCCGGCCGCCGACTGACGAACCGGACCAGTCCCGT
Organism: Kitasatospora sp. NPDC093550; assembly: GCF_044764985.1. NCBI lineage: Bacteria > Bacillati > Actinomycetota > Actinomycetes > Kitasatosporales > Streptomycetaceae > Kitasatospora > Kitasatospora sp. NPDC093550. The sequence goes on from NZ_JBIWJF010000010.1 coordinate 121,498, forward strand.
CGCGCCCGACCACCTCCGCGCCCGACCGCACCCGCGGTCGGGCGCGTCGCCATGTCCGGCCGGGCACGCCACACCGGGTCGTCCCTCCTCCGGCCGACGCCCCGTCAGCCCCGCAGCCCAGCCCTGGTGGCGGCCCCACCCGGGCGACCGTACCGTCGACACGGCCGCACCCACCGGCCGTCACCGCCCGCACACAGCGCGTCAGTCCACCCCGCTGGAACGGGCCGGACACCCCGCCCCACCACGAGCACCGCGCGCCGAAAGACAGGTCACCACTCATGCCCACGCGACGGGTCCACCACCTCGCCGCGGCCACCGCGGCCGCCACCGCCCTGACCACCGTCCTCACCACCCTGGCCGGCTCGCCCGCGGCCCACGCCGTCGACATCGGCCGGCTGCACCTCGTCCGGCCCGGCGAATCGATTCAGCAGGCCGTCGACTCCGCCCGCTCCGGCGACACCGTCCTGCTGCTCCCGGGTACCTACCGGGGCAGCGTCCGGATCACCACCCCCGGCCTCACCCTGCTCGGCTCCGGACCCGACAGCGTGATCACCCCCGGCACCGGCACCGAGAACGCCTGCGCCACCGCCGGGCACGGCATCTGCGTGGTGGGCACCGAGGCCGAGCCGCTGTCCGACGTCACCGTCGCGACCCTCGCCGTCACCGGCTTCGCCAAGAACGGCATCGACGCCGGCGGCACCACCGGCCTGACCGTCAGCCACACCTACGTCCACGACAACGGCCAGCAGGGCATCAGCCAGGAGATGTCCACCCGGGCCAGGATCGTCGGCAACCGTTCGGCCGACAACGGCCAGTCCGGCGTCTTCCTCGCCAACTACGCCTACCGCGAGGGCGGCGCGCCCGACACCGGGGGCACCGTGGTCGAGGGCAACGAGCTGACCGGCAACCGGGTGGGCGTCACCGTCCGTCGGCTGCGCGGGCTGGCCGTCCAGGACAACGACATCAGCGGCAACTGCGGCGGCGTCTTCGTGGTCGGCGACGAGGGCCTGCCCCGCGCCGGGGACCTGGACGTACGGCGCAACCAGGTCGTCGCCAACAACAAGTTCTGCCCGGCCAACCCGCGCCTGGGCGCCATCCAGGGCGCCGGCATCGTGCTCACCGGCACCGAGGACACCCGGGTCACCGACAACGAGGTCCGCGACAACACCGGCACCTCGGACTTCTCCGGCGGCATCGTCCTCTTCAAGAGCGTCGTCGGCGTCTCCAACGCCCGTGCCGTGGTCACCGACAACCGCCTGAGCGGCAACGGCCCGGCCGACCTCGCCGACCGCGACGCCGGACCGGCCACCGGTAACACCTTCGCCCGCAACACCTGCGAGCGCTCCGAGCCCTCCGGCCGTTGCTGAGCACCCCGACCCCCTCGCCGCCCACCCCCGAAGGAAGCGCCCATGACCACCGCACCCGCCCACACCAGCCCGCAGGCCGCGATGCGCCTGCGCGAACTCGTCTTCGGCGCCGCCTGCGCCGCCGCCGTCCGCGCGGCCGCCCGGCTCGGCGTCGCCGACGCGCTCGGAGAGAGCCCGACCACCGTCACCGAGCTCGCCGCCGCGCTCGACACCGAACCCCGTCAGCTGCGCCGCCTGCTGCGCGCCCTCACCTGCTACGGCATCTTCGCCGAGAGCGGCGACGACCGCTTCGAGCACACCGAGATGTCCCGGCTGCTGCGCGAGGACGCCCCCAACTCCCTGCGCTACATCTCCCTCTGGTGCACCGAGCCGTGGACCTGGGAGGCCTGGCCGAAGCTGGACGAGGCGGTCCGCTCCGGCCGCAACGTCTTCCCCGAGCTGTTCGGCAAGGAGTTCTTCGACTACCTGCACAGCGAGGGCGGCGACTCGGCGAAGGTCTTCGACAAGGCGATGACCACCTCCAGTCGGCAGTCCGCCCAGGACTTCGCCGACTACCTGGACCTCACCGGCGTCGACTCGGTGGTCGACATCGGCGGCGGCCAGGGCCACGTGCTGGCCAGCCTGCTGGAGAAGCACCCGGCGCTGCACGGCACCCTGCTCGACCTGCCCAAGGTCGTGGCCGGCGCCGACCCGCGACTGCAGGACGGCGGCGCCTTCTCCGCCCGCGCCCGCCTGGTGCCGGGCGACTGCCGGGTGGACATCCCGGTCCGCGCCGACCTCTACATCATCAAGAACATCCTGGAGTGGGACGACGAGAGCACCCGCCGCACCCTCGCCAACGTGGTGAAGGCGGCCCGCCCCGGCGCCCGCGTGGTGGTCGTGGAGAACCTGGTCGACAACAGCCCGTCGATGCGCTTCACCACGGCGATGGACCTGCTGCTGATGCTCAACGTCGGCGGGGCCAAGCACTCCGAGGCGAGCATGGTCCGGCTGATGGAGGAGGCCGGTCTCATGGTCACCGAGGTCTGCCCGGTCAACCCCTACCTGCACGCCTTCGAGGCCACCGTCCGCGGCTGACCCCGGACACCCCGGGGACCGCGGACACTCGCTGACCCCGGACACCCCGCACCCGACGACCGCCGGCCCCCGACTTCCCGGGGGCCGGCGGTCGTCCGCGTGTGCGCGGCGTCAGGCCTTGTGCGAGGACTCCAGGTGGGCGAAGACCACCACGTTGTCCAGGTAGTCGCGCCGCTTCTTGTCGTACGTGCCGCCGCAGGTGATCAGCCGGAGCTGGGCGTCGGGGGTCTTGCCGTACACCTTCTGGTCGGGGAAGGCGTTCTTGGCGAAGGTCTCCACCGAGTCGACCGAGAACACCGCGACGGTGCCGTCCGCGCGGCTCACCTCGACCTTGTTGCCCGGCAGCAGCAGGCTGAGCAGCAGGAACACCGCCGGGCCCTTGGTGGTGTCCACGTGCCCGGCGACGACCGCGCTGCCGCGCTCGCCCGGAGTCACGCCGTCCCGGTACCAGCCGACCAGGTTCTTGTCCTCCGGCGGCGGGGCGTTGAGCTGTCCGCCCGGGCCGAGGGTCAGCTCGGTGAACGGCGCGTCGACGCCGATCTGCGGGATCCGCAGCCTGGTCGGCTTGGCGCGCTTGAGCGCCGGCGCGGCCGGTGCCGCCGGGGCGGTCGGGGCGGCCGCCGGCTGCGGGGAGGCGGCGGCCGGGGGCCCGGGGGCGGCGGACGCGGTGGCCGCCGGGGGAGCGGCCTGGGTGGCCGCCTCGTCGGTGCTCGGCCCGGTGTCCACCGAGTTGTAGATCAGCAGCAGACCGACCGCTGCCGCGCCCATCCCCGCGCGCAGCAGCCGGGACATTCCAGAGGCGGGACCGCCCGTCATTGCTCTCCTCCGCTCGACCTGGTCCGAACGGCCCGCCGCCCCCGGGCGCCCCACCCCGGCCGGGGGAGGCGCCCGGAGGCGGCGGAACCAGGGTGACCGGCGTCAGGCGACCGCGCCGGAGGCGCGGCGGCCGCGGCGCAGGGCGTAGGCACCGGCCCCGAGGCCGCCGAGCAGCAGCACCGCGCCGGAGGCGAGCCCACCGCCGGACAGCGCCAGACCGCCGCCACCGGTGTGCACGCCGCCGTGCGGGGTCTTGTGGTCCTCGTCCTTGGCTTCGGAGCCCTTGTGCTCGCCCGAGCCCTTGTGCTCTTCGGTGCCCTTGTGCTCCTCGGAGGCGGCGCCGCCCTTCGAGCTGTCGGAGCCCTTGGTACTGCTGTCCGAGCCCTTCATGCTGTCGGAGGCCTTCGAACCGTCGGAGGCGGGCTTGTCACCGGGCTTGTCCTGCTTCTCCTGCCAGGTGAGGTTCTTGCCCTGGTCGGCGGAGCCGTCGGCGAAGGCCATGGGGGTGCCGGCGGTCAGGACGGCGGCGACGGCCGCCCCGGCGAGCAGCGTGCGTGCAGAACGCATGAGGATGATCCTTCCGGCGCGCGGGCCGCGACCGCCGGCACGGTGCCGGGCAAGGGGACTCGCGGGAGGTGCGCCTGATCCACCGTCAACCACCGTGCCGCCGCCTGCCACCGGAGCGTGGCGGCACCGGTGCGGACTGTGCGCCCTTCGGGTGGAGTCCCCGGTGTGTTCACCCGGGTGCCCGGGCGATCCGGGTGAAACCGCCCCGGAAACCGGGACGCCCCCCTCGCACGGCGAGCGCACCCGGGCGCCGGGCGGCACCCGGCCCGGCACGCGCGCGTGGGCCAGCCCCGGCCCGGCGCGCGCGTGGGCCCGCCCCCGGCGCACGGCCGGGGGCGGGCCCATCGGGGGGCGCTGCGGCTCAGCGCTCCCAGCGGTAGAACTCCCGCGCCATCGCGTCCTTCGGCTCGCGCCAGGTGGCCGGGTCGTAGGCCTGGACGAAGGCGGTCAGGCGGTCGCTGACAGTCCGGAACTCCGGGTGCCCGACGACCTTGGCGACGGCCGGGCCCGGCGGGCGGTCGGCCTCGATCAGGTGCAGGTAGACGTCGCCGAACTGGAAGAGGCTGCGGCCGGTCACCCCGATCAGGTGCGGCAGTTCGCCCTGGTCGGACTCCGCGAACACCTCGGCGATGTCCGGCGCCGCCTCGGGCTTCATCCGGGCGACGATCAGCGCCCGGTACAGGCCGCTCACAGCTCCGCCGCCCGCTTCTCGACCTTCTCGCGGATCAGCTGCATCTGGATCCGCGAGTTCTTGTTGATGTGGTTGACCATCCCGTCGTCGTCGACCGGGGCGGTGGGCTTCATCGCGAAGTCCTGGATCCAGCGCATCCTGGTGCCGGCCGGGACCTCCGCGTACTCCCAGCGGATGTCCATGAACTCGAACGGCCCGGGCTCGACCCGGCGGGCGCGCACCGCCAGCTCGGACTTGTCGGTGGTGCGCTCGGAGACCCAGCTCCACACCTGGCCGTTCTCGTCCGGGTGCATGGTGAGCCGGAACTGCACGCGGTCGCCCTCGCGCTCCAGGACCTCGACCGAGGCGTACTCGCTGAACAGGTCCGGCCAGTTCTCCAGGTCGTTGGTGATCTCCCAGACCAGGTCGAGCGGCGCGGCGATGACGATCTCGTTGTCGGTGTGTCCGGGCATCTCAGGCACCGGCCTTCGCGGAGAGGGAGGAGTTGACCAGCTCCAGGAACTCGGCCGGGGTCTTGGCGGACTCGGCGCCGGAGGTGACCTTGAGGCCGTGCCGGTTCTCCAGCTCGCCGACGATGCCGAGCAGTCCGAGCGAGTCGACGCCGAAGGAGTCGAAGTGCGCGCCCGGCTGCGCCAGGTCGTCCGGGTCGACGGTGACGCCTGCGCGGGCCTGCAGCAGCGCGGCGAGTTCCGGATAGCTGAGGGTGTTGCTCACGGGGGTGTCCCTTCGGGGTGTGACGGAAAGGTTCAGGACCGCTCCCCGCGCCGGAGCACCAGCGCGGAGTTGGAGCCCATCAGCCCGCGGCTGAGCACCAGGGCGGTGCGCAGCTCGGCCGGACGGGCGCGGCCGGTCACCAGGGCGAGGTCGTGGCAGACCTCGGTGACGTTGGGGGTGGGCGGCAGGACACCGTCCTCCATGGCCAGCACGGCGGCGGTCACGTCCAGCAGCGGGGCGCCGCAATAGGCCCGCCCGGTACCGGTCTTGGGCGCGGTGACCGGGACGCGTTCGGCGGCCGGGCCGAGCGCGTCGGCCAGCGCCAGCGCCTCCGCCCGGTCGGCGGCGGGCACGCCCAGCGCGTCCGCGAAGACCACGTCGATCTCCTCGGGCGCGATCCGGGCCTCGTCCAGCGCGATCCGGATCGCGGCGGCCAGCCCTTCCCGGGACTCCGCCCAGCGGGAGGCCCCGGTGAAGGTGGCGCCGTGGCCGGCCAGCTGCGCCCGGACGTTGGCGCCGCGCCGCCGGGCCGCCTGCTCGTCCTCCAGCATCAGCATCGCGCCGCCCTCGGCGGGGGCGAAGCCGCAGGCCCGCGCGGTGAACGGCAGGTAGGCCTCCTCGGCCCGCTCGGCCAGGCTGAGCTCGGGGTAGCCGAGCTGGCAGACCATCGAGTACGGCGCGAGCGGGGCCTCGGCGGCGCCGACCACCACCGCGTCGGTGCCGCGCCCGATCGAGCGGGCGGCGTGCGCGAGGGCGTCCAGGCCGCCGGCCTCGTCGCTGGCGACCACGCCGCACGGGCCCTTGTAGCCGCCGCGGATCGAGATCTGGCCGGTGCTGGCCGCGTAGAACCAGGCGATGGACTGGTACGGGCCGACGAACTTCGGCCCCTGGCCCCAGAGTTGCTGGAGCTCGCGCTGGCCGAACTCGCCGCCGCCGGAGCCCGCAGCGGTCACCACGCCGACCGCGAAGGGCTGTTCGGGGTCGGGCCGGAAGCCGGCGTCCACCACCGCGAGGTCGGCGGCGGCCATCGCGTAGTGCGTGAACCGGTCGGTCTGCACCAGGTAGCGGTTGTCGATCGCGGACTGCGGCTCGAAGTCCCGCACCTGGCCCGCGATCCGGAGCGGCAGCTCGGTGCAGCCCTCGCGGGATATCCGGTCGAGGACGCTCACGCCCTGCCTGGTGGCCTTCCAGAAGGCATCGGCCCCGACACCGTTCGGTGCCACCACGCCGAGGCCGGTGACCACCGCCCGGCGGCCCTGCTGACGTGACGTCATGGAACTCACCCCGTTCTGTTGAGCACGACGGCGGACTGGAATCCGCCGAATCCGCTGCCGACCGAGAGGATGTGGCTCAGCGGCAGCTCGCGCGCGGTGCGCGGCACGTAGTCGAGGTCGCACTCCGGGTCCGGAGTCTCGTAGTTGGCGGTCGGCGGCACGACGCCGTGGGCGAGCGCCAGGGTGCAGGCGACGACCTCGATGGCGCCGATCGCGCCGAGCGAGTGCCCGACCATCGACTTGATCGAGCTCATCGGGGTCGCGAAGGCGTGCTCGCCGAGCGAGCGCTTGACCGCCGCGGTCTCGTGCCGGTCGTTCTGCTTGGTGCCGGAGCCGTGCGCGTTGACGTAGTCGACGTCGGTGCGGTCGACCTTGGCGTGGGCGAGCGCGTGGTCGATCGCCCGGGACATCTCCAGCCCCTCCTTGGTGAGGCCGGTCATGTGGTACGCGTTGCCGAAGGTGGCGAAGCCGCCGACCTCGCCGTAGATCCGGGCGCCGCGTCGGCGGGCGTGCTCCAGCTCCTCCAGCACCAGGACGGCGCCGCCCTCGCCGAGGACGAAGCCGTCGCGGTCGGCGTCGAAGGGGCGGGAGGCGTGCTGCGGGTCGTCGTTGCGCTCGCTGGTGGCCTTGATGGCGTCGAAGCAGGCCACGGTGATCGGGGAGATCGGGGAGTCGGAGGCGCCGGCGACGCAGATGTCGGCGCGGCCCTCCTCGACCGCCTGGAAGCCGTAGCCGATCGCGTCCAGGCCGGAGGTGCAGCCGGTGGAGACGGTCTGCACCGGGCCGCGGGCGCCGGTGCGCTCGGCCACCGCGGAGGCCAGCGTGCTGGGCGCGAAGGCCCGGTGCAGCTGCGGCTCCGCCCGCCGGTGGTCCACGTCCCAGCGCGCGCCGCCGGCGCTGACCAGGGCGTAGTCGTGCTCCAGCCGGGTGGTGCCGCCGACGGCGGTGCCGAGCGAGACGGCGATCCGCCACGGGTCCTCGGCGGCGAGGTCCAGGCCGGCGTCGGCGATCGCCTCGTCCGCCGCGACCATCGCGAACTGGACGTAGCGGTCGGCCCGTCGGACGTCCTCCGGGCCCAGCCCGTGGGCCGCCGGGTCGAAGTCGACCTCGGCGGCGATCCGGGAGCGGAACCCGGTGGGGTCGAAGAGCGTGATGCCCCGGGTCGCGGTGCGGCCGGCCGTGAGGAGGTCCCAGAACGCCGGGACCCCGACCCCGCCGGGCGCGACCACACCGATCCCGGTGACGGCGACGCGCCGGGTCACGAGGCCACCTTGGCGTGTTCCGGCGGGCCGGAGGCCGCGCTCTCCTCGGTGGTCACGTGGCCGAGGTCGGGACGCGGGGCGAGCGGCCCGAGGTGGAAGACCATCCGGGCCTCGGTGTCGCCGACGTTGCGGAAGCGGTGGCGCATGTTGATCGGGATCATCAGGCCCTGGTCGGGCTTGAGCGGGTGGGGCTTCCCGTCCAGGTCCACCTCCAGCTCGCCGCAGACGACGAACACGAACTCCTCGGAGTACGGGTGGTAGTGCTCGCCGATCCGCTCACCGGGCTTGACGATCGCCAGGCCCATGAAGCCGCTGGTCGCCCCGCAGCTGGTCGGGGTCAGCATGGTGCGGAGCTCGGCGCCGTGCCGGCGGTTCTCCGGAGCCTCGTCGACGTTGACGATCCGTGGGTACTGCGTGGTCATGGTGGTCTTCCTCCGGTGCGCTCGGGAGTGGACGGAACGTCAGTGGTGGCGGGGGTCGGAGCTGCGGTCGGTGACCGGGTTCATGGCGCGGGCGGCGAGGAAGGCGCTGAGCCCGGCGACGGTGCGCAGGTCGCCCTGCGGGCCGAGGTCGAGCAGCCGCGCGAGGACGGCCGCCTCGTGGTCGTCCGCGACGCCCAGGGCGGCCGCCGGGTCGGCCTCGGCCGGCACCCGCAGGTCGACCAGGCGCACCACCACGTCCTCGCGCTGGAAGACGGTGCTCGCCGTGACCGGCCCGGTCGGGTCGGCGGTGGCCAGGTTGTCGTACTCGGCCAGCAGCTCGGCCACGGCCTGCCCCTGGCCGGGGCGGACGGGGTAGAGCACGGCGTGCCGGTGCAGCCGGCCGGGGGCGGGGGCGCTGGCGATCGCCTGGTGCTTGGCGGGCAGCGCGGCCCTGGCGAAGAACGCCCGGGCGGCCTGCGGGTCGCCCAGCTGACGGGCCTCCTCCAGGAACGGGTTGATGGCCTCCTCGACGGCCCGCACCTCGGGCTGCATCGCCACGTGGCGCAGCGCGTCGCCCAGGTCGCCGACCACCTCGACGGCCCGCACCACCCGGTTGCCGTGCATGAACAGCGAGGTGCGCTGCAGCCGGGTGTGCTCGTCCACCTCGGCCTTCGGGGAGGCGTAGCCGGACAGGATCCGCGCCACCTCGGGCTCGCTGCCGGGCTTGACGGTGAAGGTCAGCGCGTGGCGGACCACGCCGTCCGGGCCCGGCTCGGCCTTCGGCGGGCCGACGTGCCCGGCGGGCGTGGTGCGCGGCAGCCCGGGCGGCACCTCCATGGGGGCCCGGGTGCCGGTGGAGCCGGCCGCCGAGGTCTCGCGCAGGACGGCGTAGCGCAGCGAGCGGAAGTTGTCGCTGACGCAGCCGTGCATCGGCTTGACCATCTCGCGGTGGGCCGGGCTGTCCACCCACTCCAGGAAGGTCTCCTGGTCCTCCCACTCACTGGTGATCAGCCACTGCCGCGGGTCGTTGATGGACTGGCAGAGCTGGTCGCTGACGTGGCCGGGGACCGAGGCCACCTGGTGGCGCAGCTGCTCGTAGACGTCGAGGAAGCGCTGCTGGGCGCCGTCCTGGATCTCCAGCATCAGCACCACCCGCAGCCGCGTGTCGGACTCGTCCTGCTGCTTCGGCTGGGGTTCGGACAGAGTTGTCATGATCCACTTTCTGCTCTGGGCCGCACGCTGCGGGCCGTGTCGGCCGTGCCCGGCGGGTGCTCCCCGGCCTGGGAGGCGGTGCGGTGGCGGTTCGGCCCGGGCGGTCGGCGCCAGGCCTGAGGTCGATCGTGGGCGGCGCACCGGGCGCGGCGCGAGATTTGCGGGCCATCCGGGCGAAGGGGCGGCAGAGCGGGCCCGCGGCGGGGGATGGAAGAGCGGGGCCCCCGGCGGAGCGGGCCCGTCCACGGCGGCGCCGAACCCAGTCACCGGGCCGCGGAATCCCCTTACAGGGTGGAGCAATTGATGAATCCGAAGATCGACGACCGGGTGCCGGTCCTGATCGTGGGCGGCTCGCTGGTCGGACTGTCGGCCTCACTCTTCCTCGGTCGGCTCGGGGTCAGACACCTGCTGGTCGAGAAGCACGCCGACACCTCGCACCACCCGCGCGGCCGGGGCAACAACGTCCGCACGATGGAGCTGTACCGGGTGGCCGGGATCGAGCCGGCGATCCGCGAGGCGGCCTCGATCCTCGCCCCCAACCACGGCATCCTCCAGGCGCCCTCGCTGACCGGCGCCGAGCAGGAGTGGCTGTTCCGCGAGATCGACCCCGGCGGCCGGCTCGCCCGGTTCAGCCCCAGCTCCTGGTGCCTGTGCAGCCAGAACGACCTGGAGCCGGTGCTGCTGCGCGCGGCCCGCGAGCTCGGCGGGGACGTCCGGTTCAGCACCGAGCTGATGTCCTTCGAGCAGGACGCCGACGGCGTGACCTCGGTGCTGCGCAGCCGGGAGACCGGCGAGGAGCGGGTGGTGCGCTCGGAGTTCCTGATCGCGGCGGACGGCCCGCGCAGCCCGGTCCGCGAGCGCCTGGGCATCGGCCAGAGCGGCAAGGGCGAGCTGTTCCACAACGTCAGCATCACCTTCCGGGCGAAGCGGCTGGCCGAGGTGGTCGGCGACCGGCACTTCATCGCCTGCTACCTCACCAACCCGGAGGCGGACGGCGCGCTGCTGCCGGTGGACAACCAGGAGGAGTGGGTCTTCCACGCGCCCTGGCACCCCGAGCACGGCGAGCCGCTGGAGGCCTTCACCGACGAGCGCTGCGAGCGGCACATCCGCACCGCCGTCGGGATGCCGGAGCTGGACGTCGAGGTGACCGGCCGGGCGCCCTGGCACGCCGCCGAACGGGTGGCCGACCGCTACGGCGCCGGGCGGGTCTTCCTCGCCGGGGACTCCGCCCACGAGATGTCCCCGACCGGCGCCTTCGGCTCCAACACCGGCATCCAGGACGCCCACAACCTGGCCTGGAAGCTCGCCGCCGTGCTGTGCGGCTGGGCCGGGCCGCGGCTGCTGGAGACGTACGGGCAGGAGCGCCGGCCGGTGGCCCGGGTGACCAGCGAGCGGGCCTCGGCCCGCTCCGCCGAGCACAGCCACCCGGGCTACGCGGTGGTGCCGGGCGTCGGCCGGCAGGCCGGGGTGCTCGCGGTGGCGCTCGGCTACCGCTACCCGGTCGGCGCGGTGATCGGCGCGGACCGGGCGGGCGCCGTCGTCCCCGAGCAGTTCGAGTCGACGGGCGAGCCGGGCAGCCGCGCTCCGCACCAGTGGCTGCTGCGCGCCGGCGTGAAGCTCTCCACGCTGGACCTGTACGAGCAGGCGATGGTGCTGCTCACCGGTCCGGAGGGTGCCGCCTGGCACGCGGGCGGCCGGCGGGCGGCGGACCGGCTGGCCGTCCCGCTGGACACCTACCGGATCGGCGACGGCGCCGAGGACGACCTGGCCCCGGAGCCGGGCGCCGACTTCGCGGCGCTGCACGGCATCGGCCCGCAGGGCGCGGTCCTGGTCCGCCCGGACGGCTTCGTCGCCTGGCGCTCGCCCGGCCCGGTGCCCGACCCGGAGGGCGAACTGGCCATGGCGCTGCGGACGGTGCTGGGCCTCTGAGACACGCGGAAGGGCCCGCCGGTCGTCCTGCGACCGGCGGGCCCTTCCTGGTGGTTCGGACCGGGGATCAGTGACCGCCCGCGTCGACCACCTCGACGTCGGCGACCTCACGCTGGATCGCGTCGGCCGGCAGGGCCACCCGGATCGCCCAGAAGTAGATGGCCAGGGCGAAGACCGCCACCAGGCCCATGTCGTACCACATCGGGATCCGGCCGGTGCCGTCGCCGAAGCCGCCCTGCCAGGAGATCAGGCCGAGGCCCAGCAGGTAGACCGGCAGCCACTGGGCGGACTTCCAGCTCAGCCGGGGGGCGTTCGGCAGGCCCTTGCGGATCGCGTACCAGGCGTAGCTGCCGAGCAGGCCGTAGCCGAGCACGATGGCCATGCCCAGGCGGGACAGGGTGTGCCAGCCGGACCAGTAGATGATCAGGCTGGAGACCACGAACGCGGCCGGGGAGATGATCTCGCCGAAGGGCAGCCGGTAGGAGCGCTCGTGGTTCGGCAGCCGGCGGCGCAGCGCGCCGAAGGCCAGCGGGGCGCCGGCGTACATCAGCACGCTGGCGGAGGTGATGAAGCCGACCAGCTCCTGCCAGCTCGGGAAGGGCAGGAAGCAGATCACACCGGTGATGAACGACATGACCAGGCCGAACCACGGCACGCCGTTCTTGTCCAGCTTCTCGAACTTCTGCGGCGCGTAGCCGTTCTTGCTCAGGCCGTAGGAGATGCGGGAGGTGGAGGTGGTGTAGATCAGGCCGGTGCCGCCGGGGGAGACGATGGCGTCGAAGTACAGCACCCAGGAGAGCCAGCCGAGGCCGATCAGGGTGGCGAGGCCGGCGAACGGACCCTCGATGCCCGGGAAGTCGAGCTTGTCCCAGCCGTTGACGAAGGAGCTGACCGGCAGCGAGCCGATGAAGGCGACCTGCAGCAGGACGTAGATCAGGGTGCCGATGGCGACCGAGCCCAGCACGGCGCGGGGGATGTCGCGCTTGGGGTTGCGGCTCTCACCGGAGATCTGGATGGCCTGCTCGAAGCCGAGCAGCGCGAAGATGATGCCGCTGGAGCTGATCGCGGCGAGCACGCCCTTGGCACCGAACGGCGCGAAGCCGTGCGAGGTGAAGTTGGAGGCGTGGAAGTTGGTGATCGACAGCGCCAGGATCGTGAGCAGCGGGACGCCGATCTTGAGCCAGGTCGCGATCGAGTTGGTGGCCGCCAGGACCCGCACACCGAGGAAGTTGACCGCGACGAAGACGCCCATCAGCAGCACCGCGACGATGAAGCCGCTGGTGGTGAGGGTGCCGTTGGCGTTGAGGAAGCTCTTGGCGAAGTGCCAGTGGCCCGCGTAGCCGATCATCGCCTCGACCTCGATCGGGGCGACGGTGGCGGCCTGGAGCCAGGAGAACCAGCCGAAGGACATGCCGGCGAGGCCGCCGAAGGCGTAGTGCGGGTAGCGCGCGGTGCCACCGGCGACCGGGAACATCCCGCCGAGCTCGGCGTGCACGAAGGCGAGGAGCACGATCGCGACCGCGCCGATGCCCCAGGAGAGGAGGGCCGCCGGTCCGGCGGCGACGACGGCGTTCTTCGCGCCGAAGAGCCAGCCGGAGCCGATGATCGAGCCGACCGAGGCCCACATGAGGCCGATGAGGCCCACGTGGCGCTTGAGCGACCGGTTGGTGGTGCCGGATTCGGCGCCGGTGCTCTGTCCGGGCGGCGAGATCTGGTTGAGGGAAGCCATGGACGATCTCTCTGTGTGTGGGGGCTCCGGGATGGACGGAGCGCGGAGAGTTGCCACACAGTAGGGCTATTCATAGAGCTCTGCACAGATTTCATTACTGAATGTTTACTTTCTTTGCCAGAGATCCGTCCTGGTAGGAGGCATTCTGTTCAGTTGTCTGTTACGTTACTTGAGGGTAAGTTCAAGATTTGAGCATTGATTGAGCTTCCGTCCGCGAGGGTGCACCATGGACACCCCGGACGATTCATGGAAATGACGTTCCCTGCATAGTGATGCGCCCGGCCCGGGTGAGGACTGACCCCGGGCCCCGCTCCACCAGGTCGTGACGGGTCGGTACGCTGGCCCCGTGCGTCTCGTGATCCTCCCCCCGCCGGCCCGCTAGCGGGCGGCCCACTCCACCCACCCCGGCCCGGCGGGAGCTGCCCGCAGCCGGGGCGATGACTGCCGCCCGCGCACCCCGCGGACACCGACCGGCCTTCATCGTGGAGTAGCGACGCATGACCTCGTACGCCGCCGTGCCCTTCCGGCACGGCCTGTTGTCCATTTCCGCCGCCGCCGTCGCCTGGGGTGCGGGCGGCGCCGTGGCCGCGCTGCTGATGCGCACCAGCGGCCTCGGCCCGGTGGCCGTCTCCTGCTGGCGCTTCGCCGTCGCGGCGCTCTGCCTGGCCCTGCTGCCCACGGGCGGCCCCCGCCCCGCGCGGCGGGGCCGGGCCCGGTGGGGTGCTCCGGTGCTGACCGGGCTCGGCCTGGCCGTCAGCCAGTGCGCCTACTTCGGCTCGGTGCGCTACGCCGGCCTGGGGCTGGGCACCCTGATCACCATCGGTGCCGGGCCGGTGCTCACCAGCCTCGGCGCCCACGTGCTGCTCGGGGAGCGCCTCACCCGACGCGCGCTGGCCGCCGTCGCGCTGGCCCTCGCCGGGCTCGTCCTGCTGGTCGCCGCCCCGGCGGCCGGACCGCGCCCGGCGCTCGGCGTCGCCCTGGCCGTCCTCGCGGGCGCCGGGCAGAGCGGACTCACCCTCTGGGCCCGGGGCGGCGGCTCGGCCCGGGCCTCCACCGGCGCCTTCACCACCGGGCTGCTCTGCCTGCTCCCGCTCGCGGCCGCCCAGGGCGTCCTGCCGACGGCCGGGGACCCGGCGGTGACCGGGAGCGCGCTGCTGTTCCTCGGCACCGTGCCCACGCTGCTCGCCTACCGCTGGTACTTCGCCGGGCTGACCGCCGTCCCGGGCACGACGGCGGCTGTGCTGGTGCTGCTGGAGCCGGCCACCGCGGCGGTGATCGGGGTGCTGTTCCTCGGCGAGCCGGTCACCGCGGGCCTGGTGGCGGGCTCGGCGCTGCTGCTGGCCGCGATCGCGGCGCTCGCCCGCGGCTAAGGGCCTGTCTCTTGGATCCTTGCCGGGCCTGCGACGACGAAATCCAAGAGACAGGCCCCAGCGGCCGTCGGGTCAGATGGTCCAGGCGACCGGGTAGTTGACGATCGGGGTGAACGTCACGCCGACCGCCTCCGCCTCCCCGCGGGCGTCGACCACCATCTCCTTCAGGTGGTCCAGCTGCCGCGCGTGCTCCACGGTGTCCCAGACGCTGACGTGGACGGCCGATCCCTCCGGCGAGACGCCCGCGTAGAAGTGGATCAGCCCCGGAAGCCGCTGGATGGCCGGGACCAGGTAGGCCGAGGTCCTCGTGTTCATCGCGTCGACCTCCTCGAACCGGCTCGGGTCGAAGGTCGCGCGCGAAAGGCGGACGTGGGCGGTTGTCGGCAACGGCTCGGTCATGGTGATCCCCCGGCGTCGATGAGTGACGTTCCGAGCCGGATCATAGGCGTCGGGGCGCGACGGGCGCAGGCGTCGTGGCCACCCGAGCGGGCGTCCTGTGGTCGCAGCGGGCGGGCGGCCGTGCTGGGGTGGGCGGCATGAAGCGCTCACACCTGGCCCGGCTGGCCGCCACGACCGCGTCCGTCCTCCTGTTCTCCGCCGCCGGGGCCGCGGGGGCGCGGCCCCCCCCCCCGGGGGCGCGCGGCGGGGGGGGGGCGGGGCCCCGCCCCCGCGGGGGGGGGGCCCGGGGGGCGGCGCGGCCCGGCGCGAGCCGCGGGCGCGC